>NZ_JBFRFQ010000015.1:0-264145 GCF_052114905.1 Nocardia sp. 2TAF39
CGAGCGACCGGAATCGATCACCCGATGAGCAGCCTCGACCTTGTACTCGGCCGAGAACGACCGACGCTTACGAGGAGGCATAACGGACATCCTTACCAGCAGAACCATCATCCTGCTAACTCGGTGTCCACTACCCGGGGTGAACCTCATGGCCGGCGTCCACAGCCTTCCGATACCAAAATTCCGCTTCTGCGTCCTCGCCCCGCTTCCGGAGCAGAACACCCAGATTTACCATCGCAGCGGAGTGGCCGGCGTCCACAGCCTTCCGATACCAAAATTCCGCTTCTGCGTCCTCGCCCCGCTTCTGGAGCAGAACACCCAGATTTACCATCGCAGCGGACCCGCCGCCGGCGGCTGCTGCCCGCCACCAGAATCCCGCTTCGGCGTCCTCACCCCGCTCGTAATGCAGAACTCCCAGGTTGTACATCGCAGCGGGTTTGCCGGCGGCTGCTGCCAGCCACCAGGATTCCGCTTCGGCGTCCTCACCCCGCTCCTGGAGCAGGACCCCCCAGGTTGTACATGGCGTCGAAGTCGCCGACGTCCGCAGCCTTCCGATACCAGTATTCCGCTTCCGTGATCTCGCCCCGCTCGTAGAGCAGAACACCCAGGTTGGCCATCGCGCCAACGTGGCCGGTAATCACAGCACGACGCAGCAGTGCGAGCGCGCTGGTTTTATTGTCGCGCTGGTAGGCAGTGTTCGCGACCGAGATCAGGACATCGGTGTCGGAGTCGTGAGTTGCGGTGTCCCAGAACGTATCCGGGATGGGGCGTGGGGTGCGGTGGCCTTGTCCGTCGTCAGCGGCAACGAGATAGTCGAAGGGCCGGTATCCACGGGTGTCGTCGCCATTGAGGTAGCTGGTGTGCAGCGCAGCGGCCCGCCCGGCACCCGTCGGCGGTGTACGGGCACCGGTGATCGCCGCACGGACCGTCTCGCTGGTGATGTCGATCTCCGGCCTGTTCACTCGCATTCTGCGCACGGTGAGGCCGGTGAGAACGAGCTCGGGGATCGGGTCCGGTCGCCCGATGCGCGCCCAGTCGATTGCGACCGCGATCACGCTGTGCTGCACCGGGTCTGTGGCTTTGGCGTCGTCATAGCGTGCCAGTAGCTCCGGCGCCCCTGCCAGCGCTTCCCCCAGACCGTGGCCAGCGGAAATCTGCCCGGGGTAGAGGCGGATCGCGGCGGCCTGCTCGTAGGGATCCTCACTGGTGGAGGCCAAGTCGATCAGCAGTGCCTGCTCGAGCAGCAAACGGGTGTCGCGCTGCAGTTCTCCCTCGCTCTTGATCTGGGCGCGCATCTCCGACCGCAACGTCGCGACTACCAGCGTCCGCCCCCGGCGAGCAGTCAGCCCGGCCAGCCCAGCAGGGGTAAGGGAATTCGTACCGGACAGATACTCGTGCAGGTCATCCAGCCACACCACGACCGGGTCCTCGCTACCGGACAGGCGAGGGTGGACAGCCAGCTCACCGATCCCATCGTGGACCGGCCACACCACTCGCACAGCCGGGTCATAGGCGCGGACCGCCTCGAACAGAGTGCGAGTCTTGCCCGCCTTGGACGGCCCCACCACGATCACCATCCGGCAGCCGGTCAAGGCCTCGGCCAGCCGGGCATCGACCTGGTTCGCTGTCCGCGCGACATACCGGTCACGCACGCCATGCTCGTCGGGCCCACCGAACACCGAACTCGTCGCCCCCAACAGATACGGGTCCACCTCACCGATCGTCGGCAGGTCCTCGCGACCAAATACACCGACCAGCTCCCGCAACGACCGCCGCACCACCGCGCGGTCTGATGTGTTGACCGTGACAGGACCGTAGAAGGTGCTCCCGACAATGTCGACCTTCCCGCCGCCGGTGGGGGCGGGTGGCGCGGAGCTGCTGCCAGGGATCAGTTCCGCGCCGTGGTGGGGTCCGGTGGCGCCTGGAACCCCGCGCGGATTCCGCTGATCTCGGTCGGGCCGCTGATCGTGCCACCGGTCACTCGGACCCCATCACCGGTCGAGTCGATATCGGTGATCTTCAACGCCTCGGCGATGTGATAACGAACCTCCGCACCCACCACGACATGCGGAGCATGCTGCTGCAGCGCCTCCAGCACCGCCACTGCCGCGGCGGCCAGCTCCGCATCCCCCGCGGCGCCGGCGTCTTCGAGATCCTCAGCCAGGGAAGCCTTCTTCCTCTCCGAGCTGGGTTTGCGCTCTACCCCCGACACGTCCACATCCTTGTACTTGCGCGAGATCACACTCTTCAACCCGGCATAGGCGTCCTTCACCACCTGCGCCACAGTGTCTTTCACCCCCGCCCCCGCACCTGCCGAGATCGCCGTAACCACCGCTGCCGTCACAGGATCCACCTCAGCAAACCTCCCACTCCCCGGATTCCGGCCAACCGCCGACCTTGGTGAACCCCATCAATGTAGCCGAAAAACACCGTCCCCGTAGCCATCCCGATCGACCAACAGCGCAAAGAACCTGCAGCACCTCCAACTCCTACCCGCCCGGCTGGGGCGTACCCCAACACCACACAGCTTCGCCACCTCAGGCCAGGCGTTGACGAGTTCGGTCAACTGTCTCGATCCGAGCCCCTGCTACAGACGCCGCTCCGACGGGTCATTCGCCGTTCGGGAGCGGTGCGGCGTACGCCCAGTGCTCGACGAGCAGGCCGTCGACGACGCGGACCATGTCGATGCCATTGATCTCGAAGCGCTTGCCAGTGGGGGCGGCGCCGAAGAAGTCGCCGGTATGGGTACCGCGGATCGTGTACCGGTTGGCGACCCAGTCGCCGTTCTCCACGCTGTGCTCGGTGATCACTTCCATGTCGGGGCAGCCGACCCGCATCAGCTCCCATTTGCGCCGCCAGTCCTCGCGGGTGACCCGCCTGCCCTGGTCGAGCGATTCTGGCGCGATGAGCCGCAGGCTCGCCTCCGTGTCGTTCGCATCCCGGCCGGCGATGATCGCCTGTACCACGGCCGCCGGCCCCTCGGTGTCGGTCACGGGTTCTCCTCTCAAAAAACGGGGAACAGTCCCTGGTTGTTGCCGTCGACAATATGGGGACTGATCCCCGGTTGGCAAGTACCATGGCCCGCATGGCTTCCCCACCGCCACGTCGGGCCGACGCACAGCGCAACCGCGAACGTCTGTTGTCCGCCGCCGAGTCCGTCCTCAACGAACGCGGCGTGACCGCGTCGCTGGACGACATCGCCAAGGCCGCTGGGATCGGAAACGCCACGCTGTACCGGCACTTTCCGTCCCGGGGGGAGCTGATCGAGGCCGTCTACGACCAGCAGATCCAGACGCTGTGCGAAAGCGCCGACAACCTGGCGGCATCGCGGGAGCCCAGCGAGGCGCTGCTGGCCTGGCTCCGGGACGTGGTCGTCCACATCACCAACAGCCGAGTGCTAGGCGAGGCGTTCATGGCCGACTACCAAGGCCCCGCCGACGCCGAGCCGCCGCAGATCGCAGCCTGGCACCGCGCGGTCTACAAGGCCGCCGCCCCGCTGCTCGCTGCGGCGCAGGACGCCGGAGCGGTTCGTTCCGACCTCGACGCGACCGAGTTGCTGACCCTCACCACCGCCGTTGCCCGCGCCGGGAACCCGTCTCAGGCCAACCGCTTCCTCGACGTATTGCTGGACGGTGTGGTACCACGGGCCGGCTCGGGGCCACAACGGCGGGCCTGAGTACCTCCTCGCGGGATCGTGCCAATGGTGAGAGGCCGCACGGAAATGTCAGCGGATACGCCGCACCAAAACGTCAGCGAGCTATCAGTCGGTAGTCCAGTTGTTCGGCCGGGGCTTGCCTTGTAGTCGTTCCCAGCCATTCGGATTGCTGTGCAATCCCACGACTGTCCGCCGTGTGGTTGACGCGTTATTCGCTGCTTTGCCGCCTGATCGACTCCCTCCGCGAACTGATCACCGACCGCACCCGCCAAGGCTGGCCGGCGCGGGCATTGTGGTGGGTTGTGACCGGTCTGTGCCGATGGGCAGCCGAAGCCGTGCCGGTGACGTCAAAATCGGCTTACACCAACATCTTCCGGGTGAGGCGGTGTCACAATTCCCTGGATCGACGATGTAGACGACCGATATCACCAGTCAGGAGCGTGGGCATGCCGCGTGAAATCGTTTCCTCCGTCTTCCCTCATCTGGAGGCGGACCTGGACCGTGTCCGTTAACGTTCTCGGGCCCGTGCAGTTTCCGGACAGGCCCGAGCTGACCGCACTCACCGACCAAGGTCCGGACACCTCGCGTCGCCTGGTGCGTCCGACATTGACGTTACTGTCGTACTACCTGCTCACCGATCCCGCGCCGCCGGCCGATGACCCGGCGGTGCGCGGAGCGGCCGCGGTGGAGTTGTTGCATCAGGGGTCGCTGTATCACGACGATGTGATCGATCATGCGGATGAGCGTCGGGGTCGCCCCAGCGCGAATGCGGTGTGGGGTCCGCATATGGCCGTACTGGGTGGGGATTCGGTGATGATGGAGAGCATGCACCTGCTGGCCGAGCTCGGTTTGCGCGAGGTTCTGGCGGGAACGGTCGCGAGCAAGCAGATGTGTGCGGGCATGGTGATCGAGGCCGCCGACCTGTATGTGACGTCCCGCAGTGAGCAGGCCTACCTGGACACCATCGACGGTAAGACCGCCGCGGTCCTGTCGCTGGCCTGCCGGGTCGGCGCCATGCAGGCCAGGCGATCCGAGGAGCACGAGGAAGCGCTGGCGCGGTTCGGTCGGCACTTCGGGCTGGCTTACCAGCTCTACGACGACATCCTTGATCTGACCTCGACTGCCGAGGAAATGGGCAAACCCGTCAACGCGGATCTGCCCGAGGGCATCTACACCCTTCCCGTGATCCGCGCGGCCGCTCGCGACCGCGATCTTGCCCGCCTGTTGCGCAGAGCGATGACGGCCGAGGAGGCCACCCGAGCCCGGGAACTCGTCCTCGCCTCCGGCGCCGTGGAGGAAGCGCAGAAGGTGGCCGATGAATTCATGGACCAGGCCATCGGCCAACTCGCCGCCGTGGCCGTCGACCCGCGCGCGGCCCACGCGATGACCGCTTACACCCGGTCCATACTCGACCGGCGAACTGCTCGACCGACCGCCTCCGAGACCTCGGCGCAGCCGCCCCAGATCAACGGCCATAGCTCCTCGCCGAAGACCATGTCGTGGGTGAGGAGTTGGTTGGTGGACACCGGCCTTGCCGCCTCCGCGGCCGAGTTGGACCACCGCCGGTGGGCAGGGGCGTTCCAGCTGATGGCAGTCTTGAGCGCAGTCTTGCCCGCGGACACCGCCCAGAAACAAACCGTCATCAGTATGGGCATGCTCTGCCTTGTATGGGACGACCTGTTCGAGGACCCGCAGCTGAGGGATCCGCAAGCCATCACCGCGCTGCGGCGTGGCTCGGTGGCAACACTGCGCCAGGACCCGGACAAACCGTGGCGGCCCGGCGCGGTTCCGGCAGCGTGGGCGAGTCTGTGGCCACGCCTGCGCGAGGGTCGCAGCGCCCGCTGGCAGCAGCAGTTCCTCGACAGCCTCGAGCAGTGGTTCGAAGCCGCCGAACGCGAAGCGAACCATCGCATCAACGGCTACATCCCCTCGGTGGCCGACTGGCTGCCACTACGGAAAGCGACCGGCGGGTTCGACTTCGCCATCGCCGCCCTGGAGGTGTACCAGGACATCGAACTACCGCCGAAGCTGCGCAGCCACCCCGTGATCCGCCGCCTCGAGGAACTCGCCTTCTGGGTGGGTTTCGTGGAGAACGACCTGGTGGGATTCGATCAGGACGAGGCCGACCACGTCCCCTACAACCTGGTCCGGGCGGTCCGTCACGAGAACGGATGCAGCCGCAGCGAAGCCATCGCGCAGGTGCAGCGCCAGCTCGCCGATCACCGCGCCCAGCTCGACGCGGTGATCCGCTACATCCCCGCGCTGCTGCGCGTCCTTCCCGGCCTGTCCGGCCAGGGGAAGAACTACGCGACGATCTTCGAAGCCCTGACGAACCTGACGCAGTCGGTGCCGCAGAACGATCGGCACACCCAAACCCACCCTTCCGAAGCTCCGGAGCCGGACTTGGAACGACTGCGCCGTGAGATCTACTACTACCGGGCCACCGACCCGGTTGCGGCCCTGCCATAACACCCACGACCCCACACACCTTCCGCTCCACGGACCCCGGTCCTCGTCACACGCCGATTCGAGGGCCTGGGGTATCCGCTCGCGACAAGCACAGACACCAACAGGGGCCGCCCTGGCCGCCTGGAACCCGGGTACCCGGTACCGTTCACCGGGGTGCCCGCAGGCGGCGGTCCGCGTCGCTGCTCAGACAGCCCTGGACGGGCGCGTTCGGGTGTTCCGGGTGATGTCGTCGGTCATGGCGGGGCCGGTCGAGGCGATGGTGTGGTGGCCGCGGTGTGAGCAGGTGCGCACCGTGAAGGCCGTGATACCTGTCGCGGCCGTGGCAGCAGCCCAGGCCAGTCCCAGGGCGAGGTAGCCGTACGGGATGAGGCTCATCTCGACGGAGGTGACCGCGCTCTGCATCCAGGATCCGCAGCAGCGTGCTCTTACCCGTGCCGTTCTTCCCCACGATCCCGACGAGCCGACCGGGCGACAAATCCAGTGTCACCCCACACAACACCGGCCGACGTCGGTAGGCCCTTCCACACATCCCGCATCCGCAACACGGCAACCTCTGGCAGCGTCGTCCACGCTTCCTTCCGCCGGTGTCCGGCAGCTCATGCCCGGCCACAGAGATTCCCCGGCCGTTGGCGTGAAAATATCCCGGTGTAGCGGCCCTTTTCCTCGGCCCCGGTGATGGAGTAGCAGTCGTGGTGACCGACCGCTCAGGACGGCCGCAGCGCAGCGCCGTCGAGTTCCGGGTGGCCAGGTCGGGTGTTGTTCGTCGATGCACCCATACGCCGGCAGCGGGCCACTAACGCCATCGACCTCACCACCGCATCGTGGTAGGGGCGACGGAAGACGGCCGCCCCACGAGCCTCGACATCGTCCAGACGCTCGTGGAACAAGTCGATCAGAAAACGAAAGAATGGGCGAAATTCCGGGGCGATTTCACCGAGGATCTGCTCACTGGCCACGAGCGAGGCACGCGCGGAACTCGCCGTGGCCGATATCAACGCCCTCACCCCAGGGGTGTCGCGTCCCTGCTCCAGATCCGCCCGCGACACACCGTACCGATCGAGGTCGGAAACCGGCAGACACAACCGCCCGTCCCGCAGATCCTCGAACATGTCGGTGAGAAAGTCCGCCCGCTGCCCACCGTCGACCAGTGAGCGGGCCAAAGATATGAAGTTCTGGTCTGTGGCCAGGCCCGGCATGGCCTCGGGGCCCAGCATGAAGCTCGGCAGCGAAACCGTGTCGATATAGCGCTGGTAGTCCGCCTCTTCCGCGAATCCGGGAAAGTCCAGGTCGATGCGAGTCCCCGCCAGATACGCGTCGATCCACGTACGCGACAGATTCAACAAAGCGACGGAGTGCAGATATGGACGCAACAACCGATGCCCCGAACTACCCGTATCCAGCCCGGCCGCTACATGGGCGGCCCATTCGTCGAACCGCTGTGCCCGCCCCTCGACGGGGCCGCTGTCGCTGAGGTCGTCGGTATAGCGCAGCAATGCCACCGCCGCGACCAGGTGCGGCCGGCTCTCCGGCGGAGACAACACCCGCACCGACCCCCAGCCGGCGAACTCCCTGCGCCACAGATACCGCGCTGCCGCCGAATAGTCGGCACGCGCCGCGCGATCGTGCACCCCTGCCGCATCCAGACAACGTCGCCATGACCGCACAAGCACTCCCGGTAATCGACAGGTACACAAGGAAATTCGACTGTACCAATCACCTTGTGTACGGCATGCACGATTGCGTCCAGAGGTCCGCACCACCCGCCTGCGCCGTCCCTACCGGACTCGTCGGTAACTGTCCTGCAACGTCCCGAACGGCTGCCGTCGCGGGACTCCGTCCGCGTCCGGGGCCGAGAAGGCCGCGGAGAGTAGATGTTCCAGGACCTGGGTGTGGCGGATTCTCGGAACATCCGGCACCGGCGACGACTACGTGATCGAATTGCGGTGCACTGATTGTCGAGGGCCGCTGCGCGGTCGTCGCATGGGGCACTGGTGTGGAGGACCGGCGATGGTCGACGAGAGCGTACGCGCGCTGCGTCAGGCCGCCGTGGACCGGCTTGTGCAACTGGCCGAACAGGACGCGTTGTCGCGGACGCACGTGGGGATGGTGGCGCAAACTCTGGGAGTGTCCGACCGCACGGTGTGGCGGTGGATTGCTGTCCGTCGGCGCAACCTCGCCCCGCCACAACGGAATCGTTTCCGAATCGATGACCACCTGCGGGTGAGATTGGCGTACTGGCGGGGCAATGCAGCAGCGCTGCAGCGCGAGCTGGCCACAGAGGCCACCCATGGTGGTCCGCCGGCGCCGAGCGTGTCGACGGTGCAGCGGGCCATTGTGCGGGATTTGACACCCGGTGAGCGAGCAGGCTTGCGGTACGGCGAGTGAGCCCGCCGCCGCTTTGATGTGTTCTTGCAGCGTCCCGCCACCCACCGGAATGCAGCGTGGGAAGCCGATCACGTCGAGGCCACGGTACAGGTCGACGTCGATGGACAGCTGGTGAAGCCGTGGGTGACGTGGTTCATCGATGCCGCCCACGATGTGATTCTCGGTGTCGCGGTGACACCGCAGGCGCCGAGCCGCGAGAGCATCCTGGCGGCGCTGCGCGCGGCGATCTCGCGCAGCGAACCGTACGGGCCCACAGGTGGCCTGCCCGCCGTGGTGCGTGTCGATCAGGGCAAGGACTTCCTGTCACGGACGGTGCGCGAAGCGATGGGCGCGTTCGCGGTCCGGGTGGTCGACTTGCCTGGATACACACCACATTTGAAGGGCACCGTCGAGGCCGTGAACGGCGCGGTCGATCGGATGCTGTTCGCAGGCCTGCCGCGCTACACCCACCGGCAAACCCAGGCGAGCGGGGCGCTGGTCGATCCGGACCAGCCCGCGCTGACGTTCGAGGCATTCGTCGCCGAATTACTGGCATGGGTGGGCTGGTGGAACCGCGACCACGTCATCGACGAGCTCGGCGGCCGGACACCATTGGCGTCGTGGCTGGCCGATGCGACGCCAATCCACGATGCCGACGAGGCGAAGCTATGGATGTTCACCCTCGAGGACGACCGCCGCCACCGCAAGATCACCTCCAAGGGCGTTGGGTTCGGACGGCGCCGCTTCTACATCGCGGACTGGATGGTGGGCCGTGTCGGGACCACGGTCCGGCTGCGCTACATGCCACACCACGATCACGAGGTCGAGGTGTTCGACGTCCGCACCGGTGCGCATCTGGGCCGCGCCGAGCTGGCCGACCGGGCATCGGAGGCGACCAAAGCAGCGGTCCGCCGCACCCGCGACCGCAAGGCGGCCAGGTTGCGATCGGAGTTGTCGGCGGCCGAACGTGCTCGCCGCACCCGGTATGCCGCCACGACGACACCGGCCCCGGCGAAACGCCTGGATGCGATGACCGTCACCGAAGCCGACCGGGAACGCGGCGACGAGCAGGACGCGGACCTGGCGCGGTGGGCGCGCCCGGACTTGATTCCGCTGCCGCCGCCCGCGCCGGGCTGGGTCATGCCGATCGATCTGGATGAGGTGCACCACCGCAGCGGGAGAAAGAAGCAACCGTGACTCGACCACCGCATCCGGGCGCCGACCTCGACGCTGCGGCCGATCACTTCCTCGGTCTGGTGGGCGCGCACATCGTGGCCACCGACGCGCTGCTGCTGATGAAGGACAACCTGGCCGACGTGATCGACGCCAAGGCGATGATGTGCGTGCACGGCGACGCCGGTGTCGGAAAGACACTGTCGGTCAACGCCACGCTGCGCGAGCTGGCCCCGGACACGGTGTGCCGGGTGCAGTTCCGGGCCCGCCCTACGCCGCGCGACATCCGACACACGCTGTTCGACGCGCTCGCGATCGGCGGAGCACCGCCACGCAAGCCGATCGAGTTCGACAAGGTACTCAAAGACGTTCTTTCCGAACGCTTCCGGGTGCTCGTATGCGATGAGGCGCAATGGCTCTCGCGGGAGTGTTTCGAGTACTGGCGGCACCTGTGGGACGACCGGCGCACCGACATCGCGATCGTGTTCGTCGGCGGCGGGGACTGTTACCAAGTTTTGCGCCGTGAACCGATGCTGTCCTCCAGAGTCTATGTCTGGCAAGAATTCCGGCGTATGACACCCGAGCAGGTGCTGCGGGTGATCCCTGCCTTCCACCCAGTATGGGAGAACACCGACCCGCAGACCATCGCCTTCGCCGACTCCCACGCCGGGCACGGCAATTTCCGTGCCTGGGCCAAGATCACCTCCCACACCGTGCGCGCGCTCACTCGGCTCGACCGCGCCCAGGTCGACGAAGAAGTGATGGGCTGGGTGTTCTCCAAACTGTCGGGACAGGCGGGGTGAACACCTCCCGATGGCACGACAATCTGGCCGAGGAGTTGAACATCGAGGCTCCCGCGCACCGGCCGGTCACCGTGCTGCGCGACGCCGCCGACACCGCCACCCTCACCCACGCTCTACTCGCCGCGCACAACTCCACGCAGGGGACCGTCACGGTGCATCCGACGCCGTCGACGAAGTCCGGACTCGCCTTGGCCGCCGACGTCGCGGCTGCGTTGGGGTGCTCGATCACCCGGATCGCGCCGGAGAAGGTGGCCGCGGTCGAGCCGTTGTCGCGTGCGGTGCTGGCCTGGTTCCGAGCCCTGCGTGTGCGGCATCTGGTGGTGCTGCGCGCCCATACCCTCACCCCCGACCAGCTCGCCTGGCTACTGCGGGTGCGCCGCTCCGCCGACGTGCATCTGGTCTTGGCCTGGCACCACCCGGGCCCTTTCGGACACCCACAGTTTGCCCTCGACCAGCTGACGCACCGCCTCATCGAGGATCCCCGTGTGGTTCTGGACGAGATCGCTGTCGCCTCGACCACCATGCCCGCTCTTGCCGGAGGTGATCTGCCGCAGGTGCCCGACGCCGGCGTGCGGACCTTCCGGGCCGACGCGGCCGACGCCCTCGCCCCCGAGCAGTTCGCGCGAGTCGACGCGGTCTACACCGGGGCGATCGAGACCACCTGCGCGTGGATCAGCTCCCACACCGGCCACTCGTGCGCGCACGCCCACACTGACGAGGGCTCCGGAGTGTGGCTCGGCACCGAGGACGCCGACTACGCCGAGCGGATGCTGCAGGCCCTGCACTCACGCCATGCCCACCTGCGCAGGCTCTACGAATGCCGCCCCGACGCGGGTCTGGCGCACTGGCACGAAACCCTGACCCTGTTCCGATTGCTGGCCGCCACCGTCGCCGACAGCCCCGGCCGCTACACCACCCTCACCCGACTGCGTGGTGTACAGGTCGGATTCGAGCTGCACGGCATCACGCTGGAACTGCCGCCGAACCTCGCCTACAGCGTCGGACCGGGCATGACCACCACCCCGTTCGATCACCAACTCGCCGAACGTATCCGCACCCGCACCGCCAACCCTGCCTACGCTGCGGCGGTCGCGATCTCGCTGTTCACTGGCGCGACCGTGCGAGAGCTCAAGACGATCACCTGCCTGGCCTACGCCTTCGACATTCTCGTCGGTATCGACACCATCGACCGCACCGATCCCACGCGCCTGTGTGTCTGGCCGGTCCCGCCCGCCGCGCGGCCGCTTCTGGAGGCGGCGCTGTTGTTTCAAGAGACGGCACCCGAACCCGGCGGACTTCTGCTCGCCGGTGGCCTCGGCGCGCTCGGCCAGATACTGCGCGACACCTTCACCGAAACTGGCTTGACCACTCCCGCACGCCATCCCTGGCACCAGAACTGGATCTGGCAGACCGGGATCCTATGGCGCGGACTACCGCCCCGATCACGCCCCCTCACCCGCAAACCACCACATCGGCGGCCCAATCAGCCGACCTTCCAACGCGTTCCGCGTGAGCCGGATCTGGTGCCGATCGAGGAGCCGGTCTATCGACACCGACGGTAAGGCTTGCCAGATAACTACGGTTATCGGGCAATATTGGCTAGGATGGGCGGGTACGACCTGGCGGAACTCGTCGATCGCCCGACCGCTCATTTCCTAGTTATCGGGCAACCTTGACCGCGCGGGCACTCCAGGGTGACGAGATCGAGCAGAAGAACGGCGGACAGACATGGAATTGCCCGGGCTGGTGCGAGTGCAGTTCGAAGGCGGCGCTCTTGACGGCGATGTGAACGAGCAGGACTACATGGAAGATGGCCTGGAGGTGGGCGCGATATTCGATTGGCCGACCCGCGGCCTCCGCCGTGGAGGTGTCGGTGCCGCCGACACCCGGGAACGCTATGTACTCGAAGAGCGGTCCACTGGATGGGTTTTCGCCCACGCCGGACAGGTGGTGCCGCCGGTAGAGGATCAGGCGTTCGAGGCCACCGTGGTCGGCGGTCCCGAGAACGGCAAGGTGGTCTACATCCTGGGCACCGCACGCCGCGATGTCGGGAGACGGATGAACCACCTCGCGCAGGGGTGCGTGCTGCACTACGACGGCGACGATCCCACACTCGGCTGGGAGCTGCGCTACCAGGACGACGCCGACCCAGCAGTGTGAACAGCGACGCCGAACCCTTCCGTCCTCTGCCGGACCATATCGAGGACTTCCTCGTCGATCTCGGCAATGCGAACAAGCCCGCCAACACGATTCGCGCCTACCGCGGGGATCTGCTGGCATTCGCCGAGTACTACGACGGCGACCTCGAGGTGATGGACGTAGTACCGGTTCGGCAGTTCTTGACCGACATCGCACACCAGGCACCGGCCACCCGCAAACGCAAACGCGCGGCGGTGTCGGCGTTCTGCCGATGGGCGGTACGCCACGACCGGCTCGACGCGAATCCGATGGACCGCGTCGACACCGTGCGCGTCCCGAAGACGCTGCCGCGACCGGTCCCGGCCCCGCGCATCTTCCGCGTCCTGGACGCGATGTGCGCGCGACGGCCCCGCAAGAGCGTGCCGCTGGACGTGCTGCGCGACCGCGTGCTGTTCGAGACCACCTACCAGTGCGGGACGCGGGCCTCGGAGGCGTGCGAGCTGTACGTCGAGGACTTCGACCTCGCGTTGGACGACGAACACGTCCGCGTGCACGGCAAGGGCGGCACCGTGCGCACCGTACTGCTCGACGACCGCGGCTACGTCGGGCTGGTGAAGCTGTACCTGGCGCGCACCGGCTACACCACCGGGCCGATGTTCCGCGCCAGCATCAACGGCAAAGGCGGGCCGCTGTCGTACTCGGCCGCCCACCACCGCTGGCAGAAGTACTGCACCGCAGCAGGAGTCGACATCGACATCCACCAGCTGCGCCACTCGCACGCCACCGAACTCATCAACGCTGGCGTGTCCATCGAGGTCGTCCGCAAACGTCTCGGACACGCCTCCACCGAAACCACCCAGATTTACACCCTGCTCGCAGACAAGGTCTCCGACGCCGAGATGCGCGCCGCTCGACGCCGCCGCGACACCCGTGGGTGATCAGCACCCGAGCTGGTGGGCACCGACAGTTCCGTTCAGCACCAGCCGACCTGCGGAGATGCCGTCAGACCGTCGGCATCCACTGACATTTTCGTGCGGCCTACCACTGACAGGCGGTGACGTTTCTCCAGCTCACGCCACTGACATCGTCATGCGGCATCGCACTATTGCCGCCGAAGGACTCCCAGCTCACAAAGTCTCGAAATCTTGTCTCGAAACACCGTCGTGAAACTCTGCTACGGAGTAAGATTATGAGAAATCCTGCTGTAGGAGGAACCCATGCTGCTCCCTGCTATACCTCTCGCCCCCCGGTTACGGGCTGTGCCCGATCTCGATGAGGGCTCCCACGAGATCCATGTAGGTGCACTCACCAGCGATCACCTCGGCCGTACCATCGCCGTCAAAACCGGGGTCGCCGTAATCGCGGGCCCGCTCACGGCGCTGGCCGAATCGCGGCTCGAAGGGCAAGCGCGCATCCGGCTGCGCGTGGGGACCGATAGCACTATCGGTGAACTCACTCTCGGCCTCCACCCGGCCCACCCGGTCACGGTGCTCCCGGTCGACCACACGCTCTCGGTCACCGCTACCCAGCGCCAGACATCAGCCACTGCGGCAGGACGCTGATGGACCTCGGCTACGCGAGGGTCTCCACCACCCACCAGGACCTCGAACGCCAGCTCGTCGCACTCGCCGAGCACGGGATCCAGGCCGACCAGATCTACGCCGACAAGAAGACCGGCGCCACTATCGACCGCCCGGAGTTCGCGGAGATGCTGAAGTACGCCCGACCCGGCGACACGATCGTGGCGACCAACCTGGATCGGCTCGGCCGCAACCTGCGCGAGTGCCTCAACGTCATCCATGACCTGACCGAACGCGGTGTCGGGGTGAAGACGTTGCGGGATCCCTTGCCGATCGACACCACCGATACCTCGGGCATGGCCGAACTCTCCGTGGCGATGCTGGCGCTGTTCGCGCACATGGAGCGAGTGTTCATGCGTGAACGCGCCGCGCACGCCCGAGAAGTCGCTGCCGCGAAAGGCAAGCAGCCCGGTCGGCCGCGCAAGCTCACCGACGGCCAACTGGCGGCCGCCCGTGCTGCGTTGGCCGCCGACCAGCCTATCGAGCGGGTCGCTGCCGCGTTCGGCGTCTCCCGCGCCACCCTGTACCGCTACCTCGCCGAAGTCACCAACGCTCAACCGAGCGTCGGGCCATCAGCACCGCGTACCGGATCCTCGACGCCCGCGGCTGCCGTCCGTGGGCTGAATCATGCTGTTGAGCTGGTGATTTCATGTCGGCGTGATTGATGCGGGTGTGCCCGGGTACGGGCGTTTCGGTGTGTTGTCCCGGGTGGAGTTGGAGCGGTTCTGCTATCTGGATGATGTAGATCGGCGGTTGATCGCGGCGCGGCGCCGGGATTACAACCGGCTCGGGTTCGCGGTGCAGGTGGTGACGGTCCGCTATCTGGGGATGTTTCTGACCGATCCGATCGATGTGCCGGCCGAGTTGGTGGCCTATCTCGGCGAGCAGTTGGAGATCGATGATCCGTCGTGCCTGGGTGAGTATGTGGTGCGGCGTACGACTCGGTTCGAGCATCAGGCCGAGATCGCGGCCGAGTACGGGCTGGTGGGGTTCGCCGAAGCCGAGGCCGAGCTGGCGGCGTGGATCGCCGATCAGGCATGGATCACCGGTGACGGCCCGACAGCAATTTTCGAGGGCGCGGGCGCCGGCCGGTGTCGGCTGTCCCGTTATGCCCCAATCGCTTTCGGAAAAGTACGGGATATCATTCCGCCGTATTCGCACGGGAGTCCGCATAACCGTGGGCCGTTCTGGACACGAATTCGATCGACTGATTCGAATCGGGTCAGAGGTCAACGGAGCAGGTCGGCGATCCCCTGGGCGCTGAGGAGCTGATGCGGCGTCCGCGCCGATCCCGAATTCCACGTGTGTAATTGCTCGCCGATCGAGAACTGCCCAGACGTAGGGCGAGCCGAGGTTGGACGACCGAGAGAGGGGCACGAAGAAGGCCCCCCGGAGATGTTCTCCGGGGGCCTTCGCTTGTAGCGGGGACAGGATTTGAACCTGCGACCTCTGGGTTATGAGCCCAGCGAGCTACCGAGCTGCTCCACCCCGCGTCGGTGAACACAACATTACACACGGGTTCACGGACTCTGCAAATCGCCAGGTCAGAAGGGAATCCGCCCGGTTCACCGACGAGAGAAGGCATGCAAGCGGTCGTGCGATCGACAGCCGGAGAGACCCAGATCACAGCGGTGGGCAATGGCCCGTCAAGTCCCGCCGCCGCGACGCCCGCGCGCAGTCGACACCAGAGGAGCATTTCAAACGTGACAGGGCCCACTATTTCATAGTGATCTCGATCACATAACGATGCGATCACTTACCGTCCCAACGGCGTGTTGGTGCCGTTTTCACCTGCAAACACGCCGATATTCGAGTTATTCGCGTCATGCAATTCAGGCGTTATCGAGATGTGATCTGCTGAGATTTCTTCGTTACCTTCAGTCCACGGCCCGGATCAACCGTGATGGGCTCGAACTCGAACCGCCGAACACCGGTGACCCTGTCCCGCGGTTCGAGGATCCCCGACGACCTGGGGACAGGGACACGGCATGCACCATCGCCGTGCCGGCGGGCGCAGGGAGGGAAACCACCATGACTGAGAACCGGAAGTTCAGCACCCGCGCCCTCGGCTTCGCCGCCGTCACCGGCGCTCTTGTTGCCGTCCCGTTCGCACTCTCCACCGCTACGGCCTCCGCCGCACCGACCCACAACTGGGACGGTGTCGCGCAGTGCGAGAGCGGTGGCAACTGGGGAATCAATACCGGAAACGGCTACTACGGCGGTCTGCAGTTCTCCCAGAGCACCTGGGCCGCCAACGGCGGTCACGGCTCCGCGCACACCGCGAGCAAGGACGAGCAGATCCGCGTCGCGGAGAACGTGCTCGACACGCAAGGCCCCGGCGCGTGGCCGGTGTGCGGTCAGTACCTGCGTCCGGGAACCTCCGAGCCCGAGCCCGCTGCGGTGCCGGAGCAGACCCTCGCCGCGCCTTCCCAGGAGGAAGCCGAGTCCGTGGTCGAGCAGGCCAAGTCAGCCGCCGGCGAGCTGGCAAAGCAGTACGGCCTGGAAGGCCCTTATCAGCTGCTCCTGCAGCAGAACAGCGCGATCGTCGACTCGCTCGGCCGCTGACACCGGCGATCCACCAGCACGAAATGGGGCTGCAATCCCTCCGGATCGCAGCCCCATTTCGTGCGTCTGCCGCCTAACTCGCCCGCCGCGCCTATCTCACGCGCAGTGGCCTACCCTCAGCGTCCAGCGTCCTGATATGCCTTGACGGCGGCTTCGAGCTCGTCCAGCGCCCTACCGAAGTCTTGGAAGTTTCCGCTGCGCATCGCGTTGCGCACGTTCTCGATCTTCCGGTTCAACTCGGCCGCCGCCGCGTCCTTGCCGGAGGATGATCCCGTCGACGGCGGCGGGGTGACCGCGGGCGGTGGGGTTGCGCCGTTGGCGATCCCGCTGCCTTGATCGACCGGCGGCGGAATCGTGCCGGGTTTCGGCCTGGTACCCGAATCACCGCCGAACGGCGTCGCCAGTGCACCGGCCCCTGGGATCACCTGGTTCAATGCCTCGGCCAGCGTCGAGGCATAGCCCACCTTGACGCTGCCCGCTTCGTCTCGATAGCTCACCAACACCCGCAACAACTGCGGGAAGGTCGCGGTGTTGGGACCCGTGTTGCGCTCGTTGTAGAACGGCTCGACGTAGAGGATCCCGCCGTCGGCGATCGGCAGGGTCAGCAGGTTGCCATATTTGATCTTGTTCGAGTTGGACAGCAGTGTCTTCTCGCGCGAGACCTCCGGCGCCGTCGTCATTCGGTTCTGCGTCTGCTGCGGACCCAATGTCTGTGTGTCGGTGGGCAATCGCAGAATAGTGAACTTGCCGTACCCGTCCGGGTCCGACCGTACCGAGATGTAGGCCGACAGGAACTGCCGGTTGTAACCGACCATGGCGCTGGTCAAGTTGAACGTCGGCTTGTTCGTTTGCGGGTCGCCGAGCAGCACGTAGTACGGCGGCTGGTTCGCGGTCGTCCCGCCTTCGGTGGTCGGGTCGGCGGGCACCGACCAGAACGCGTTGTTGGTGAAGAATTCGCGCGGATCGTCCACGTGATACTTGGTCAGCATCTCGCGCTGGACCTTGAACAAGTCCTCCGGGTAGCGGAAGTGCGCCCGCAGTTCCGGCGAGATCTCGCTCTCCGGCTTCACCGCGCCGGGGAACACCCCGCGCCACGCCTTCAACACCGGATCCGACGAGTCGGTCTCGTACAGCGTGACGGTGCCGTCGTAGGCGTCGACCGTGGCCTTGACCGAATTCCGGATGTAGCTGACCGACTTGCGCGGCAGCAGCCTGCCGGTCTTCTTGTCGATACTGTCCTCGACCGCGCCCTCCAGCGAGGTGGACTGCGCGTACGGGTAGTTGTCCAGGGTGGTGTAGGCGTCGACAATCCAGACGATCCGGCCGCCGACGACGGCCGGATAGGCGTTGCCGTCGGTGGTGAGCCAGGGCGCGACCTTCTGCACCCGCTCGCGCGGGCTGCGGTTGTAGATGATCTTGGAGTCGTCGGCGATGGCCGAGGAGAACAGGATATTGCGTTCGGCGTACTTGGCCGCGAAGGCGAGGCGGTTGAACCAGTTGCCGATCGGCACACCGCCCTTGCCGGTGTAGGTGTACTGCGCGGTGTCGGAGTCGTACTCGCGCGGACGCTGGCTGTCCATCGCGCCGACGATCGCGTAGTCCGGGCTGGACTGCGAGATCAGCTCGCCGAAGTAGACGCGCGGCTGATCAACCTTGATCCGCTGTTTGTCCAACGGCGTGAACAGGTCGCTGACATTGAAGATCGGGTAGCCGCTGTCGCTGCTGCCCCCGGTCGCGTTGGGGTCCTCGGACTGCGGCTTGTTCACCCGGTTGGCGGGGGCGGCGACGAAGCCGTTGCCGTGGGTGTAGACGGTGTGCTTGTTGATCCAGTCGGTCTGGTTTCCGCTCAGCGCGGCGGGCGACAGCTCACGCGCGGCGACGATGTAGTCCTGCACGTCGCCGTCGAGGTTGTAGCGGTCGATGTCCAGCGACTCCGGGAAGCCGTAGAAGTTCTTCAGCTGACGCAGCTGGGTGAAGGTGGGCGAGAGGATGTTCGGGTCGAGCAGCCGGGCGTTGCCGATGGTCGCGGCGTCCACCGGAACGGTGAGCGGGCTCTTCTTACTCTCGCCCAGGTAGTCCTTGTAGTCGATCTTGTCGTCGGTGATGCCGAACGCCTGCCTGGTCGCGGCGATATTGCGTTCGATGTACTCACTTTCCTTGTCGGCGGCGTTGGGGCGAACCGAGAACTGTTCGACCACCAACGGCCACACCGCGCCGACCAGGATCGAGGACAGCACGAGCAGCGCGGCGGCCATCGCGGGCACCCGCAAATCACGCAACACGACGCCGGCGAAGAACGCTATCGCGCAGATGACGGCGATCGACAACAGGATGAGCTTGGCCGGCAGCACCGCATTGATGTCGGTGTAGGAACCGCCGGTGAAGGTGGGCTCCTTGCGGCTGCTGGAAAGCAGCTCATACCGGTCGAACCAGTACGCGATCGCCTTGAGCAGCACGAAAAGCCCGGCGAGCACGGCCAGTTGGATGCGGGCGGGCCGGGTGAGCGTGCCCTCGCGCCCACTCAGTCGCAGGCCGCCGAAGATGTAGTGGGTGACCAGGCTGGCGAAGAACGCGATGACCACCGCGACGAACAACCAGTTCAGCACCATCCGATAGAACGGAAGATCGAAGGCGTAGAAGCCGACATCCAGATGGAACTGGGGGTCCTTCTCGCCGAACGAGCCACCGTTCAGGAACAACTGCACCGTCACCCAATTCGACTGCGCCACCAGACCGGACAGCAGGCCGAGCAGCACGGGAATGCCGACGCCGAACAGCCGCAGCCTGCTCATCACGGTGGTGCGGTAACGCGCGATCGGATCGTTCGGGCCCGCCACCGGGACGAACACCGGCCTGGACCGGTAGGCGAGCAGCAACGCCAACCAGACGACGAGGCCGACGAAGGTCGCCACGACGAGGAACAGCAGGATTCGGGTGCGCAGCACGGTGAGGTACACATTGCGGAAGCCGACCTCGCCGAACCACAACCAGTTCGTATAGGTGTCCGTCAACCGCGGACCGAGTAACAGCAATGCCGCAAGGACGATGGCCGCCACCAGCAGCACACGGCTGCGTCGGGACAGCGAAGGTAAGCCGGTGGGGGGCCGCATGCCCACGATGCCACTCTCCAAGGTCAGACGGCACTCGCACCGATACGCCCGGCCGATGCGCCGCAGTCCGATGTTGCGGGTGGTCCTTCCGGACCGTCCCGGCCCACTCTACGGAAATCGGACACGGTGCAGCTGCCAGGGTTGCGCTTGCCGCTCGCGACGACCGATCACCCGGGTTCGTGACCGTCCGGGACGCCGGTTTGATTGGATGTTTCCGTGACCGCAGACCTGCACGCCGAACTCGTCCTCGCCCGTTCCGTCCGGGAGGTGGCGGACTTCGTCGACGCCGAGGGTTGGGGTCGGCCGCCGCAGATGTTCGCGCTGGTGCCCACCGCCGATCTGGTCGCGGCCCAGCCCGAGCTGATAGATCAGCTCGACGCCGGAGACGAGCTCACTCCCGTTGCCCAGGAGGCGTTCCCGGATGATGTGACCGGCGGGTCGATGGCGCTCGACGAGTTCCTGGCCACCACGAGCTGGCCCCCCGCCGTTCGGGGCTGTGTGCTGGTCCAGGAGATCGTGGTGCTGCCACCGGCCGCCGAGTCCACGCTGGACGACGCGTTTGCCCCGCTGCTCGCCGACCACGAGGCAGCCGACGCGGCCGCCCGGGCCGCCGCCGAGGCGCATCCGGAGCGCAGGGAGGCGCGGCTGTTCGCCGCGGCGCTGCGCGACGGAGCCTCGCTGTGCCTGCTACAACTGCGTCCCGAGGACGACGCCGACGACTTCGGCGACCTCGACCTGCGCACCTACCCGAACCTGGCGCCGAACCTCATCGAGGCGCTGCACCACACGCTGGAGTGAGGCTCACCCGCAGCTGACGGTGTCCTTGCCCGCGTTGACGTCGTTGAGCGATTGCACTGCGCCGGTGAGGTTCTCGACCTTCACCAGCCGCAGACCGTCCGGGTTCCGCTGTTCGGCCTCGTTGCAGTTGGCGGCGGGGACCAGGAAGGTCTCCGCGCCCGCCGCACGCGCGGCCATCATCTTGTACTGGATGCCGCCGATCGGACCGACCTTGCCGTCCTGATCGATGGTCCCGGTGCCTGCCACGAACTTGCCACCGTCCAGCTCACCGGGCGAGAGCTTGTCGATCAGCGCGAGGCTGAACATCAGGCCTGCCGAAGGCCCGCCGATGTCCGCGAGGTTGAAGGCGACCCGCATGGGCGGGCGCGCGCCTTCGCCCGGCGTCACCCCGAGGTAGCCCTTGGTCGCGTCGTCGGGGCGGGCGCCGAGGCTGAGCGTCGCGGTCTGCTCGGCGTTGTCCCGCCGGTACACCACGGTCAGTGGGCTACCGGGCGCCTGCGACGACACCGCGGTGACGACGTCCTTGGGCTCGCTCATGGGCGCGCCGTTGATGCTGAGCAGCTCGTCGCCGGCACGCAACACCCCGTTGGCCGGGCCGTCGTCGGAGACCTTCCGCAGCAGCACCACAGTCGGCAGGTTCAGGTAGTGCAGCGCCGCGACCTCGGCATTGCCCTCGGAGTCCTTGAAGTCCTGCTGGTTGGACTTGTCGATCTCGTCACGCGACACGCCGGGCGGGTAGACCTCCGCGCGCGGCACCAGACCGTGCTTGCCGCTGGCCCAGAAGCCGAACGCCTCGAAAATGCTCAGCCCGTCGCGCACCGCCACCGTGGTCATGTTGAGATGCCCGGTGGTCGGATCCACCTGCGCGCCCTTGACGTCCACGACTTCCTTGCCGTCCACCTCACCGAGAGTGTTGAAGGTGGGACCGGGGCCGAGTGCGACGAACGGCACAGTGAGCACGCTGCCGAGGACACCCAGCACGAGCACCGGGATCAGAGCGGCCACGAGAGTGAGGATCCGACGATTCACCTGCACCACAGTAGTGATCGTCGCCGCCGCGGGCGGCGCAGGCGGCCATTTCGCCGTCGCGCGCGTCCTCCGATTTCGCGCCGCGCGAACATCGGGACACCGTGCTTCACGCGTAACGTAAGGGATATGAGTGACCTCCCCTTCGGATTCTCGAACCGCGACGACGACGATCGCAAGCGCGGCGACGAGCCGAGCGGTCCGGGTCCGAACGATCCGCTCGGCTTCGGGATCGGTGGGTCCGGCGCGGGCGGGTTCGACCCTGCACAACTCGGACAGATGCTGACCTCGCTGGGGCAGATGCTCAGCGGCATGGGACAGCCGAGCTCGGGCCAGGCCGGCCCGGTGAACTACGACGTCGCCAAGCGACTGGCTCGCCAGCAGCTGGGCTCGACTGTGGCGCCGGTGTCGTCGAGCACAACGAGCGCGGTGACCGACGCCGCGCACCTGGCCGAGCTGTGGCTGGACGGCGCGACCACCCTGCCCGCAGGTGCCACCAAGACCGTCGCGTGGACCGCCAACGACTGGATCGAGCAGACCCTGTCCACCTGGCAGCGGCTGTGCGATCCGGTGGCCGAGCAGATCTCCGGGATGTGGACGGCGTCCCTTCCCGCGGAGGCCAGGGAGTTCGCCGCGCCGATGGTCGGCATGCTCGGTCAGATGGGCGGTCTCGCCTTCGGCTCGCAGCTCGGTCAGGCGCTCGGTCAGCTCGCCAAGGAGGTGCTGACCTCCACCGACATCGGTCTCCCGCTGGGGCCCACCGGCACCGCGGCGTTGCTGCCGGCGGCGATCTCGGAGTTCAGTGCGGGCCTGGAACAGCCGGAGAGCGAAATCCTGGTGTTCCTCGCCGCGCGTGAAGCGGCCCATCAGCGACTGTTCGCGCACGTGCCATGGCTCCGCCAGCAGGTGCTCGGCGCGGTCGAGGACTACGCGCGCGGCATCCGCATGGACTTCTCCGCGCTGGAGCAGGCCGCACAGGGCATCGACCCGATGGCGCTGGCCGATCCGTCGAAACTCGAGGAGATCCTGGCGCAGGGCACGTTCGAGCCGCAGAACACGCCGGAGCAGAAGCAGGCGCTCGAGCGCCTGGAGACGCTGCTCGCGCTGATCGAGGGCTGGGTGCAGGTCGTGGTCACCGACGCCGTCGGCGATCGGCTGCCCGGCGCGGGCGCGCTGGCCGAGACGCTGCGCCGGCGCCGCGCCACCGGCGGCCCGGCCGAGCAGACCTTCGTGACCCTGGTCGGCCTGGAGTTGCGTCCGCGCAAGCTGCGCGAGGCGGCGGCGCTGTGGCGCAGGCTCACCACCGACGCGGGCATGACCGCGCGCGACGGCGTGTGGGCACATCCCGATCTGCTGCCGGATACGAATGACCTGGACTCACCCGCCGGCTTCATCGACTCGGTGATCGGCGGCGGGACCACGGCGTTCGACGATCCGCTTGCGCAACTCGCCGAGACCGAGGCGCGCGAGCAGGCCGAGCGCGAGCAGCGCGACAGCGGCCCCGATCTGGGAAAGGGTGGCGGCACGTCCTCCTGAGCCGCCCTGTTGATAACCAAAACCCTGTGGATAACCACGGGTTTGGGGGCGAGTCGCGCAGCGCGTGGTTTGCATACTTCTGACCATGACAACGATGTGTCGCGGCCCGAGGCTTCGGCCGAGGGTGACCGTACTGGTGCGCCCTACCGGCGTGGTCCAGCTCGGGTGGGACCCGGAGACCGCCCTGGTGCTCGGCCCCGAGGACATGGACGGCGAGACCGTGCTCGCGTTCCTGCGCCTACTGGACGGCCTGCGGACCCGGCCACAGATCATCTGGCGCGCCGGGGAATGCGGTATCGATCCCGAGCGCGCCGTGGCGCTGCTCACTCTGATCGACGAGGCCGGTCTGCTCGACCACCCCGAGGATCGGGCCGGGCGGGTCCGGGCGGTGCGTGTGCACGGGCTCGGCCCGCTGTCGGACGCGGTCTCGGCCGGATTGCGCACACTCGGGGTACGCCCGACCCGCTCGCGCGACCATTCGCCCGACGCGGCGGCGGTGCGCACGTGGCGGTCCGACCTCGTGGTACTCGCCGACGCGCTGATGCCCGACCCACGGCTGGTCAACGACCTTGTGCTGCACCGGATTCCGCATCTACAACTACGCATCCGGGACAACAAGGGCGTCATCGGGCCACTTGTGCTACCCGGCGTCACCAGCTGCCTGCGCTGCGCGGACCTGATCCGCGCCCAGAACGACGCCGACTGGCCACACCTGGCCGCCCAACTGCTTGGCCGGGTGGGCCATGCCTCCCCCGCCGGCATCGCTGCGACGACCGCGGTCGCGCTCGGCGAACTCGAGGCGATATTGGATTGCTCCCCGCGCCGCGCACCGGCCACGCTCAACGCCACCGTGGAGTTGGATCTGGATTCGCATGTCCTCGACCGACGCGCGTGGGCTCGCCACCCCGACTGCGCGTGTGCCCATGTTTCCGCTGGTCTCGCCGCGGGAAGTAGCGAGTGATCAAGATTGCCATGGCAAATCCACAGGTCCGTCCGCCATGATGGGTACGTGTCTGAGATCGTGCGCCGTCCTGCGTCCCGAAATGCCAAGCTGGCCAAGATTCCGCTGGGCATCGCCGGGCGGGCCGCCGTGGGGTTCGGCAAGAAGCTCGCCGGAGGCGACAAGTCCGCGATCAACGCCCAACTCAACCAGAAGGCCGCCCAGCAGTTGTTCACCATCTTGGGTGAACTCAAGGGCGGCGCGATGAAGTTCGGGCAGGCGCTCAGCGTGATGGAGGCCGCGGTCCCGGAGGAGTTCGGCGAGCACTACCGCGAGGCGCTCACCAAGCTGCAGGCCGCCGCGCCGCCGATGCCGGCCGCGACCGTCCACCGCGTGCTCGACCAGCAGCTCGGCACCCAGTGGCGGCGGCGCTTCCGCGAATTCGACGACACTCCGGCCGCGTCGGCCAGCATCGGCCAAGTGCACAGGGCGGTGTGGTCGGACGGGCGAACAGTCGCGGTGAAGGTCCAGTACCCGGGCGCGGACGAGGCGCTGCGCGCGGATCTCAAGACGCTGTCGCGGATGACCGGTCTGATCGCGTCGGTGATCCCGGGCTCGGATGTGAAGCCGATCCTCGCCGAGATCACCGAGCGCACCGAGGAGGAGCTGGACTACCGCAACGAGGCGGCCAACCAGCGTGCCTTCGCCAAGGCTTTCGACGGGCACGGCGAAATCGTGGTGCCGAAGGTGGTGGCGAGCGCTCCGAAGGTGATCGTCACCGAATGGTTGGATGGCACCGCTGTTTCCGCGATTATCGCGCGGGGCGCCGAGGATCCGGTGGGCACCCGCGCGCTGCGCAATCGCGTCGCGGGTCTGATGGGCCGGTTCCACTTCTCCGCCCCTGAGGTCGTCGAACTGCTGCACGCCGACCCGCACCCCGGCAACTTCATGATGCTGCCCGACGGCAAGCTCGCGGTCATCGACTTCGGAGCATGTGCGCCGATGCCCGGCGGCTTCCCGCCGGTGCTCGGCCGGATGCTGGCCTTGGCGGTCGAGGAGCGCTTCGCCGAACTCACCGAGCTGATGTACGACCACGGCTGGGTAATTCCCGGGCGGGTCGTCACCCATCAGGAGATCGCCGACTATCTGCGGCCGTTCACCGACCCGATCCAGACCGACTCGTTCCACTTCACCCGCAAGTGGATGCAGCAGGTGGCGGGCAGGGCCTCCGACATCTCCAGCGCTGAGATGAAAACCGCACGGGCACTCCAGCTTCCGGCCGAATTCGTGATGATCTTCCGGGTCCTCGGCGGGTCCGTCGGCATCCTGGCCCAACTCGACGCCGAGCTGCCGTTCATGCAACTCGTGCGCACCTGGATGCCCGGATTCCGTGCGGAACGCACCGCCTCCTGAACCATCGCGCAGCTCGATGCACAAGCATCGACGTATGCACATCAGCGGTCGATGGTATTCGGTCAGTGGAGTCGGCCGGTGTGGTGGAGGTGGTCGAAGATGAGTTGGTCTACGGGTGAGACGCGACCGCGGTCGGCATAGGTGAGCCAGACGACTTCGTCGATTTCGCTGCTGGGGGTGGGTGTCCCGTGGCTGTCGGCGGTGTAGCAGGTCATCTGGACGGTGACACCGCCAGGGTGGCCGTGGGCTCGGGCCTGGAAGGTTCCCAGGTGGGTGGCGGTGGTGGGGACGATGGTGACGGCTAGTTCTTCGTCGATCTCTCTGGTGAGGGTGTCGAGGTCGGTCTCGCCGGGTTCGCGTTTGCCGCCGGGGATGTAGTACACGTCCTTGCCATGTGAACGGGTGCTGAGGATCCTGCCGTCTTTCAGGTGGATCCAAGCGATCTTGTCGATCACGGTGTTCATCCTCGTGTCCTCGTCGATGGGTGTCCGTGGGTGGGGTGCACCGGTGTCAGCTGAGCAATCCGACGATGGTGGCACTGAGGAAGCTGACCAGGGTGGCGGCGTAGAGCAGGCGTAGGCCGTTCTGCGCGACGACCACACCCTGCTTCTGCTCCAGACTACGGACAGCGCCGACGACGATGGCGATGGTGGAGAAGTTGGCGAACGACACCAGGTAGGTGGACACGATAGCGAGTGAACGCGGGGACAGCCCCTGCTGCTGATGCAGCTGCTGCATGGCAACCATCTCGTTCGACACCAGTTTGGTACCCATGAAGCGTCCGGCCGCGGCGGCCTCGTCCCACGGCACGCCGGTCAGATAGGCGATCGGGGCGAAGATGTGACCCATCACGTCCTGGAATGTGGTGCCGTGGAACAGTGCGGCGAAGATCCCGTTCACCATCGCCAACAGGGCGATGAAGCCGATCAGCATGGCCCCCACCGTGAAGGCGACCTTGAATCCGACGAGGATGTATTCGGTGAGCATTTCGAAGAACGACTGCTGTTTACGGCTTTCGGCGATATCGGCGGCGAGTAATTCGGCATCGTCGTCCGGACTCACCGCGTAGGGATTGATGAGAGAGGACACCACGAACGCGCCGAACATGTTGAGCGCGATGGCGGCGATGACATACCGGGCGTCGATGAGCTGCATATAGGCCCCGAGGATGCCCGCGGACACGGTCGACATCGCCGACGCCGCGAGGGTGAACATCCGCTGCGGCGGGATCTGCGCCAGCATGCCGCGCAGCGAGATGAAGACTTCCGACTGCCCGAGGATGGCCGCGGCAACCGCATTGAACGATTCGATTTTGCCGAACCCGCTCAGCCACGACAGCAGCAGACCGAGATATTTGATGATCAGCGGCAGCACGCGGATGTGTTGCAGGATGCCGATCAACGCCGACACGAACACAACCGGCATCAAGACCGCGAAGAAGAAGGCGGGGCCGTTGGCGCCAGCATTCATCAGATCGCCGAATACGAAAGCGGTTCCCTGCGCGGCATATTCGAGGATGTGCTGGAACCCGTCACGGATCACCCGGATCACCGCCGTGCCCGCGCCCGTCTTCAGCAAGACGAATCCGAGCCCGAACTGGACAGCCAGCAACACCGCCACCCGGCCGAGTTTGCCGCCCGCGGCCCGGCGATCCGTGCTCGGCAGCCACGCAAGCAGCAGAAAGGCCAGCAGACCAAGTATCCCGATCACATAGTGCACGCGCATCTCCACCGAACCGGCCGCAGAACCATCCCTGAGCCAAAAGCATTGGCGCACACGCTACCGACGGCTGCACAGTTCGGCGAGTCGTCCGTGCGCTGTGCGTTCCGGATCACACACCGTCGACCCGCACCAAGTTGCCAGGCCGCGGGTTGCTCTTGTAAGACTCGCACTCGACAGGGTGGGGAGACGGTTTGTGGTTTGGGGTTCGGGCCGGAATTCGGGCGGTGCTCATGGGGTTGCGCCTCGACGGAGCTGAGGGTGGAACGCAGACGAGCCGCTCACCAAGCACCGGTGAGCGGCTGGTCTGCTTTCTCGTTCGTTGGCTCGGCCCGCGTCGGAACCGACCGACTCGAGCACATCGACCGGAGGGAGGGAAGTCACTTCCCAGCTCACGCTGTATCCATCACAACGTGAGCTGGGCCCTGCGTGATTGCGCCAGCTGCCGTCTCCGGGCCTGACGCTCACGCTGGGATCGCGACCTTGCGCGGACGGCCGCGCGGGCGCTTGCGGGCGATCACGACACCCTGGTCGAAGATCTCACCGCCCCAAACACCCCACGGCTCACGCCGATCCATGGCCGCGTTCAGGCAGCCCTTGCGGATCGGGCAGGTCGCGCACAGCGCCTTGGCCTGCTCCAACTGGACCGGGCTCTCGGCGAACCAGAGGTCCGGATCTCCTGCGCGGCAAGGCAGGACCTTGGTGACCTCCCGGGTCCGGGTAGTCGACGCCACGGCTCGGCATGTCACGTCAGTAGCGGCTTGTGGCCAACCCTGTGCGGTGAACACGTCGTTCTCCTTCAACTCGTTTGCAGCGGTTCGTTTCGTTGTGTCGCGAAACCGGTGCCGGTGGCTGAAGGGCCGAAAAATATTGGCCACGGTTTCGCTTCGTGCGATCCGTGGCCAGGAGGTCGGGAAGGAGGTCCCTACCTAGGTCGACATCTGCGTCGAGTCCTGATCACGGTCGCTGGGTGTGCGGTGCGGAGGCGTGCTGCCCGCGGATCCGCCGGCTCGAGTCCGGCTTCATCCGTGACGGCGCCGACTGCTGCCTGGGCAACTGCCGGGTGCCAACCCACGCTGGGCTTGTCCTGGATGAGGGTGCGAATAGGCGCATGCATGGAGGCAGAATTCACCTGCGTTCCAAAGGCGCCGAACGCACCGATGCAGGACAGACCGATCCCCTGCAAGGCGAGGATCCCCCGGGAGGCCGCCATGGGCGCATTGACCGCAACGCCATAGGCGTTGAAGTTCACGATGTTGTCCATTGCTCTGCCTCCCTCCTGTACTCGTGGTGTGTCGGTAACGATGCGCGCCGAGATGACCTCCCAGTGCGTGACTCCCACCATATGCAAGTTCGCCTACGGCGACAACCTATTTTCTACCTGCGGTTTTGTGATCTAGATCGGAGCCGGGACGCGACGATCGCGAGAACCTCGGCGCCGTACTGGTCGAGCTTCTTCGCACCGATGCCCGGAATCGCGGCCAGCGCGGCGTCGTCGGCAGGTAGTTGTTCGGCGATCGCGGTGAGCGTGGTGTCGGTGAAAACCACGAATTCGCGCACCCGCAACGCTTCCGCCTTCTCCGCGCGCCACTCCTCCAGTGCGACAAGCAGTTCGGCGTCCAGCTCCGCCGGGCAGCGGCGGCAGCGGCCGAGCATGGTCGCGTAGGTGCCGATCAGCGGCTTGGCACACACCCGGCACGTCGGGCGGATGCCGTTCGATGTGGTGACCGGCGCCGCGACACGTGAGGCGGGCGAGTCGTCGGGGACGAGGCCGTTGAGGAACCGCGAACGCCGCCGGGTGCGCCTGCCACCCTCGTTCCTCGCCAACGCCCAGGACAGCCGCAGATGCTCACGCGCCCTGGTGACGCCGACATAGAGCAGGCGCCGCTCCTCCTCCAGCGCGGCCGCGTCGGCGACCGAGCCGTCGTCGGCGAGGACGTGCGCGATCGGCAGGGTGCCGTCGGACAGGCCGACGAGGAACACCGCATCCCACTCCAAGCCCTTGGCGGCGTGCAACGAGGCCAGCGTGACACCCTGCACCGTAGGTGCGTGCCTGGCCTCTGCGCGGGCGGCGAGTTCACGCAGCAGCCCGGTCAGATCGAGCCGGCCGTCGTGGCCGACCAGCTCCTCGGTCAGACGCACCAGGGCAACCAGCGAGGACCAGCGTTCCCGCGCCTGGGCGCCCGCTGGCTCGGTGGCGGTGAGGCCGAGCGGGGCCAATACCGCACGGACCAGCGATACCAGGGCGGTGCCGCTGCGCGCCTGGTCGGGCAGATCGTCGCGGGCCGTGGCCTGCCGCAATGCCTGCACAGCCTGCCTGACCTCGGCACGCGCGAAGAAACCCTCGCCGCCGCGCACCTGGTACGGGATGCCGCGTTCGGTGAGCGCCTGCTCGTAGCCCTCCGACTGGGCGTTGATGCGATACAGCACGGCGATTTCCGCGGCGGGCGTGCCGACATCGATCAACCGCTCGATCGCCTTCGCCACCGCGGCCGCCTCGGCGGGACCGTCGTCGTACTCGGCGAACGTCGGCTCAGGTCCGTCTGCCCGCCGACCGATCAACTGCAGCCTGGTGCCCGCGATGCGGCCGCGCGCCACCCCGATCACGCGATTGGCCAGCGACACCACCTGCGGGGTCGAGCGATAGTCGCGTTCCAGCCGGACCACGGTGGCCTCGGGGAAGCGGCGGGAGAAGTCGAGCAGATAGCTGGGGGTGGCGCCGGTGAACGAATAGATCGTCTGGTTGGCATCGCCTACCACGGTGAGATCGTCGCGGTCACCCAGCCAAGCGTCGAGTACTCGCTGCTGCAGCGGCGTAACGTCCTGGTACTCGTCGACCACGAAACTTCGGTAGCGGCCGCGGAATTCGTCGGCAACGGCCGGATAGTCCTCCAGCGCGGCGGCGGTGTGCAGCAGCAGATCGTCGAAATCGAGCAGCAGCCCGTCCGGCGTCGCCTTGAGCTTCTCGTAGCCCGCGTAGACGTCGGCCACTCGCATCGCGTCGTACGGAGTTTCGCGGCGGTGCTCGGCGACCGCGGCCGGGTAGTCCTCCGGCGCGATGAGCGAGGCCTTCGCCCATTCGATTTCGCTCAGCAGGTCGCGGACGCTGTCGGTGCCGCTGGAGAGACCAGCCCGGTTCGCTGCCTGCGCGACGATCGGGAACTTGCCGTCGATCAACCGCCATGGCACGTCGCCGACGATCTGCGGCCAGAAGTATTTGAGCTGCCGCAGCGCGGCCGCGTGGAACGTCCGCGCCTGGACCTGAGTCGCGTCGCCACCGAGACCGAGCGCGCGCAGGCGACCGCGCAACTCCCCCGCCGCGCGCGCGGTGAAGGTCACCGCGAGCACCTGGTCGGCCTTGATATGTCCTTCGGCCACCAGATAGGCGATGCGGTGGGTGATGGTCCTGGTTTTGCCCGTGCCGGCGCCGGCGAGCACACACACCGGACCGCGCGGCGCACGGACGGCGGCGGCCTGCTCGGGATCGAGGTCGGCGAGGTCGAGTGCGGGCACGCGGTCCATCATGACAGCGCCCACCGACACGCGCAGTCCCGCCGTGGCGAGCGGCGCAGGGTCGCCGTCGCCGGCATCGGCCCGCCCACCTGCTGCATTCTCCCTACGCCGGACCGAGGCCTTGCGCGCCCGCTCAGCCGCGGCCGGGTCAGCGCGTGCCGCGGTCGCGCAGCAACCGCAGGGCATCGGAGAATGCGCTGCCGTTCGGGCCGAGCGGGCCGAAGAATTCCTGATCGCAGGACTCGACTGCGCCTATCGCCCGATTCACCAGCACCGCACCGGCTTCGGTGGGCACCAGCGCTTTCGCCCGGCGATCGCCCGGATGGTCGCGGCGCTCGATCAGGCCCTTCTGTTCGAGCGTGCGCAGCACCTGGGAGGTCATCATCGGGTCGGTGGCGGCGTGCGCGGCCAGGTCACGCTGCCGCACCGGATCGTCGCGCCGGTCCGCGAGGTAGGTCAGCGAGGCGAGCAGCACGAACTGCACGTGCGTCAGATCGAACGGGGCCAGCGCCGCCCGCTGTGCGGCCTGCCACCGGTTGGTCACCTGCCACAGCAACAGGCCAGGACTCTCGTCGGCCTCGCGAAATCTGGTGCGCAGTCCGGCATCCGGCGCTCCCTCGTGCATCAACCTCCCTCACTCGTCCCGCATTGCCCGCTCGATCAGCGCGTAGTCGTGTGCGCTGAGTTCTACCAGGCCACGGCGCAGCACCATGCCCCAGTTCGGCACGCTGGTGAGATCCAGATCCGCGCGCAGCTCCTCGATAGGGATCTCCCGTACCCCGGCGCGATAGCTGACCGACCGGCGCCACGGCTGGAAGCAGCCGTCGGCCTGCGGGTCGGCCTGCCAAACCGGCCGGTCGTCGACGGTGCCGATCGCGGTGAACGAGCGCACCGCCGCACCTGCCCGTATGCCTTCGCGCGGCGAGTAGTAGACCAAGCCGTCACCGGGCCGCATCCGCTCCACCGCCGAGCGTTTGCCGTGGTTGGCCTGCGCGATGCCGAGCCGCACACCACGCAGGACGTGTTCGCGGGACACGACACCCAACCAGTACCTCACACCGCCACCCCCTCGGCGACAGCGACCAGTGCGTCGAGGTCGGGCTGCACGGACCTCGCCAGGTCGGCGCCGAGGATTTTCGTCCACAGCGCGCGCAGCGGCCCGTCGATCGCGACCGTCACCGCCGTGCGGCCTTCTGTGACGGCGACCTCGTGGGTGAAGGTCAGCCGTGCGCCGAACAGTTTCGACACGTCGACGAACTCGGAATCGGTGAGCCGCTCGATGACGAACCCGACCTTCGGGCCACCCTTCGGCTTCAACGTTCCGGTCGAGCCCTCGGCGAACGGGCCGCTCGAGCGCACCCACTCGGTGTCGGTATTCCATTCCGGCCAGGTGGCCATATCGGCCCAGCGTGCGAAGAATGCGGCGGGTGGCGCGGTCGAGGTGGCGCGCACGGTGGCGATGATCGTCATTGTTTTAGTATGCGCGCTTACTAAAATCGGTGCAAGCAGAGAGAATGTTCGAGTTGGAACAGTGAGCGGTCGTGCAACGTTGCACGGTGCGTGACTGACGCGAACCATGACCTGACGATGTACTCGACCACCTGGTGCGGCTACTGCCGCAGGCTGAAGAAGCAGCTGGACGAGTCCGGTATCAGCTATGTCGAGATCGATATCGAACAAGATCCGGCGTCGGCCGAATTCGTCGGCAGCGTCAACGGCGGCAACCACGTGGTGCCCACGGTGAAGTTCGCCGACGGTTCCACCGCGACCAACCCGTCGCTGGCGACCGTCAAGCAGACGCTCGCCACACTGTCCTGATCAGCCCACGCCGACCCGAACAGCCCGTGCGGGGCTCAGTCGATCGCCGCCCAGGATTCGACGATGGTGCGCGCGATGGAGATCGAGCCCGGCAGCAGTAGCCGCTGGCCTCGGCCCTGCGCCGACCAGTCCCCCACCACAAGGGCTTCGCGCACCTCGGCGCGGGTGAACCAGTGGGCTTCGGCGATCTCCCCGTCGGAGAAGGCCAGCGGCTGATCGGGATCGGCGACCGCGGCGAAGCCGACCATCAGCGACCGCGGGAACGGCCACGGCTGGCTACCCAAGTAGCTGATCTCGCGCACGTCGAGGCCGACTTCCTCGCGCATCTCCCGCTCGACGCAACGTTCCAGCGACTCGCCCGCCTCGACGAACCCGGCGAGCAGCGAGAACAGCGACTTCGGCCAGCTGTGCTGCCGGGCGAGCAGCACCCGCTCGCCGCCGTCGTGGATCAGGCAGATCACCGCGGGATCGATGCGCGGGAACTCCTCGTAGCCGCTCTCGGTGATCCGCGACCATCCGGCCTTGGACGAGGCCGTCAACGCGCCGTCCGCGCCGTTGAACCCAGCCTTGTCGTGCCAGTTCAGCAGTGCGATCGCGGTGGAAAGCAACCCGGCGGTACGGTCGTCGATACTGCCGCCCGCCAAGGCGCGCAGATCGGTCAGCGTGCCCTCGAGCTCCGGATCGCGCACCGCCCACAGGTGGATGCCGTCCTCGACACCCAGGAATACCGCGGCGGGGCTCGGCTCGGCGGACAGCTCGACAGCCGTAGCCATGACCAAGGCGCCATTGTCGAAGCGCACCTGCCCGCGCCGGTTGACCCGCAGCAATCTCGCCTGGCCCCAACCTTCCTTCAGCGCCTGGGCGTCGCCCCGGATCTCCTCGGCCCGGTCGATCACGGCACGGGACAGCAACGGAACACCATTGAGTTGAAAAGCGGGCACGATTCGAGACTATCGCCCGAGTTACCGGCCCGCTTGCGTCGGTGTCACTTGCCCACCCGGCGGATGTACAGCAGTTTGTCGCCCGCCTCGATCGCGTCGACCTCGGGCTCGCCGACACGCACCAACACCCCGGCACGCACCACCCCGAGCACGATGTCGCTGAGATGCCGTGGCGAGCCGCCGACCTCGGACGGCTCCACCTCGCGTTCGGCGACGGCGAAGCCGTGCTCAGGAGTGAGCAGGTCCTCCATCATCTCCACCACGGTCGGCGTGGTCGTCGCGATGCCGAGCAACCGGCCCGCGGTCTCGGAGGACACCACCACCGAGTCGGCGCCGGACTGCCGCACCAGGTGGGTGTTCTCCGCCTCCCGGATCGCGACCACGATCTTGGCGGCCTTGTTCAGCTCGCGGGCGGTCAGGGTGACCAGCACGGCGGTGTCGTCCCGGTTGGTGGCGACCACGACCGCGGCGGCATTCTGCACACCGGCCAGCCGCTGCACGTCGGCCTGGGTGGCCGACCCGTGCACCGTGACCAGTCCGGCATTCGCGGCTGCCTCCAACGCGACGACGTCGGTGTCGACCACGACGATGTCGGCGGGATGCACACCGTCACCGAGCATGGCGTCGATCGCGGTCCGTCCTTTCGTGCCGTATCCGACGACCACGGTGTGATTGCGCACGCTGTGCCTCCATCGCTGAATCTTGAAAGCCTGCCGGGAGCGTTCCGTCAGCACGCCGAGCGTGGTTCCGACGAGCACGATGAGGAACAGGATGCGCAGCGGGGTGATGATGACGATGTTCACCAGCCGCGCTTCGGCCGTCACGGGGGCGATATCACCGTACCCGGTGGTCGACAGCGACACCGTCGCATAGTAGAACGCGTCCAGGAACGACAGTTCATCGCCCGAGTTGTCGTGGTATCCGTGGCGACCGAGATACACCACCAGCGCGGACAGAAACAGCAGACTGACCGCGAACAGCACCCGCCGGGTCAGCGAAATCCATGGACTGGTCTGGATTTCCGGGATGCGCAGCACGCCGACCAATGCGAAGTGCGGCCGGCTCGACAGCTCGAGGCCACGTGATCGGTCACCGAACACCGGACCCACCCGTCTTATCGTCGGCCATCTCCGGCGTTCCTCGTCCCTCCGGCACGATGTTTATCTTTGCAGCGCCTGCGGCACTGCGTGTTCGCGGGCTGTGTTTTTGGCCGCGCGGGCGCGGCGTGTTCGCGGCCCCCTTCTGGCTCGCGTCCGAGCGACCGAGACTCGCGACTGCGTCGCATGCGCTTCGGTCGCTCGGACGCGAGCCGGGCCGCGAACGGGGAATGCTCGGTCTCGCTCCGCTCGGAACCGGGAGTGAGGCACGACCGAGTCGAAGGGCTTGAACCACACGAAAACGCAGCACACTGGCCCCACTCCCGTTTTCGAGCGCAGCGAGACCGAGCATTGCCTGTTCACGGCGTGAGCCATAAGGGGGCCGCGAACACGCCGCGCCGAAGGCGCGGCCGAACAAGCACAGCAAATCAAACACCGGGAGCCGCGCTCCTGATCAGCTCGGCCAGGTCTTCCGGACCGGCCAGCGTTGTGGGCGCGATGGTGCGCCCGCTGCGCACGTAGTGGAACGCGGCCCCGATCCGGTACAGCATCTCCTGCTCGGACCGGCCCTCCCGCGCGGCCATCAGCCGCGCCCAGGCCAGACGGTAGACGGCCAGCTGCATGGCGACCGCGGGTTCCTCGGCGGCGGTCGGCTCGGCGCCGGTCTTCCAGTCGACCACGACCCAGCCGCCACCCGGTTCGGCGAACACCGCGTCCATCCGCCCGCGGATAACAGTGCCCGCGATCGAGGTCTCGAACGGGACTTCGACCTCGATCGGGCTGCGATTCGCCCATGGCGACTCGAGGAACGCGTTTTGCATCGCGGTCAGCTCGGCATCCAGGCCCGCGTCGGCCGCGCCGCCGTCGGCGGCGCCGGGCAGTTCGTCCAGGCCCAGCAGACGGGTGTCGCCGAACCACCGCTGCACCCAGGCATGGAACGCGGTGCCGCGGCGAGCCAGCGGATTCGGCGGGTAGGGCAGCGGACGGCGCAGGCGCGCGGCGAGTTTCGCCGGGTCGGCACGCAGTTCGACCAGCGCCGTCGCCGCGATCTGGCCGGGGAGCTCGACCGCTTCGGCGGCCGCAGCGACCGCCTGATGTTCGGCGAGCAGGGCGTCGACGTCGGCGGCCCAGCCCTCGGGATCGTCCGGGTCCTCGGGCGGGTGCGTGAAACGTGGGTCGAAGGCGTGATCGTCGGCCGACAGGTATTCCTCGACGGGGTCCGACGGCACGGCCTCGCCGTAGCCGGGCTCGAGATCCGCGTACGGGTCGATGTATTCCCTTGCGGCGGAGTCGAAAACGGGATCTTCGGCGAACTCGTCCATCGGATCCGGAGGGAGATCGTCGGGCGGGTAGGACTCCGGGTCGCCGATGCGATCGCGATCGTCCTGGTCTGCCGCTACGTCGTCAGTGCTCGACGTCGGGACGAGGTCGAAATCGAGGGTGAGCTCCGCAGCGCGGGGGGCCGCGGCAGTGCTGTGCGCATCCGATTCGGGTGCTGTGGCTTGCGTCGCGGAGGCCGGGCCGGCCCTGAGCTCGGCAAGGGCCGTGCGGACCAGCGCGGCGCCCTGCTCGATAGGGTCGCGCCGGACGCCCAGGGGATCACGAGGCCAGTGCGCGGTGGCGGGGTTGTCGGTGAACGGGTTGACCGCGTCGGCAGCGGGTGGGTCGTCCCAGCGGTCGATCGCCAGGACGCCGTTCGCCGGACTGTCGGGGTCTTCGCCCGCGCGCTTCAGCTCCAGAAGAAAGTCCGAAGGCCCCTTCGGCGAGGTTCCGGTTTCGGCCCAGTGGTGGGCCGAAACGAGAAGGACACGTTCGGTTCTGGTGAGCGCTACATAGAACAGTCGGCGCTCCTCGTCGATCCGGCGACGCTCCAGCGCCTCCTTATGCGCTTTGATCGCCCGTTCGAGGTCGGCGCGGTCGTACAGGTCGGTGAGATCGAGAACCGGGACGCCCTCGGCCGCGTCGTCCTGCTTGCGGTCGCCACGCAGCGTCGTCGGCAGCTCGGCGAGCGCGCCGAGCCACGTGCCAGAACCTACTTTCGACGGGAACACGCCGTCCACCACATGCGGAACCGCGACGACCGCCCATTCCAAGCCCTTGGCAGCGTGTACGGTCAGCACCTGCACCCGATCCCGGGCGACCTCCACTTCCCCCGGCTGCAGCCCGTTTTCGACCTCCTCCGCGGCGGCGAGGAACGCGAGCAGCCCACCGAGCGAGGCGCCGGTGTCGGCGGCATATCCGGCAACCACCTCGGCGAAGGCGTCCAGATGCTCGCGCCCCGCGCCCGTACCCGCCATCGCTCGGCGCGCCTGAGTCTCCACACCCACACCGATGGTGCGTTCGACATCCGCGACCAACTCCGCCAACGGTTGCCCGCTACGCTCACGCAGCGCGGCCAACTCACGCCCCAGCGCTTCGAGCCGGGCGAAACCGGCCGCCGAATACTGCTCGGCCGGACCGGGATCGGCGATCGCGTCCGCCAGCGCTGCCTGTTCCGAGGGTTCCGGGGCCACCTCCCGCAGCGCGGCGTCGAGTGCGGCGCTGTCGGCGATCTCGGCCGCGTTCTCCTGCGCGGGGCGCCTGATCGACAAGTCTCGGGCCCGGCGGGCGAGCGCGGCGATGTCGGCGACACCGATGCGCCAGCGAGCGCCGGTCAGCACGCGCATGGCGGCGCTGCCCGCGCCGGGCTCGGCGACCAGACGCAGGGTTGCGACGATGTCGGCGACCTCCGGCGTGGCCAGCAGACCGCCGAGTCCGACGATCTCCACCGGAAGTCCTTGCTCGCGAAGCGCTTCCGCGAGCGGCGCGGCATCGGCATTGCGGCGCACCAGCACCGCCGATGTCGGCGGCTCCTGTCCCGCCGTGCGCCGGGCCGACCATTCCGCGGCAATCCGCTCAGCCACCCACGCACGTTCCTCGGCAACAGTTCCGGTCAGCGCCAAGGCCACGCCACCCGGCCCCGCGTCGGGTTTGGCGCGCAACGCGTCAACTGTCACGCCGCCGGCCTCGATCGCGTTGCGGCGCAATGGTTCCGCGACCAGGTTCGCCAGCGCCAGCGCTTCGGGTGGGTTGCGCCAGCTGGTCAGCAGCGGCAGCGTCGGGGCGGGAACACCTGGCGCGCTGGGGAAGTCGGTGGCGAAGCGGGGCAGGTTCGCCGCCGACGCGCCGCGCCAGCCGTAGATCGACTGCATCGGGTCACCGACGGCGGTCACCGCGAGACGCTGTGCATTGCGCGGCCGGCCCCGTATCGACGAACCAGGGGTCCCGGCATGTGCACCGGCACGTGGCGATGGCGAATCCCGCGTCGGTGGATCGAAGTACCGGTCGTGTGCACCAGCGTGCGGTGACTGCACGGCCCGCATCGGGGGTCCAGGGTGCAGGTCGTCTGCACCGGCGTGCGGCGACGACGCGTCCCCTATCGGCGAATCCGGGTGCTCCGCGACGCGATACGACGACGGGGCCGCGTACCGGTCGTGTCCGCCGGGGCGAGTGGGCCCGTTCGCGGGCATGGGCTCCCGCGACGCGGGTCCGGGGTCCGTCGCCGACTCCGGGGCTTCGCCGAACAGCGCGGCCAGTAGCACACGCTGGGCGTGGCCGGTGTCCTGGTATTCATCGAGCAGGACCAGCCGAAAACGGGCGCGCTCGGCGGTGGCGACTTCAGGATGCTCGGCGGCCAGCCGCGCTGCGAGCGACATCTGGGCGCCGAAATCCAATGCGCCGCGGCGGCGCAGCGCATCGGCGAGCTGCTGCACCAGCGGAAGCAGGGCGACCCGTTCGCGCTGCACCTGCAGAATATTCAACAGTGCCTGGCTGGGCCCGCCGCGCTGGCGTGGACCCGCGGGCAGCGTGTGCACCAGCTTCGCCAGCTCGGTGTGCGCCTCGGCCAACTCCTCGGCCTCCACCAGGTGCTCGGCCAGCTGACCGGACAACGCGAGCACCGCCTCGGTGACCGACACCGGCGTGCGATCGGTGTCCAGGTCGCCGTCCCAACCGCGGACGACTTGGTGAGCCAGCTGCCAGAGCTGGGTCTCGGTGAGCAGCGTCGCGGAGGGTTCCACCGGAAGCAGCAGCCCGTGCTCGGTGAGCAGCCTGCCCGCATACGAGTGATAGGTGCTGATCTCCGGTTCCGCTCCGGCCAGCTGGGCTCGCAACTGTCCGGTCGCGTCGAGTTCGCGCAGCAGCGGCGCACCGGCGAGCCGGGCGAGCCTGGTGCGGATGCGGGCGGTCAACTGCTGCGCGGCCTTACGCGTGAAGGTCAGCCCGAGCACCTCGTCGGGCAGTACGAGCCGGTTCGCGACCATCCACACCACGCGTGCGGCCATCGTCTCGGTCTTGCCCGCGCCCGCGCCCGCGACCACCAGGGTCGGGCCCGGCGCAGCCGCGATCACGGCGGCCTGCTCATCGGTGGGCGGGGGCAGGCCGAGCGCTTCCGCCAGCCGGTGCGGTGTCACCCGGTCGGTCACGGCCGCGCCCCGCCGACGATCGGCCGCGCCTGGTCCGAGCGTGCGGTGCCCGCGGTCGGCTCGGTCATGCCTGCGCCTGGCTCGCTCACTCGTCGGTCACCTGTCTTCCGCGATCCTGCACGGGGCAGCTGCCGGCCACCGCGCAGTGGCGGCAGCCGTCGTTGCGCATGGCGACGTAGCTCGGGCCCTGGGTGGCCGCAGCGGCTTCGTGAATCGTGGTGCGCCACTTGTCGAGTGCCTCGGCATCCAGCGCGGGCTGCATACGCTGAGTCGCGCCCTCCTTGCTGCTCGGTTTGGCGACGTACACCAGGCGGGCCCCGCCGGGCTCGCCGATCGGTTCGGTTCCGCCCGTGGCTTCGGATTCGGCCGCCGCGTCCAGGGCTCCGGTGGCGGCCGCCACCTGGTAGGTCGCCAACTGGGCATGGTCGACGGCGGCCTGCTTGGTGACCGGCGACTTTGCGGTCTTCACGTCCACGATCACGAAGCGCCCCAGCGCATCTCGCTCCAGCCGGTCGACGCGGCCCCGGATCCGCACGGCGCGTTCGTCTTCGGTCCGGGCAGGCAGCACGCAGTCGACCGGAACCTCGACACCGGCCTGGGTGAGTTCGCCGCGGGTGTTGCGCACCCAGGCCATGAATGTCTCCAGCATGGCTTCGGTGCGGCGCAGCTCCTGCCGGGAGTGCCAGCCCGAACCGGGATCCACCGCCCGCCACGCGCGGTCCAGCGCCGCTCGCACCTGCGCCCCAGGTACGTTGCCCGCGAGCGCCTGCACCAGCGTGTGCACCAGGTTGCCCTGCACGGCATGCGGATTGTCGCCGTCGGTGCCGCCGTGGCGTTCCAGCGCCCAGCGCAGCGGGCAGGTGCGCAGCAGCTCGACGGTCGAGGGCGAAAGACCCACCGCACCTTCGTCTTCGGCCCACAGCGGACGCTGCGAGCTCAGTTCGGCGGTGCCGTACCAGTCGTCGGGATGGGTGCCACGCACGCCCGCGTCCGCGAGCCGCGCCAGTTGATGCGCGGCGCGCCGCCTGCGCTGCGGGTCGGCGTCGGGATCGCAGACCACGCCGCGCAATTCGGCCACCAGCGAGTGCATCACCAGGGCGCGGCCGGGATCGACGATCGGAAGCGCGCCGGGCTCGCTGTCGTCGTCGTGTCCGAGCAACTCGGTGAGGAACCGCGACGGCACCAGATCCCGTTCGCCGGACACCGACTCGACGGCGGTCACGAGCAGCGACCGGCGGGCCCGGCTACACGCGACGAGCAGCAACCTGCGCTCCTCGGCGAGGATCGGAGCCGCGCGGCTCACCCGTTCCCCCGCATCGACCACGCCCGCGGTGAGGTCGACCAGGTCCTCGGTATGCAGCAGAGTGCCGCGCGACCGCGGGTTGGGCCAGATCCCTTCCTGCACCGCCGCGACCGCGACCACATCCCATTCCCGGCCTGCGGCGGCGTGCGCGCTCAGCAATGCCACCGCCGCACCCTGCGCGGTGCGCGGTGCGGCGTCGTTGGGGATCTCCTGCTGGAGTAGGTACTCGACGAAACCCTCGATACTCGCCCGCGGCAGCCGGTCGACGTAGGCGGCGGCTGCGTCGAACAGTCCGACCGCCGCGTCCAGATCGCGGTCGGCCTGCATGCCGACCGCGCCGCCGCGCTCGGATTGCGCCACCCAGCGCCGTTCCAGCCGTGAGCCGGTCCACAGCGCCCACAGCACGTCCTCCAGGCCCGCGCCGCGCCTGCGCGCCTTGCGCGCCCGCTCCAGCGCGTCGAGCACCCGGCGCAGTGGCGCCGCCTCGACCTCGGTGAGCCCGTCCAGGATCGCCGGGTCGCCGGACCCGATCAGCAGGTCGCGCAGCACCTGTGCGGAGGGGCGGTCGATCTCGCCGCCGCGATCCGGCGGCTGTTCGCCGCTCGCGGATCGGGCCCCCCCGGAAGTCGGTGCGTCCTTGGACCCGTCGCGTTCCAACTCCAGCACCGCACGCCGGACGCCGCGCCGCACTCTGCGCAACGCGATCTGGTCGGCGCCGCCGAGCGGCCCCGTCAGCAGGTCGAGTGCGTCCTCCGGCTCGAAGCCCGGTTCCGCGCCGTGCCTGCGCGCCGCCTCCCCTGCCAGCACCGCGCGCAGCGACAGCAACATCCAGGCCGCGCCGCGCCTGCGCGCGAGCGGCGTATCGAGCGCGGGCTGCTGCACCGGCACACCCGCCGCGAGCAGCGCGCGCCGCAGCGGCGCCAGCGACAGCGGCACCGAACGGACGATCACCGCCATCCGCGACCATGGCACCCCGGCGGTGAGGTGCGCGCGACGCAAATGGTCGGCGATGAGCGCGGCCTCCTTCGCGGGTGTGGCGAGCACGCGGACCCGCACCTCGGTGCCGTCGTCGGCTTCGGTTGTGCGGCGCGGCACCGGAAGACGCTGCCGCGCCGCGCCGGGCAGGCGTGCCGCGATGCGCGCGACCGCGAGCCGCACCTGGCCGCTGAAACGATGGTTGTCTCGCAGGACGATGCGCTGGCCGTCCGGCGCGTCCAGGTCGGCGAGGAAGCGAGCGTCGGCGCCGCGGAAGGCGAAGACGGCCTGATCGGGATCGCCCGCGATCACTGTGGTCCGCGCGCTGTGCCCGATCGCCTTGATCAGGATCGCCGCCTGCGGATCGAGATGCTGTGCGTCGTCGACCAACAGGTACCTGATCCTGGCGCGTTCCGCGGCAAGCAGATTCGGGTCGGTGGCCAGCGCGTCCAGTGCAGCGCCGACCAGTTCGGCGGCATCCAGTGCGGGCGCCGTCGCCTCCGGCGCCTCCACGCCGACGGACCAGCGCAGCAGCATCGTCTGCTCGTAGCGGATGGCGAACCTGCCCGCCGCCACCCATTCCGGCTTGGCGTGCTCGCGCCCGAGCCGCACCAGATCCTCCGGCCCGATACCGCGCTCGGTGGCCCGGAGCATGAGGTCGCGCAACTGCTCGGCGAACCCGCCGAGCGCGAGCGCGGGCCGCAACCGCTCCGGCCAGAGTCCGGGCGCGCCCTCGGCGATGTCGGCCAGGTCACCGCGCAGCATCTCGCGCAGCACCGCGTCCTGCTCGGCACCGGTCAGCAACCGCGGCGGCGGATTGCCGTGCGTCGCGGCATGCCTGCGCAGGACCGAGAAGGCATATGAGTGCAGCGTGCGCACCAGCGGCTCACGGGTAGCGCCGGGCACTCCGCCCTCGGCGCCGGGTTCCGGCCCCGACAACCGCGCCGTGACGGCGTCGCGAACGGCGCTTGCCGACTGCTTCGAATGGGCAAGCACCAGTATCGATTCGGGGTCGACCCCCGCCTCGATGCGCGCGGCGGCGACGTCGACGAGCAGGGCCGTCTTGCCGGTGCCCGGTCCGCCGAGCACCTGCCAGGGCCGCCAGCCCGAACGGGTCGGCCCCGCCTCGGCCGACGCGTCCACCAGCGCGCGAACATCGGCGCCCCATACCCGCGGTCGGGGCGCCACCACATTCCGGCGAACAAGTCGCACCGCGCCATCCGATCGCACCACGCGGGCTATTGCAACAGACACGACCGACACGCCGTCACGCCCCTCCGCGTGACTCGCCCTGCGCCCGATTCCCGCGCAGGTCACAATGGACCGGTGCCTGTATTGAATGTCCACCGGTTCGGTCCGACGACGGGACCGGTGGTGCTCGCCCTGCACGGCGTGACCGGCCATGGCAAACGCTGGGAGGACCTGGCCACCCGGCACCTGCCCGACGTCCGTGTCCTCGCCCCCGACCTGCGCGGACACGGTCGCTCGACGCCGCTTCCGCCGTGGAACTTCGAGACCGTCGTCGCGGACCTGGTCGAGCTGCTCGCCGCCGAGGCGGACGGGCCGGTGGTGGTGGTCGGGCACTCGTTCGGCGGCGCGTGTGCGCTGCATCTCGCCCACGGTCATCCGGAGCTGGTGCGCTCGCTCGTGCTGCTCGACCCGGCCATCGCGCTGGAACCGGAGTTGCTCAACGAGATCGCGCTGTCCACGCTGGTGTCGGCCGACTACGACAGCATCGAAGAGGCCCGTCAGGACAAGCTGGACACCGGCTGGGGCGACGTGGAGCCACGCCTGCTGGAGGCCGAACTCACCGACCATCTGATGCCCACCGCGGACGGACACTTCGGGTGGCGGATGAGCCTGCCCGCGATCAATTCCTACTGGGGCCAGCTGGCGCGCCACTGGGTGCTGCCACCCGCCGACCTGCCGACGGTGCTGGTGCAGGCGATGAAGGTCGACCCGCCCTTCGTCACGCCGGAGTTCCGCGCGGCGCTCACCGCCCGTATGGGCGACAACCTGGCCGTGCACGAATGGAATTGCGATCACATGGTCACCCAGGCACATCCGGCCGAGACCGGCGAACTCGTGCGCTCGGTACTCTGATCCGGTGCCCACCACCGATGCCCAGGTCGAGCAGGTGCGCGCCCTGGTGGCCTCGATCCCGGCGGGCCGGGTGGCCACCTACGGCGACATCGCCGCGGTGGCGGGGCTGTCCACCCCGCGCACGGTGGGCTGGATCATGCGCACCGACGCCGCCGACCTCCCCTGGCATCGGGTGATCGGTGCAGGCGGCAAGCCCGCCGCGCACTTGGCCGGCCGCCAGCTGCGGCTGCTCGCCGAGGAGGGCGTGCCGATCCGGGACGGGCGAGTAGACCTGCGCGCCGCACGCTTTCCGTTCCTTTCCGCACGCTGATTCGAAAGACCTCCGAGCCGGGCACGCGCCCAGTACCGTTGTTTTCATGTCCACCCGCCTGGCATGTGTCGTGTTCGATGCGGACCAGCCGCGGTTCGTGGCGGACTTCTGGGCCGAGCTGCTCGGCTGGGCCGTAACCCTCGACCGGCCCGACGAAGTGGACGTCGCGGCGCCCGATCCCGACGGCCTCGACATCGCCCTCGCCTTCCTGCCTGCCGCGCGGGCGAAGAGCGGTAAGAACCGCATGCACCTCGATCTGGCCAGCCGCTCGGTCGACCATCAGCGCACCCAGGTGGAGCGGGCACTGGCGCTCGGTGCGCACCCCGTCGACATCGGCCAGGGCGCGGTGCCGTGGACGGTGCTCGCCGATCCCGAGGGCAACGAGTTCTGTGTGCTGGAGCCGAGGGAGGAGTATGTGGGCACGGGCGCTGTAGCGGCCATCGTGGTCGACACGCGCGACCCGGCACGTCTCGCCGAATTCTGGTCGGCTGCCTCCGGCTGGCCCGTCACGCACCACGATGCGCGGATGGCCGGGCTGCGCTCGGTGACCGGGCTCGGCTCCTGGCTCGAGTTCGTGCGCAACCCCGATCGCGGGTCCGGTCGAACCGGGCTGCACCTGGATCTCACCTCGTTTCCGGCCGATGACCAGGCCGCGGAGGTGGCCAGGCTCCGCGCCGCCGGTGCGACACCGCGCGAGCCGACCGCCGCGGGTTCCGGCCGTGCGGACTGGCTTGCGCTCGCCGATCCGGAGACCAACGAGTTCCGCCTGCGCCGGCCGGCCCACGACTGCTCGACCGCGTGATCCACGCCGTCCGCTGCCCAGCTTTCCGGTAGCGACGAATTAGCATGTCCGCCATGGTGCACCTAGCTCGAGGTCGTGGCGTGTGACGGCCGCCGACGCGATCGTGCTCGCGGGCGGCCGGGCCAGCCGGATGGGCGGCGTGGACAAACCCGCGATCATCATCGGCGGCCGCTCCATGCTAGAGGCGGCGCTGGCGGCGGTAGCCTCCTGCACGCACACGGTGGTGGTCGGACCGCACCGTCCCGAGCTGCCCCCCGAGATCAGGCAGGTCAGGGAGGTGCCGCCAGGGTCGGGGCCGGTGTCGGCGATCGGCGCGGGGCTGCGCGCCCTCGGGTCCGCCGCGCCGCTGGTGGTGGTGCTCGCGGCCGATCTACCGTTCCTGTCGGGGTGGACGATCGGCGAACTCACAAGGCACGTCATGGAATCCGGCGCGGACGCGGTATTCGCGGCCGACGAGTCCGGGCGCCCGCAGTACCTGATCGGCGTGTGGCGAAGGTCCGCGCTGGCGGCCGCTTTGGACAGGCTGGACTCGCTGATCAACCAGCCGATGAAGGCGTTGGTTCCGGACGACTCGGCGATCATCGCGCTGCCCGGGGTCGCCGACTGCGACACCGAGGAGCAGGTGCGGCAGGCCAGGGCCGCGGTCGAAACGCCGCGCCAGCTGCCACCAATGGACCTGGACGAGGCGCGAAACATCCTGCGCGGCAGCCTTACCCGACTCACCGCCTACGAGGCCGACCTGCGGTCGGTGCACGGCGCCGTCCTCGCGGGCCCGCTGACGGCGGCCGGGCCGCTGCCCCGCTTCGACGTGTCCGCGATGGACGGCTACGCGGTGTCCGGCGACGGGCCGTGGCGCCTGCGGCGCGATATCGGCTTCGCAGGCGGACGGCGTCCGGTCGGGCTGCTGGCCGGCGAGGCGGTGCGGATCGCCACCGGCGCGCACGTGCCGGACGGCACCACAGGCGTGCTCCGCGACGAGTTCGTCCGCGTCGCCGACGACACCCTTTACCGGCCGCCGGACACTCCGCTCCGCGACGACATCCGCCGCCGCGGCGAAGACCGTGAACTCGGCGATCTCGTTGCGCCGGAGGGGACTCCGGTCACCGCGGCGCTGGTCTCCGCGGCAGCGAGCGTCGAGGTCACCGCGGCGCCCGTGCGCGGACCGGTCCGCGCGCGCATCATCATGACCGGTGACGAGATCCGCAGCGAGGGTCCGCTGCAGCGGGGCCAGACACGCGACTCGATCGGGCCGATCCTGCCGGACCTGCTGTCCTGGTACGGCATCCGCACCACGGACCGCGTGCACCTGCGCGACACCCCACACGGTTTCGACGAAGTCCTCGCCGCCGCAGCGGATTGCGACCTGCTGGTGATCGTCGGCGCGACCGGCGGCGGCGCCGCCGACCAGCTGCGGGCCGCGGTGACCCGTGCCGAGGCCCGAATTCTGGTGCGGCGCCTGCGCCTGCGCCCCGGTGGCTCCACCGTCGTCGCCGAACTCGCCTCCGGCACTGCCGTTCTCGGCCTTCCCGGCAACCCGTTCGCGGCCGTCGCGACGCTCATGGCCTTGGCTCCCGCGATCGTCGCGGGCCGGACCGGCGCGTCCCCCGCGCGTCTGCTGCGCGGTCCGCTGCGCAACGCGGCCGCAATCGCGGGCCCGGTTCCGCGCATCGTTCCCGCCCGTGCCGCCGCCGGAGGCGGCTGGCTCGGCGATCCGGCCATCCGCACCGCCCACCTCGGTGGTCTGGTCGACCGCGACGGCCTCGTCATCGTTCCCGTCGATGCCACCGACGACGCGATCGTCGAATTTCTCCCCTTGCGCGGCTGAGCTCGAAGGAGCATGCCTCGGCCAGCCCTCGAAAATGGCTGTGGCGCTTGATCTTCGAAGTGTCGATCGATAGATCACCGCTGGGCGTCGTCGGTCTGCGCTCATGCCGTCGCGCTGACGATTACGTCGTCGCGACAACAGCCTGTTTCGAGTCCCCGATATGAGTGTTCGGGGAAATCAGCGCGATCGCGTACTTCTTGCGCAGGGCGCCCCGAACAGGTGCCCGACTTGGCGGTATCCAGATTTCCGGACACGGCACAGGGCGTGATCGAAGAAAATAGCCTATTCGCCGCCCAGAGGGCCGGATTCCTTATCGAAACCCACTCTCAATAGGCTCTCTACCTGCGGCAATGTCACGTTATGGCCGCTAAGGCCCATATTTTTCCGGCCCCCTTCCGGAAGCCATATCTGATGGCTATCGTGTTTGTGGTTAGGCGAATATCAATCACCCGGAAAGGACCGAGTGGAGATGGCTGAAAAGTCTAAGAAAGCGCCTAAGAAAATGCCGAAGCAGATGCCGAGGCAACAGCAACAACAGCGCCAAGAGCAGGGCATGCCCGAGAGCGGGAATCCCGAAGGCCGCCGGTCGGGCAACCAGCGCCAGTCGGAGACGCCCGACCGGCGCGGCGAGCAGGACCGCCGCTACTAACTGATCTGCACCACGCCGCGCCGCCGGTTCCCCTCCTCCGGGACCGGCGGCGGCGGTCGTCCGGGCACCCTGCGCGACCAGAGGCCGGGGGACCACCCCACAGCGGACCATTCCGCCATACGGGCAAGCTGCGCACGGTGACCCACCCACATTCCGCCTATGGCTTCGCCCATCCGCGCGGTCGCACGCCGCACGCCGATATCCTCCAGGACCTGGAGCGCATCCAGGCCACCCTCGATCCGTTCGGCCGCTTCGTCATCCACGGACCGCCGGCCGAGGTCGTGGAGGGCAGCTGGCCGGGCAGCATGGGTGCTGATCGAATTCCCCGGCACGACCGAGGCCCGCGAGTGGTATCACTCGCCCGCCTATCAGGCGATTTCGGCGCTGCGCACCGACCACGTCGAGGGCGACCTACTGCTGATCGAGGGGGTCGGCCCGAACTACGACCCGCGTGAACGAGCCGCGAAGCTGCGCGCCGAGGCGGCCGGAGCCGCCTGACGCGGATGGCGGCCATCGACCGGCATCCGATACCGTTGACCAGGCACGACACTGCTCGACGCGATGAAGGATGTGCCTGATGGACGACAGTTCTCTGATCTGGGACGACGGTGCACTCGTCACCATCGACCAGCGCGGACTGCCGCACGAGGCGCGCGAGCTGCGGTTGCACACGGTCGACCAGGTGATCGACGCCATCAAAGTGCTTGCCATCCGCGGCGCACCCGCCATCGGCATCGCGGGCGCGTTCGGTGTGGTCATCGCCACGGCGGTGCACACAACGGACGGGGTGGTGGATGAGCAGGCGGTGCACGCCGAGGCGAATCGGATCGCGGCGGCCCGGCCGACCGCGGTCAACCTTGCCTGGGCTGTCGAGCGAGTCCGGGCCAAGGTAGGGCAGGGCGCGGATGCCGTGCTCGCCGAAACGCTGGACATGCTGGCCGAAGACGGCAGGGTGAACCGGGCCGCCGCGACCAACGCCGCGGACCTCGTACAGGAACTCTGCCCCGACCGGCCGCTGCGGGTACTGACCCACTGCAACACCGGCAGGCTTGCGACCAGCGCATTCGGCACCGCCATCGGCGCGCTGCGGGTGCTGTCCGAGCGCGGCGCGCTCGAGCAAGTCCTGGTCGGCGAGACCCGTCCGCTGCTGCAGGGCGCCCGCCTGACCACCTGGGAACTGGCCGAGGCGGGCATCCCACACCGGCTGACCGTCGATTCCGCCGCCGCCTGGGCGATGGCCACGGGGCAGGTCGACTGCGTGCTGGTCGGCGCCGACCGCGTGACCGTGAACGGTGACGTCGCCAACAAGATCGGCACATACTCCCTCGCGCTAGCGGCACACCACCACGACATCCCGTTCCTGGTGGTCGCCCCGGAGTCGACCCTCGATCCGCAGATGACCACCGGCCGCGAGATCGTGGTCGAGGAGCGCGCGGCAGCCGAGGTGACCGGATTCGGCGGCGTGGCAACGGCTCCCGCGGACACCGAGGCCTTCAATCCGGCCTTCGACGTGACGCCGGGCGACTTGGTGACTGCGGTGGTCACCGAGCGCGGCGTGGTTCATCGCTCGGACCCGTCGCACGGCACGGCGATCGCGGACATCGCACGCGAGCTGTACCGGCGCGGCTGGATGCCCGGCACGGCGGGCAACATCTCGGTGCGCACCGGCGAAACTGCCGTCGTCACCGGAAGCGGCCTGTCCAAGGGCGAACTCACCGAGCGCGACATGGTCACCGTTCGTGTCGCGGACTCGACGGCAGTGTCCGGCCACGGTCGTAAACCCTCGGCGGAGACCACGATTCACACCGCCGTCTACCGGACCGGTCCAGCTCGAGCCGTGGTGCACATCCACCCGCCGTACGCCACGGCGCTGGCCACGCGGTCGGCCGTTCGCGACGCCGTGACCACGATTCGGATCACCGACTACGAGCTCATCAAAGGGCTCGGCGGAAGCGATCCGGCCACCGTCGCCATCCCGGTGTTCCCGAACTGGCCGGACGTGCCGCGCATCGGCGCGGATATCGAGCGCTATCTTCTCGACCACCCCGATACTCCCCCGGTCCTGTTCATCGCCGGCCATGGGATCACCGCGTGGGGGGATAATCTCTCCCAAGCGCGTGATCGCGTCGAATGCCTGGAAGCGCTGTGCGAGTTGGTATCGCGGACGGGTAGCCCGGCCGCGTTCGGCGCGCGTGACGACATCCTCGAGATTGGACTGAGATGACCCTGCTCCAGGTGATGGCCGCGGGCAATGCCGCCGACGTGCGCGTGCGTACCATCGACGACGAGCTGATCGGCACCGAATTAGCCAGCCACGGAATCACTTTCGGCCGTTGGCCGGTGGTCGAGAACGCCGCCTCCCGCTCTTCCGACGACCTGCTCACCCAGTACGCGGCCGAGGTCGCGGAGCTGAACGAGTCGGGGCGCTACCGGCACATCGACATCGCCCGTATCCATCCCGACGACGCCGACCCACAGTGGCCGCAGGTCGCCAGGGGCGCGCGCGAGAAATTTCTCGACGAGCACCGGCACGCCGAGGACGAGGTGCGTTTCTTCGCCGCCGGGCGCGGCTGCTTCTACCTGCACCTCGATGACGAGGTGCTTGCTGTGGTGTGCGAGGGCGGCGACCTGCTCTCGGTGCCCGCCGGAACGCTGCACTGGTTCGACATGGGCGCACGCCCGGACTTCATCGCCATCCGCTTCTTCGAGGAGGAGGACGGCTGGGTCGGCGACTTTACCGGCGACAAGATCAGCGCGGGCTTCCCCACCCTCGACGAACTGCTCACCGCGTCGTGATCGGCGCCGTCGTCGTCGACATCGAGGGCACCACAAGCCCCACCCGTTCGGTCCGCGAAGACCTGTATGGCTATACCCGCGAACAACTTCCGCGCTGGCTGGCCGAAAACAACGCTACGGCAGCGGAGCCCGTGCTCGCCGCGACCAGGGAGCTGACCGGGCGGGCGGACGCCGAGGTCGCCGAGGTCGCCGAAACCCTGCGCGCCTGGCTCGACTCGGACGTCAAGGCCGAGCCGCTCAAGACCGCCCAGGGCCTGATCTGCGCGAAAGGCTTCCGCGCCGGTGTGCTGCACGGCGAGTTCTTCCCGGATGTCGCGCCCGCGCTCACCGCGTGGCACGCCGCGGGCTTCGCCCTGTACGTCTACTCCTCGGGATCGGTTCGCAACCAACAGGATTGGTTCGCCTTCGCGCGAGGCGGCAGCCTCGCCGAGCTGATCAGCGGATACTTCGATCTGACTACAGCAGGCGGCAAACGCGAATCCGCCTCCTACACGAAGATCGCGGACGCAATCGGCATCCCCGCCGAGCACATCCTGTTCCTGTCCGACCATCCGGACGAGCTCGACGCGGCCGTCGCCGCGAACTGGCGGGCCATCGGCCTTACCCGCCCCGGCGAGCCCAATCCTCCACGGCCCCCGCACCGTTGGGTTGACACGTTCGCCGACGTCAACCCCGCCGACTAGCCTGGGCTTTCCCGGCAGTAAATGAAGAAGGGTGCTCTGAACTGCGACAATACCGGTTCGGGAAGAAGGTGCTGGTGCGCACCGACTCCGGCGGCGGCACCCACGAATTCCTCGACTACGTTGGACCGACTGCCCGGTAACCGGAACCTGGAACCGGTGTGGCTGTGGACATCTCGCACCGATCTCACCACTGAGCAAACCGACTGGTGCCGGCAGGCGTTCCTGCGCCGCTTCGACCTGGAACACACCTTCCGGTGCCCCGGCAGAGCCGGGACCATCCGGCTGAATCCCAAGCCGAGGGTGGGACCCGAATACGCCGAAAAGGGACAATGCCGGATCGTCGTCCCTGATGGGGGTCGCTTTCATCCGCGGCAGCATGGCGCTGGAATGAACCCCGACTCCACAGACCCGACCTTGACTAATCGCGTCCACTTGGGGACGGCACGTTTCTGCCGTATTCAGTGTCCCACCCGTTCCGCATCCGGCGAGGGTGGCGATTTCGCTGCCGGTGAACGTGTCCGGCTGGCTGTAACCTTCGACGCGTAACGAAAGACTCCCGATCCGATGGACCGGGAGTCTTGAAAAGCATTACCCCAGCGTACTGCTGAAGGCATGCCTGTTTCGTCTACCGTCGGCCACCAGGCTGTCGCCACCGTGGCCGCCGCGGCGTGGCCTAAATAACGAAGATGAGGGCACCCAGGCCCACCAGAAGCGCGCCCACAGCCGCGACAGCACCACCAACGACCTGCCCAACAACTGGCAGAAGCATACAAACATTCCTTTCGATATTTATTCCCCGTGCCGATTTGGCGACTGCCATCATGGTCGAACAATGCATCAACTGTCAACCATCGAAACCAATCTGTGACATGATGTCGTGGCTTACAAACCCCCCGGTCTCGTCATAGCAGAATGTCACCTCGGTGGCATCAGTCGCCACCGATCAAAACTTGCTGCCGGTAGGCCGAGAGCGGTCGATCGAGGAAGTTCACGACCGTATATGATGTCGACGATTCGAGCCTCGATCCGGCACTCGCCTGCCGCCCCATCCGCGCATAGGGCCAGGTCAGAACGATTTTTGCGGTTAGAAGCACGAGGCGACACGGCCCTCCGGTTCGGATTCGAGGTTACCTCACCTCAGCCGAACCCCCGAGCGCCGAGAACGATTCAGGTGACGTATGAATTCACTCGTCCGGTATTCGCAAGTACATGAGGACATAAACAGCCCGTATCCGGATGAGACGGCGGGCAATATCAGCCAGGCTGCTATGCCAGAGTTCTTGACATAGCCATCTTTATATTCCACATTTCGTCGTAACGTTCGGTTTGTTTTCCCGCATCGCCATCCCCCCAGCACATCGGGCGGCACCGCAATACTCCGAGCCTGGTTCATACCGCCAGAAGGAGAGAAATGTGACTACCCGAGATATTCGCATGACCGACACCCCGACCTGGTCATTTGTCGGGTGTGGGCCGCACTTTCGAAAATTTCACGGCAACGAGTAGTACAACTGCATGTATTGAGCCGAACGATTGTTTCCTACTCGATCTACCAGGGGCTCGACGCCTATCTTCAAGCCCCGATCTCCCAATGACCGCAGACGACCTCACCTGTTCTACGTTGCTCGGTGGGATCATCTCGTTGAGAATCCGCCAGTCTTCGCGGAAAGACATAGCGCGAGGGGGACGCGGATCACCCGAGGCTGAAGGGCTGCCCCCAGAGGGTTTGTGAAGCGTCCATGACATTGTCCTGCACGAAGATTGTCATATACGAACGCGCCTCGGCGTAGCCCGCGCAGCCGTCGATCGACAATGTGTGGTCCACATACTGCGTAGTACCCGAGGTGCCGCTGAAGTTGTAGGTCTCGATCTGCTTGGTGGCGACCTTGCCCGGTTTCAGCTGCAGCGACATATCAGGGTCGGCATACGGCGTGATCCCCGAGCTGTTGGCGCTCCCGCCCAGGTTGTAGGTTCCCACGGTCAGGCCACCACCCCCATTCCCGCCACCGCCGGAGTTGGCTGTGTTTCCACCACCACCAGCCTGGGCATCACCACCGGTTTTGTCCGGTCCCTCGCTTTTCGCCTTGTCCGCAGCATCACCACTGGCGTCAGCGTGCACGCCAGAACCCAGATCGACCTGGCAGCCGACCAGATAACCGGTCTGAATGCGGCCCCCGGTGACCGTGATACCGACTGGCACATCGACACTCACCGAGGTGACGCCGGAAACCCACACGTTGCGGGAGAGCGGACTCGACGCTATCGACGGGGAGACCGTCACATGCTCCCCACTGCGGTCGACCTGGACGGTCACCCCGTCGCGAGTGGTGAACTGGCCGTGCCCGTCGGGCAGCACCACCTGTGTGTCGGCCTCCGCCGAACCCGTCCCGACCAGCATGACGGCACACGCCACGATTGCAGTGCACAGCGGACCTCGCACGGCACGTTTCCTCTCTCCCGATCGAACTATCACCGATCTCGTTGCGGCATAGGAATTCGGTAGGCCGACCGGCCGGCACCGGAACGTGCGGAACTCACCCGATGCTGAACGGATCGCCGTACAACGTCACCTCGGCCGAACCGCGCTCATTGATCACCGTCAGTGTGGTGAATGCACGAGCCTGCGCATATCCAGCGCACCCATCGACCTGGACACCTCGATCGTGATACTCGAAGCCGACGGCATCGGCTCGAGGATCGATCTGCTTGGTGTCGAACTTCACCTGCGCGACACCTCCCGGCACCAGGTTGATACTGGGTGCCAGTTCCGGTGACACCGAACCCGGGGCCACGTACACGTCACCGCCCACGGTCACGCCACCGGACAGATCGATCTGACACCCGATCAGATACCCGGAGACGAGAGTGCCGCCGGTCGCACCGGCGACCGTGGCGTACACGGTGCCCGACATGCTCGCAGTGCGCGACAGACCGTTGTAGGCGAGCGACGGGGAGACCACCGCGCTCTCCCCTGTGCGGCTCAGATCGATCTGCACACCCGTCGCCGTCGTGAAAGCCTGCTGACCGTCGGGCAACGGCACCACCGTATCCGCTTGTGCCACAGCGCATCCGAGCAGTAGTACCGCGAGCCCCGCGCCGATGCCGACGGGCAATCGGCCGAACCCAGCAACCAACCTCATCATTCCTTCTGCTCGAACGCCAGCGAACCTCGCCCACAGTTTCTTCCGCAGGTGAACTCCAGCTGGGAGCCAGCATGGGATCGGCTGGGACTTTCGGGGCCGACACCTCGGACCCGGCTCCCGCGCCCTGCACGCGCAATCGGAAACGGACGACCACACCCGGCGCCTGAGTGGGCCGGATCCGGGACTGCTGCCGACCCCACGTAGCTGGACGAAATCATCCGGAGGGCAGCGACCGCGGCACGTTATTTCCTGATGTTTCGCAAATATTCAGCGAATTGAATCCCGCTCGGTGAAATGCGTCCGTGGAACCGACACCGAAGCCGGCGAAATCGAGTAGAACGGACACCGCCGACGACCGCGCGGTTGTGTTAACAAATGTAAAGCGCCGGAGAACCAGTCGTTTCCAAAGCATCACCGATCTCCGCGCAAACCGGCCTCCCAGGTACGCTTTCGGCCAGGTCGCAGCGCAACTCGCCTGGTCACCTCGCGCCGGACACTGCGGAAACCCCGCACGACCATGACCACCACGTTGCGCTGATCTCACAACTCACCTCGATCCCGAATGGGCTGTGAGAGAGACGTTTGGTCCGCCGTGCTCCGCTCCCTACAGTCGGAAAATCACACCGATTTCACTGCTCGAAGGGGACGTCGTGGTTAATTCGCGTAGCCAGGGTCGCATACCCTCCTCCCCTGCCATGGATGCCGGGGACGCGCTTCTTCGGTTGGGGAGATACTTCCACCGTGGTGAGGTGTCCTCCGACGGTCGCATGTTGCACAAGGTCGGTGGCCGTAGCGCTGATGAGTTCTATCGGGATCGGTGGTCGCATGACAAGGTTGTGCGCTCTACGCATGGTGTGAACTGCACCGGGTCCTGCTCGTGGAAGATCTATGTCAAGGATGGTGTGATCACCTGGGAGTCGCAGCAGACCGACTATCCGTCGGTCGGGGCGGACAAGCCCGAGTACGAACCGCGCGGCTGCCCGCGTGGCGCGTCCTTCTCCTGGTACACCTACTCGCCGGCCCGGGTCCGCTACCCGTATGTGCGCGGCACGCTGCTCGAGCTGTACCGGGAAGCCAAGTCCCGGTTGAAGGACCCGGTGCTCGCCTGGGGCGAGATCATCGAAGACCCGCAGAAGGCGCGCAGCTACAAGACCGCCCGCGGCAAGGGCGGATTCGTACGCGCCGAGTGGTGGGAGGCGGCCGAAATCGCCGCCGCCGCACATGTTTACACGATCAAGCAATACGGGCCGGACCGGGTGGCCGGGTTCTCCCCGATTCCGGCCATGTCGATGGTCAGCCACGCCGTCGGCGCCCGGTTCATCTCGCTGCTCGGCGGATCGATGCTGTCGTTCTACGACTGGTACGCCGACCTGCCGGTGGCCTCGCCGCAGGTGTTCGGCGACCAGACCGACGTGCCGGAGTCCGCGGACTGGTTCGACGCGGGCTACCTCATCATGTGGGGCTCGAACGTGCCGGTGACCAGGACGCCCGACGCGCACTACATGACCGAGGCCCGCTACCGCGGCCAGAAGGTCGTCGTGGTCTCTCCCGACTACGCGGACAACACCAAGTTCGCCGACGAATGGGTGCCCGCGCGTCCGGGCACCGATGCGGCTTTGGCCATGGCGATGGGGCACGTGGTGTTGAAGGAGTTCTTCGTCGAGAAGACGACCTCGCGTTTCCTCGACTACGTCAAGCGTTACACCGACCTGCCGTTCCTGATCACCCTGGACGAGCGCGACGGCGCGTTCGTTCCTGGCAAGTTCCTCACTGCCGCCGATCTCGGTCAGGTCGGCGAAGGGGTCGAGTTCCAGACGGTGCTGCTGGACGCGCAGGCGCGACCGGTCGTGCCCAACGGGTCGCTCGGGTACCGGTTCGGCGAGGCAGGCACCGGGCGCTGGAACCTCGATCTCGGGGATGTCGATCCCCTGCTGACTCTGTACAGCCGCACCGATGATGCTGCGGCCGTGCAGATTCCCCGCTTCGACAGCGCCGCGCCCGGGGTGCTCACCCGCGGGGTCCCGGCGACGACCGTCGCGGGCAAACGGGTGACTACGGTCTTCGATCTGCTGCTCGCCCAGTACGGCGTCGGCCGCGACGGTTTGCCGGGCTCCTGGCCGGGTGGCTACGACGATCCCGCCGAGCCCTACACCCCTGCCTGGCAGGAGACCATCACCGGCGTGCCCGCGGCGCAGGCGGAACGCATCGCGCGGGAGTTCGCGGACAACGCCGATCGCTCCGGCGGCCGGTCGATGATCCTGATGGGCGCGGGCACCAACCACTGGTTCCATTCCGACCAGATCTACCGTGCGTTCTTCACCCTGACCCTGCTGACCGGCTGTCAAGGCGTGAACGGTGGCGGCTGGGCGCATTACGTCGGCCAGGAGAAGTGCCGACCGGTCACCGGGTGGTCCACGCTGGCCTTCGGGTTGGACTGGCAGCGTCCGCCGCGGCAGATGCAGGGCACGGTGTTCTGGTATCTGACCAATGATCAGTGGCGCTACGACCCATTCACCGCCCAGGCGTTCGCCTCACCGCTGGGCACGGGGAAGTTCGCCGGGCGCACCGCGGCCGACAATATCGCCCTGGCGACCCGGCTCGGCTGGATGCCGAGCTACCCGACGTTCGACCGTAATCCCCTCGACCTCGTGGACGAAGCCGAGGCCGCGGGCAAGACCGCGCCGGAGCACGTGGTGAACGGGCTGAAGTCCGGAGATCTGCGGTTCGCCTGCGAGGACCCGGACGCACCGGAGAACTTCCCGCGCTGCCTGACCGTGTGGCGGGCAAACCTGCTCGGCTCCTCCGGCAAGGGCAACGAGTACTTCCAACGCCACCTGCTCGGTGCCGATTCCAACCTGCAGGCCACCGACGCCACCGGCATACGACCGCAGGAGCTGACCTGGCGCGAGACCGCCGCCACCGGCAAACTGGATCTGCTGCTGTCACTGGACTTCCGGATGACCAGCACCACGCTGTTCTCCGACATCGTGCTGCCCGCGGCCACCTGGTACGAGAAACACGACCTCTCCTCCACCGACATGCACCCGTTCGTGCACGCCTTCTCCCCGGCCATCTCACCGCCCTGGGAGGCGAAGACCGACTTCGATGCCTTCCACCGGATCGCGCGTGGCTTCTCCTGGATGGCCGAAAAGCACCTGGGCACGCGCAAGGATCTGGTGGCCGTGCCGCTGCAGCACGATTCGCCGGACGCGACCGCGCAGGCGGGTGGCCGGGTGCTGGACTGGAAGGCCGGTGAGTGCGAACCGATCCCGGGCAAGACCATGCCGAAGCTGGTGGTCGTCGAACGCGACTACCCGAAGCTGGCCGAGAAGATGGCCGCGCTCGGGCCGCTGATCGATACGCTCGGCGTCACCACCAAGGGAGTCACCACCTATCCCGACCACGAGGTCGAGTATCTCGCCGGAATGAACGGCACCGTGGTTTCCGGTGTGGCGCAAGGGCGTCCGTCGCTGGCCAAGGACACGCACGCGGCCGAGGCCATTCTCGCGCTCTCGGGCACCACCAATGGCAGACTCGCCGTGGAGGGCTTCCACGCGCTGGAGCGCCGCACCGGCACCGAGCTGGCCGACTTGGCCGCCGAGCACGAAGGCAAGCGGATCTCGTTCGCCGACACCCAGGCTCGCCCGGTACCGGTGATCACCTCCCCGGAGTGGTCGGGCAGCGAAACCGGCGGCCGCAGGTACTCGCCGTTCACCATCAACACCGAGCGCCTCAAGCCGTGGCACACGCTGACCGGGCGCCAGCACTTCTACCTCGACCACGACTGGATGATCGAACTCGGCGAGCAGCTGCCGATCTTCCGCCCTCCGCTGGACATGACGGCGTTGTTCCGCGAGCCGTCCATCGGCGCGGTCGACGACCGGGGCGTCACCGTGCGCTACCTGACACCGCACTCGAAATGGTCGATTCACTCCGCCTACCAGGACAACCTGCACATGCTGACGCTCTCCCGCGGCGGACAGACGATCTGGATGTCCGACCGGGACGCCGCGAAGATCGGTGTCGCCGACAACGATTGGATCGAGGCGATCAACCGCAACGGCATCGTGGTCGCCCGCGCCATCGTCAGCCATCGGATGCCGGAGGGCACGGTGTTCATGTACCACGCCCAGGACCGGGCGGTGGACGTGCCGCGCATCGAAGGCATCGGCGAGGACACCAAGGGCCGCGGCAAACGCGGCGGCATCCACAACGCGCTCACCCGCATCATGATCAAACCCTCGCATCTCATCGGCGGCTACGCGCAGCAATCCTTCGCGCTGAACTACCACGGCCCCACCGGAAATCAGCGCGACGAGGTCACCACGATCCGCAAACGCTCGCAAGAAGTGGAGTACTGACATGCGAGTCATGGCACAGCTGGCCATGGTGATGAACCTGGACAAGTGCATCGGCTGCCACACCTGCAGCGTCACTTGCAAGCAGGCGTGGACCAACCGCGGCGGCACCGAGTACGTCTGGTTCAACAATGTGGAAACCCGTCCCGGGCAGGGCTATCCGCGCCGCTACCAGGATCAGGAGAAGTGGAAGGGCGGCTGGACGCTGAACAAGCGTGGCAAGCTCACCCTGAAGTCCGGCTCCCGAGTCAAGCGGCTGCTCAACCTCTTCGCCAATCCGGACCTGCCCACGGTGGCGGACTACTACGAGCCGTGGAGCTACGACTACGACAACCTGCTGTCCTCGCCGCCGATGGACACCACGCCCGTCGCCCGCCCCAAATCGCTGATCACCGGCGCGGATACGAATATCACCTGGGGCGCGAACTGGGACGACGACCTGGGCTCCGGTCCCGAGCAGGTCGGTAAGGACCCGCTGCTGGCGAAGCTGTCCGATCAGGTGAAGCTGGAGTTCGAACAGACCTTCATGTTCTACCTACCGCGCATCTGCGAGCATTGCCTCAACCCGTCGTGTGCGGCGTCGTGCCCGTCCGGCGCGATCTACAAGCGCGCCGAAGACGGCATCGTCCTGGTGGACCAGGACAAGTGCCGCGGCTGGCGACAGTGCGTGTCGGGCTGCCCGTACAAGAAGATCTACTTCAACCACAAAACGGGCAAGGCGGAAAAGTGCACTTTCTGCTACCCGCGGGTGGAAGTCGGCATGCCGACGGTGTGCTCGGAGACCTGTGTCGGGCGGCTGCGCTACATCGGCGTGCTGCTTTACGACGCCGACGCCGTATCGGAGGCCGCGTCGGTCACCGACGACACCGACCTCTATCCGGCGCAGCTCGCAGTGTTCCTCAACCCGCACGACCCGCGGGTGGTCGCCGAGGCCGAACGCGCCGGGATCTCCCCGGAGTGGATTCAGGCAGCGCAGGATTCGCCGGTCTACAAACTGATCGTGGACTACCAGATCGCGCTGCCGCTGCACCCGGAGTACCGCACCATGCCGATGGTCTGGTATGTGCCGCCGCTGTCACCGGTGGTCGACGTGCTCGCCGGGACCGGGCACGACGGCGAGAACGTGTCGAACCTGTTCGGCGCCATCGACGCGCTGCGCATCCCGGTGGAATACCTGGCCGAACTGTTCACCGCGGGTGATGTCGGGCCGGTGCGCGCGGCGCTGCAGCGCCTGGCGGCGATGCGGTCGTTCATGCGGTCGGTGAATCTCGGCGAGGAGCCCGATCCCGCCATCGCGCCGTCGGTACGCCTCGAACCCGAACAGATCGAGGCGATGTACCGCCTGCTGGCCATCGCCAAGTACGAGCATCGCTACATCATCCCGACCGGCGCGGGAGCCCGTGCGCACGAACTGGATTCACTCGCCACCGGGTGCAGCCTGGACACCGACGGCGGTCCGGGCATGACAGCATTCGACCAGATGGTGGACAAATTCCACCTCACCGACACCAACGGCGCCGCGCCGCAGGAGAAGTCGTCCCGGGTCAACCTGCTGAACTGGGATGGCAAGAGCACCGTGGGGCTGGTGCCTGCCAACGGCACCACGAACGGCACGAACGACGGCGCACACGCGAACGACACTAGGAACGGCCAGGGCACCGGTGGGTACGCGAACGGCGGGAGCGACAGAGCGCACGTCAACGACTCCGCGAACGGCGACAGCAACGGAATGGACGTGGGCAGCAACGGAATGGACGTGGGCAGTAACGGCGCCATGACCGGTGGGCCGATCTCGGCGCCGGGCGGAGCAGAGCGATGAGCCTGCTGAAGTTGCGCCGCCGCCCCGAATCCGCGGTGCAACTCGCCCAACGCGACCGCCAGCTGGTGTGGCGGATCGCCGCGCTGCTGCTGGACTACCCGACCGAGCAGACGCTGGCCATGGTCGACCAGTTGACCACTGCCGCAACCGGATTGCCGGATGCGATTCGCGAGCACTTGAGCGGTTTCCTCGAGTACCTTCGGGTGACGGCGCCGTTGGAGCTGGCGGCCTCCTACGTCGAGACCTTCGATATGCGCCGTCGCGCCAGCCTGCACCTGACCTTCTACGCCTACGGCGACACCCGCAAGCGCGGCATGGCGCTGCTGCGGTTCAAACACGCCTATCGGCACGCCGGTGTCGAACTCGGCGACGAAGAGCTGCCCGACCATCTGCCGGTACTGCTGGAGTTCGCCGCCACCGTCGACCCGATCGGCGGTGAGCGGCTGCTCGGCGAGCACGTTCCCGTGCTGGAGCTGCTGCGGCTTTCACTGTCCGACAACGGCTCTCCGTACGCCGGTGTGCTCGCCGCGGTCGGGGCGACACTGCCGCCGCCGACCACCGCCGACCGTCGGCGCATCGCCGAACTCGCCGCGCAGGGCCCGCCCGAGGAAGAGGTCGGGTTGGAACCCTTCGCGATGGACCCCTCCCTGTTCGACGGATCGGAAGGCCGACGATGAACGCGACGCCGCATCTGCCGACCGCGCTGTGGCTGATCCTGCCGTATATCGCGTTCACCTCGTTCGTGCTCGGCCACCTGTGGCGCTACCGCAACGATCAATTCGGCTGGACCACCCGGTCCTCCCAGATCTACGAGAGCCACCTGCTGCGCCTGGGCAGCCCGCTGTTCCACTTCGGCATGCTCGGCGTGATCGGCGGGCACGTGCTCGGCGTGCTGATCCCGGAGTCGTGGACCGCCGCGGTCGGCATCTCCGAGCACGCCTATCACCTGATCGCGGTCTCGGCGGGCTCGGTGGCCGGTCTCGCCGTGCTCGCGGGTGTCGCCATCCTGGTCTACCGGCGGATCACCGTTCCCGCCGTCCGCAAGGCCACTACCCGCAACGACCGGCTGATGTACGTCCTGCTGGCCACGGCACTGGTCACCGGCCTGCTCAACACCTGGGGCAGCAACCTGCTCTGGGGCACCTACAACTACCGGGAGACGGTCTCCCCCTGGTTCCGCAGCCTGTTCACGCTCGGCCCCGAGCCCGAGCTCATGGTGGACACCCCGTGGACCTTCCAGGCACACGGCCTGATCGTTCTCGCGTTGATCGGCTTCTGGCCCTATACCCGGTTGGTGCACATGTTCAGCGCGCCTGTCGGATATCTGGTGCGGCCCTATGTGGTCTACCGCAGCAAGGCGTTCGACGCGCCCGACAAGCGCCGCTACGCCCGCGCGTGGGACGCGCCGGTGACACCCGAGCGCTGGCGCTGACGACGCTGCCGCGGCATGCGAAGTCGCGCCCGGATATCGAGGGCGGCGTCTTCGTGTGTGTCAGGCGTTGTCGTAGGCGTGCCGCAGGACCCCGGTGACCCGAGAGGGTCTAGGAGACAGCAGAATTCGTCCATGGCTGACATTGCCGCAGTCATCTACCGCTATTGACGGTGCCGTTATTTAACGGTACGTTACGCAGGTCACACCAGATGGTGTCGCTAGCAGACGGAGACGTGGTTCCTCCTGCCGGGGGCCGGTTGAGCCGCATCGCTGGGTTCGTGATGGCGTTTACTCCCTGAACCGAAGGACGTCTCGCCGTGGCCGTCGTCAGCCTTGGGCTTGTATTTCTGTTCATCCTCGTATCCGGTGGGCTGCGGTCCATCGAGGTCGGATGCCAGAACACTCAGAAGACCTATGTGCAGAACACGTGGCTGTGCGCGGTGTTCTCGTATGCCGTTGCACTGGCCGGATTTTTGATTTTCCTGGCGGTATCGAGAGTGGTCTCGGACTCGCCGTTGCCGACCCTCGAGGATGTGCGGCACATGCCGTGGTGGGCGCCGTTCGGCGGCCTGATCGGCGGTGTGGCGGTGGTCGGCATGATCACCGTCGCCAAGTACGTCGGCGTGGCAACCTTCAACGCGGTCGTCATCGTGAGCGAGATGCTGGTCGCGCTGGTGATGGACGACCTTGGCCTCATGGGGTTCGCCACCAGGGAAATGACCCCACCCCGACTACTGGCCGCCGGTTTGATCACGGCGGCGGTCTACCTGATGGCCAGCGACTCGACAAAGCAAGAACCTGCCCCGCGCACCACTGAGCCGGCCGAAAGGGTCTCCCGATGACGACGACCACCACCACCGAGACACGGATGACGCTCCCGCGCTGGGCGATGGTCCTGATCTTCGTGTTCATGCTGGTCGGCGGCGCGTTGCGGTCCGTAGAGGCCGGGTGCCAGAACACGCTGAAGCTGGCACTGAAGAACGTGTGGTTGTGCGGGGTGATCTCCTATGCCGTGGCCCTCACCGGTGTTGGCGTGATTCTCGTTGTCTGGCTTCTCATTTCGCGCCGTCGGGAGTGGCCGACCCGTGCCGACCTCGCGGCGATGCCCAAATGGGCGCCCGTCGGCGGCCTCACCGGCGGTGCGGCGATCTTCGCGATGATCACCGTCGCTTCCAGCGTCGGAATCGGAACGTTCAACGCCTTGATCATCGCGGGCCAGATGTTTCTCGCGGCGGCGATGGACCATTACGGAGTGATGGGTTTCCCGCGGCGCCGCATCAATTCCCGACGAGTCGCCGCGTGCGCCATGATCATCGTCGGCTCCTACCTGATGGCGAAATACTGAGACTGTTCGAATATGTGTGGCGTCGGCGAGGCCGGACAAGTCCGCGCTCGTCCATGCGGTGACGCCGGAACGCTGTCACCGACGACGCTGTCGCGCACGCGAAGACCCGCCCGAGCGGAGGGCGGGTCTCCGGCCATGTCAGGCGTTGTCGTAGGCGTCCTGCAGGACCTTGACGTCGAGCTTGGACATCGAGCGCAGGGCGGTGCCGACGGCGATGGTTTTGGCGGGATCGTCCCCGCGCATCAGTTCCAGCAGCGCGGAGGGCACCACCTGCCAGAACAGACCGTAGCGGTCGGTGAGCCAACCGCAAGGCCCCGGCAGGCCCCCCTCGGAGAGGGCATCCCACAAGCGATCAACCTCGTCCTGGGTGTCCACGACGACCTGCAACGACGCCGCGTCGGTGAGCGGGTGGTCCGGCCCGCCGTTCATGATCGTGATCGCTTGGCCGTCCAAGTCGAGCGAGACGATGAACGCCGAGCCATCGGCGTTGCGGGAGATATCGACCACCCGCGAATTCGGAATCACCGAGGCGTAGAAGTTGGCGGCTTCCTCGGCACCGTTCTCGAACCAGAAGAAAGTGTTGACCGACATGATGTGCTCCCTTGTCGTGTAGGACCCGCTGTCACCCTTTGGTCGGAGCCACCCCCACCCATTCGACATAACTCTCGAACTTTCTCGAGATATTTTCCAGCCCCATCCTCCCAGCACCCACACCTGAAATTTACGGCGCGTGGCTGCGGCATTTCGCGAGAGGGCCCTCCCCCTGTGCCGGTGATCATGAAGCACAACCATCAGGTGGTCGCCACGAGCAGCTCCTCCGAAGTCGAGGGGCGTAGTCCATCAGCGCGGTCAGCGAAGTAGCGCCGGGTGAGTTCGGCGGCCGACACGTGCTCGGTGGCGGCGAAACCGGCTTCCCGGGCCGAGGCGGCGATCTCCGACGGGGTGAAGAAGCTGATGAACGGCGTGCCCGCTGCGCGCGCAGCGTACTCGGTCCGCTCGCGTTGGGGCCGCTCATCCGGTTCGACGAGCTCGAATGGCACGATGAACGTCATGGCCAGCGCGGAGCCAGGTGCCAGCGCGGCGAGGTGGCGTAGCGTGCCGGCGGTCGCGTCCTTTGTCAGATACATGGAGACGCCGGTGGAGACCACCACCGCGGGTCGTTCCGGATCGAACCCCGCCTCGACCAATCGGTCCCACCATCCCGCCTCGAAGTCGACCGGCACCAGTCGGAGCCACTCCGGAAGTCCGTAGCCGAGCTCGAGCAGGCGTCGGCGCTTCCATTCCTGCGGTCCGGGCTGATCGACCTCGAAAACCGTCAAGTGGGAGGCGATTTCCGGTCGCCGCTGGGCGAAGGTGTCCAGACCTGCCCCGAGGATGACGTACTGGTCGACGCCGCGGCCCACCTCCCGCACGACGAGATCTTCGATGAAGCGGGCACGGGCGACGACGGTGGCCCTCGAACGACTGGTCGTCAGCGGGGCCATGTCGGGACGTTCACGCCAGTCGTCTCCCGGAGCCGCCAGCCGCAGGCCGATCTCGTCGGCGAGCACGTGCGGGTGCGGGTCGATCTGGACGTGCAAGGCCCGCCACAGGGCCACCCGCAGAGCTGTGCTCTCCGGTGCCGCGGTCTGCTCGACCGGCATGATGAATCTCCTTCGTCTGTGTTCGATCGTCTGTGTTCGATGCCGTCTCGGAGGCTGGTTCAGTTGCCCGACTGGAGGCTCCAGATCCGCCCGTCAGGGTCGCGGACGGTCATTTCTTTTGTCCCGTAATGGGTTTCTTCGAAAGGCGTGACCACGTCGACCGCGGGGCCGGGCTGGAAGCCATCCGCGTCGGCCACCGTCAGCACCAGTTGCACCTGCGGTTCGCGGTGCTCGGGAATCTCGGCGACGAAGACGTACGGGCCGTCGCCGTTGCGAAGCATGCCGGAGCCATGGTCGGTCGCGAAATCCAGTTCGAAGCCGAGCTCTTGGAAGAATTTGGCCGCCTTGCCCCAGTTATGGGTTTCCACGAATACGCCCTCGATGCCGTGGGTCGTCATGTCAGGTCTCCTTGTCGGACGATCGCTGCTGGTCGTGTGGTTCGGCGAGGTATGAACGCAACGCCTCGGCGACCAACGCCGAGAGTGATGTGCCCGACTCGATGGCGTGATGCTTCACCTGCTTGATCAGCCCGATCGGCAGGTACACGTTGAACTGCTTGACTTCCTCGTCGCCCACCCAAGAATGCTAGCATCCTAATAAGCTAGAAAAAAGAGCGAGTCGGCGGCCGCTTCGGACGGCCACGCATCCACATGATCACAGGGCATGGCCGCCTGGCCGCGAACCAGTGCACCGACCCGCGCTTGGTTTTCGCGGCGGTGAATCGTGTGCGAACTCGAGCTATGCGCAGGACGGCGCCGGGGCATCCACGAACAGCGGCTCACCGAGGGGTGGGGCATAGACCACGTCGAGAATCAGTGGTTCGGTGCCCAGGTTGCGGCCGATGTGGACGTTCCATTCGCCGGCGGGCTCGTAGATGAAATCGCCCGTGCGGTAGACGGGATCGTCGCAGTCGGGTCCGGGATGGGTGAGCGTGCCCGCGCGGACGAAGCCGAAGACGGGGCCGTCGTGGTAATGCCAGCCGGTGGAACCGCCGGGGCCGATGGTGATTTCGCGGACGACGAGATCGGTGCCCGCGACGAAGGGCAGCAGTCCGGCCGGAATCTGCGCCTGACCGAGGGTGACCGCGGTGATGTCGACGCCGGGCGTCGCGTGCGCGGTCGCCGCCCCCGCCAGTGCGCCGACGAGCACGATCGCCGTGAACGCGGTGCGGGTGAAGGTCGCCATCAGCGCAGCCTAGCCACGGCGGCGCCACACCGGACCCGTTATGCGAGCGAGAAATTGGCCCGACACCTGGCAATGCTCCCCGTTTGCGGGGATTGTCCGGATCACGCCCGCGATCGTGAACGTGGGCGGACAACGTTCATCCACTGTTCCCGCACACGGTGCGATGTCGAGTTGCCCAGAATGCGCGGTCCGTACAACATCAGCGGTATGCCGTCCACTCCGCTGAATCCAGCAGGCGACATTCCGGACACCGGAATTCCTGACCGTCTCGCCGCCGATATGACCATGACGGAACAACACGAATGGCACCGCGCCTACCTGCGCCGCCATCCGGTGTCCCGGCGCAATATCCTGCGTGGCGCCGCGGCGGCCGCGGCCGTCGCCGCAGTCGGCGTCTCGCCGTTCGGCCGGCGCGCCTATGCCGAGGAGGCCCAACTCGCGGTGGGCGGACGACACGTCGGATACGGGCCCGATGCCGCGAGCCAACTGCGATTCTCGGGCCAGCTGTCGCGGCGTCCGGCGGGCGCCACGGTGTACCTCGACCACGGCCCCACGCCGGCGCTGGGCGCGACGGTCGAGGCCGAAGTGCGCGATCTGCTCACCCAGGTGCCCACCGCCGACGGCGGGGTCCTCGCCGCGGAACAGTTCTACGTCCATGCTCCGGTGGAGGGCCTACCCGGCCGGGTACCGCACTTCTACCGCTGGCGGACCTCCGACGGATTCGTCGGCGACATCCGCACCGCCGCGCCCGCGATGCCCACCGGACGAGCCGGGGTCCTGCCGTTCCGCTTCACCATGATGGGCGACCAGGGCACCGACGGTACCCCGGCGCTGCCGGACGGCGTCGCGCCCGGCGAATACGACGACAAGTACTACAAGGTCGACAACGATCCGGCCGCACCGCATGCGAGCAACGTGCTGCGCCAGATCGCCGCGGCCCGACCGGATTTCCATATCCTGGCCGGCGACATCGCCTACGCCGACCCCACCGGCTGGGGCAAGCCTGGTCAATTCGTCGCGCACGGGGCGCAACCGGCTAGCGCGTTCGACAGGTACAACCCCTACGTGTGGGATGTCTACTTCGGTGCCATCGAGGTCAGCGCCGCGCAGACGCCGTGGCTGTTCGCCACCGGCAACCACGACATGGAGGCGACCTACGGAAAACTCGGCTACGGAGGGCATCTGGCGCGGCTCGATTTCCCCGGCAACGGCCCGGCGGGCTGTCCCTCTGCGTACTCGTTCACCTACGGCAACGTCGCGGTGCTCTCGCTGGACGCCAACGACGTCTCCTACGAGATCCGTGCCAACTCCGGCTATTCCGATGGTGCGCAGACGAGTTGGGTGCAGCGCACGCTAGCCGCCTACCGCGCCGACCGCGACATCGATTTCATCGTCTGCTTCTTCCACCACTGCGCGTACTCGACCACCGAGGCGCACGCCAGCGACGGCGGCGTGCGCGACGCCTGGGTGGAGCTGTTCGACCGCTACCAGGTCGACCTGGTGCTGCAGGGACACAACCACGTCTACGAGCGCACCGATCCGATCCGCGGCGGCAGCGCGACGAAGGTCGCGGGCGACAGCTCGATCGTCTACCCGGAGACCGACGGGACCGTCTACTACACCGTCGGCGGGGGCGGGCGTCCGCGCTACGACTTCCAGCCGGATTCGCGAGAGTCCTTCCGCGGCAATGAGCTACCGGACACCACGGTGCCGAACAGCTACGTCTGGACGCCCGGCGGCGGCAAGCAGGAGGAGGCCGCACCGTGGTCACGGGTCCGGTTCCGGAACTACTCGTTCCTGCGTGTCGATGTTCGCCCCGGCATCTTCGCCAGCGAGATGGACGTGGTCGCGGTGGACGAGTACGGCCGCGAGTTCGATCGGGTGACCTTCCGCCGCCAGGTCCGGCCCTGATCCGAGCTACTTCTTCCTAGGTGGGAGGGTCCGGGCGTAGGCGACGCCGCGCTCGACCCATTCCCGCAGCACCTCGTCGTCGTCGGCCGCCTCCGGGGCGACCCGGAGCCAGCCGACCATCTCACGACCGCCCATGACCATGGGCTCGACCGAGTCCCCCACCAGCCGCTCGCCCTCGTCCGGGTCAACCCGGACCATCAAGCCACCTTTACCGCTGGCCGCCACCGCCATGTTCCCGCCGATCAGGAATGCCAGGCCGCCGAACATCTGCTGCTCGGTGAACTCGGGCCCGGGCACGATCAGTTCGCGGATCCGCTCGGCCAATTCCTCGTCGTATGCCATACCGGGATTGTCCGCCCCGGGTACGACAGATTCGCGGCTCAACGCCCACCGCGGCGCGTTCGCGCCGAACACCGCGAGCTACGCCCCTGACCGGAGCCTGGGCAGCCGGGTCGCCGGTGCGCGGGCATCCGCTGTATGCGCCGCATCAGGACGCGCGCACCACCTCCGCGAACACCTCGTCCGGATCGGACGCCTTCAGGCCGAACGTCTCCCGGATGTCCGCGTCATCGACGGTGAACGTCGCATGCGACATGTGCTGGGTCTCGAACAATTCGGCCCAGAACGGGTCGGCGAGCCCGAGGATCGTCAGCTCGCGATCGGTCATCACCGCCAATCGCGGCGCAGGCGCGCCTGTGGCCTCGGCGAACATCTCGGCCAGCTCACGCGCCGTCGCGGTGATGGTCGGTGCGTGCCAGGCCCGACCCCAGGCGCGCTCGTCGCGGGCCACCGCGACCAGGGCCGCGGCGGCGTCGCCGATCGCGGTGTAGGCGTGTGGTGAATCGAGAGCCTGGGGCAGCAGCGCGAGCTGCCCGGCCCGGATTTTCGGCTGGGCGAGCAGCGTGAACAACGAGAACGCGCCGGGGCCGATGAATTGTCCCGCCCGCACCTCGGTGGCGCGCAGCCGCCCGGCCAGGTGCGCCTCCTCGGCCTCCCGCCACATCCTGGCCCGCACCAGGCCCTTCGGACCGGTGGCCGCCAGCGGCGACTGCTCGGTCAGCGGGCCGTCGGCGGGGCCGTAGCCGTACAGGTTGCCCAGCATCACCAAGTTCGCGCCGGATTGTTCCGCCGCCGTGCGGATGGACCCGAACAACGGCGGAACCTGTTCGGGCCAGGTGTGGTAGGCGGGCATGGCCATGTTGAACACGGTGTCGGCGTGCTCGGCGAGCGCGGTCAGCGACGTCGTGTCCAGCCCGTCCAGCGCGACCCGCTCGATGTTCGGGTGCTCGGGGCCTGCACCGCTGCGGCTGACCATCCGCACCCGGTCGCCGGACTCGACCAGCAGCGTCGCGGTGGCCGACGCGGTGCCGCCCCGGCCGACGATGACGTGCGTTCGCATGTGAATTCCCTTCTGCAACAACGGTATAGGCGCGATCGCTGACAACATCACCGTTCGCCGATCGCGTGCATTCAGCCTGCCGCCGGGCCTCCGGGTAGGCTAGTGGCCGAATTGCCAACTATCCCAAGGATCAGGCCATGCACACTGTCGCCGTCGTCGCGGTACCTCCGGTGAAGGCATTCGACCTGGCCATGCCCGCGTCGCTACTCGGCGCGGCGGTGGTGGGCGACGCACCCGGCTACCGCATCGTGGTGTGCACCGCCGTGCCCGGCGTGCTGTCCGCGGGAATCGGCGGATTCGACGTCGTGGTTTCACACGGGCTCGACGCCATGGACGAGGCGGATACCGTCATCGTGCCGAGCACCGGCAGCCGCGGCAGCGCCGACGACGCCACGCTGGCCGCGTTGCGCCGCGCCTTCGACGACGGCAAGCGCGTCACGTCGATCTGTAGCGGCGCCTTCGTCTTGGCCCAGGCGGGCTTGCTGTCCGGCCGCACCGCAACCACGCACTGGGGCCTGGCCGACGAATTGGCCGCGATGTTCCCGGACGTGTCGGTGCGCACCGACGCGCTGTTCATCACGGACGGCCCGGTCACGACCGCCGCGGGCGCGGCGGCCGGAATCGACCTGTGCCTGCACTTGATTCGCACCGACTACGGTGCGACGGTCGCGAACGCGGCCGCCCGCGCCGCCGTCGTGACCCCCGTGCGGCCCGGCGGGCAGGCCCAATTCGTGGACGCCCCATTGCCTCCGGAGAACGGGCTGACGCTGGCGGCCACCCGCAACTGGGCGTTGGAACGGCTGGACACTCCCCTGTCGCTGGAGGACCTGGCCCGACATGCTCGGACCAGCGTCCGCACGCTGACCCGCCGCTTTCATGAGGAGACCGGCCTCAGTCCGCAGAAATGGCTACTGCACCAACGCCTCCAGCGTGCACGGGAGCTGCTGGAATCCACCTCGCTGCCGATGGATCAGGTGGCACGGCACAGCGGCATCGGCTCGGCGGAATCGCTGCGCCAACACATGATCCGCCACGTCGGCGTGCCGCCGAGCAGCTACCGCGCGTCGTTCACACGTTCGCCCGCTCCCCCGGAGCCGGAACGAACAGCGGCTTCCCGACACCGACCGTGACGTGCCCGGGGTATCCGCAGCGAACACGAGGTCGCCCGGACCGAATCGGCGCCGAACGCCGTCACCAACGCCCACAGACGCCGCCCGAACTGGATCGGTGCGGTCTTCACCATCGGCACGGAAGCCAAGTGACATGTCCCACAGTCACATCGCCGTGCATGCCGATGACTGAAAAAGACTGCGCTGCAACCGGTCCCCCAACCGCAGCATAGACATTCTCGTCGAGTTCTGACCCAAGCGCCGCTCCAGCTCGACGATTCGGCCTTCATCTGGGCTTTTATCCCGAGAATCGACCGGCCCCGTGGGCCGATGCGACGAGCAACTGCTCCACTGTCGGCACAGCATCGAAAACTTGCAAGTACACCAGTAGTCGGCTCCACGATCAAGCCGCCACACCGCTCGAACCGCAAGCAGCAAAAATCAATGGTTACAATATCTTTCGAGCGATGTCGATCCTGGCCGGGGGGCGCAGCGTTCCTGCCCATTCAGCTACCAATGATTTCCCCGTGGAGCGCTCATGTCGTTTAACGGCTCGGCAGAGTCCGTTCCTGCCCATCATGTCGCGGTGACCGAACGGGCGATCCACTCGGATTCCGAGCGGCTGATCAGGCTGCTGCGGGCGAGTGATAGCGCAACCAGGACGCTCGCGGCCTGGACTGGTGGTCCGGTGCTGCTGGAGGTGGTGAACCGGCACGATGACCGGCTTTCCAGCACCGAGTTCGCCGATCTTGATCTATGGCGGCCGGAACCGGTGCAGCGGCGGGAAATACGCTTACTGGACAACCGTAATCGCGTGCTTTCCGAGGCGACGGCCACCGTCGTGCTCGGCCGGGTGCCGTACCGTACGGCACTCGCGCTACGGGACGGCGACCTGCCGTTGGGAATACTGCTTGCTCCGTTGCATCCCAAGCGGCACACGCTCAGCGTGGTACGCGGATCCGGCGACCAGCCCGACAGCCCGCTGTTCGACATCACCGCCCGGCTGGATGTGGGGGGCAGCCCCGTCGCGTTCGTGCGCGAGCGATACCTGCCGGAGGTACTGCTGTGATGAGCGGGACCGGCGCAGGCGTGTTGATCGCCGGCGCCGGGATCGCGGGGCTGACCACCGCGCTCAGCCTGCACGCCGCCGGCATCGAATGCGTTGTGGTGGAGAAGGCGCGGGAACTCACCACCGCGGGCGTCGGCATCAACCTGCTCCCGCATGCTGTGCGTGAACTGACCGAGCTCGGTTTCGGCGACGAGTTGGCCGCACTCGGCGTGCCCACCGCCGAGATGATTCATTACGACCGGTTCGGCAACCAGATCTGGTGCGAGCCGAGAGGAGCCTCGGCGGGTTACCAATGGCCGCAGTACTCCATTCACCGCGGTGAATTGCAGCTGATGCTCTTGCGTGCGGTGACCGAGCGGCTCGGCGTCGACGCGATCCGGACCGGCCTCGCGCTCAGCCACTTCGCCGACACCGGGGACGGGGTGCGGGTGCACTTGATCGACCGCCGTACCGGCAGGCCGGGATCGTGGGATGGCGACGCGCTGATCGGCGCGGAAGGCCTGCACTCGGTGGTCCGCGCTCACCTGCATCCCGGCGAGGGCCCGCCGATCGGCTCCGGTATCCGGATGTGGCGGGGTACCGCGATACGCCGGCCGTTCCTCAATGGTCGGACCATGATCATGGCCGGCTGCAATACGGTGGCGAAGTTCGTCGCGTACCCGATTTCTCCGACGATCGACGGTCTGGTGACCATCAATTGGGTGGCGGAGGTCCGTCGGCCCGATGAGGGATTCGCCGCGGACTGGACCGCGCGGGGTCGGCTCGACGATGTGCTGCCGCACTTCGCCGACTGGCAGTTCGACTGGCTGGACGTGCCGGAGCTGATCCGGGGCGCGGATTCGATCTTGGAATATCCGATGGTGGACCGGGATCCGCTGGCGTATTGGGGCACCGGACGGGTCACCTTGGCCGGCGACGCGGCACATCCGATGTATCCGATCGGGTCGAACGGCGGATCACAGGCGATCCTGGACGCGCGGGTGCTGGCATATCATCTGGCGACCGCGCCGGACACGACGACCGCGCTGGCCGGCTACGAACGTGCGCGGCGGGAGACGGTCAACGCGATCGTGCTGGCCAACCGGGAATTGGGGCCGGAGCGCATCTTGCGCACGGTGGCGCAGCGGGCCCCGAGCGGATTCGCCCGGATCGAAGACGTGCTGTCCGAACAGGAACTCGCCGCGATCGGCGATGCCTACCGGAGCGCCAGTAGCAGCGACGCGTCGACGCTGAACACCCGCGCCTCCTGGACTGTGGCCGCTCGCGGCGCGGAGACCGCCGCGCCCACGTGACCATCTGCCAGGACAGACCGGATTTGCGAACTCAGTGGGCGCGTGCCCGGACGATCTCGCGCGTGGCGGCCCGGTAGCGTTCGGCGATGAGCCGGACGACAGCCGGGTGCACGCCGATGGGTTCGGCGACGCCGTCAGCGCCCGCTTCGAGCAGACGCTGCTGAAACAGCCCGTGTGCCAGCAGGTACGAGGCGATGAACACCCGGCGCGCGCCCGAGGCACGCAGGTCGGCGACCGCTTCCGGTAGGCGGGGCGCACCGGTCGCGACGTAGCCGATGCGAGCCGGGGCGCCGAGGCGTTCGGCCAGCAGCGCGGCCGCACGCCGAACATCCTGGCGGGCACGGGCATCCGAGGAGCCCGCCGCGGCGAAGACAACCGCGTCACCCGGCTGCCAGCCCGCGGCGCGCAGGCGCATTTTCATGATCCGCGCCAGCGCCGGATCAGGTCCCATTGCCAGCGTGACCGCCACCGCGGGATGGGCGCTCTCGTCCACTTCGCGTGGCACGTCCTGGTAGACGTGGTATCCGGAAGCCAGGAACGCCGGAACCACCACCGCGGGAACGGCTTCCCCGGCGGGTGTCACCAGGTCACGCAGCACCTCCGACGGCGAAGGGCCGAGCACGTCGACGAAAGCCGTACGTACCCATGGTGCTTCGCCGACCTCGGGCCCTGTCCCCGAAATTTCGGCACCGAGTTCCTTCGACACGGCTTCGGCGAGCGCCGCGATCATCTGCACACCCTTGGTGCTTCGGGTCCCGTGGGCCACCAGCACCAGGGCGGGCGAGGTCACCAGCTCCCCGCAGCCTGGATGTACCGCGGTGCCCGGGTCGGAATTCCGACACCGGGCACCTGCGGGCCTCCTGTCGCCTGGGGCCGCGGGTTGTTGTCGATGCACTCCGCGGGGTCCAGCGCGAGCCGGTATCCGCGTTTGACCACGGTCTGAATCGCTTTCGGCGTGCCGAGCCCGGCGCGGAGGCGGGCGATGGCGGTCTCCACAGCGTGCGTGTCGTCGCCACCACCGGGCAGCGCGGCGAGCAGGTCCTCGCGGGAGACGACCCGGCCGGGCTGCCTGGCCAACGAGCGCATCAAAGCCATCGGCGCGGGTGCGAGCTGGCGCACCTGACCGTCGACCACCACGCAGGCGCCCCGCACGCTGATGTTGTGACCCGCGGCGTGGATTCGGTTGGCGCGTCTCGGTAGTTCCTCGGCGACGTGGCGGGCCAGCGCACCGAGCCGAGCCCGGCCCGGCATCGAGGTGGGCACCCCGAGCTCTTCCAGCGGTGCCGCCGTGATCGGGCCGACGCATGCGGGCAGCACCCGGCCGCGCAGCGCGTACAGCAGACCTTCGAGCAGCCCGGTCTCCTTGGCGCGCATCAGCATCGACGCGACCGCGGGCGCGCTGGTGAAGGTGACGCAGTCCAGGCTGGAAGTGACGATGGACTCGATCAGCTGATCCATCGGCGCCCGGTTGTCCGGCGGAACCCAGCGATACACCGGGACCGGAACGACATCCGCACCGGCGCAACGCAATACCTCACAGAAGTCGGGTACCGGCTCCCACTCGGTGGTCGCGCCGTGCAACTGAACCGCGATCCGGACGCCCTCCACGCCCTCGGCGAGCAGGTGGTCGAGCACCTCCGCGGAGGACTCCGAGGCGGGCGACCATTCTTCGCGCAGTTCAGCGGCGCGGATGGCACCCTTCGCTTTCGGGCCGCGCGCGAGCATCCGGGTGCCGCCGAGCGTGCCGCGCAGATCCTCGGCCAGTCCCCAGCCTTCGGCCGCCTCCATCCACCCGCGGAAACCGATGCCGGTGGTGGCCACGGTGATCTGGGGTGGATCGGCGACGAGCTGCCGGGTGACTCGCTCCAGCTCGGTGTCGTCGGCCAGCGGGATGATCCGGATGGCCGGTGCGGACACGGTGCCCGCCCCTCGCCGTTCGAGCAGCGTGGCGAATTCTTCGGCCCGTCTGGCGGCCGTGATGCCGACCGTGAACCCGGCCAGGCAGGCGCCCGTGTCAAGTGTTGTCATGCCGTCATCCATCCGAGGAGACGAGCCCGGATGGCACCGGCTCGTTGGAAATCGAAACGATGCCGTCGTCCACGCGCACCGCGTACACCGGCAGCATCGCCGATTCGTCGTCCAGACAGCGCCCGTCGACGAGGGAGAACGCCTGCTTCAACAAGGGCGAGGCCACGACGGGCACGCCGACGCGGTCCCCGACGATACCGCGCGACATGACCGCGGCCCGCCCGATCGGGTCGATATTGCCGACGGCATAGAGCATGCCGTCGTTCAGCAGGAATAGCGCGGCCTGTCGGCCGCCTTTCAGCAACACCGCAACGCCGCGGCCGGGAATCAAGTAGTCGAGCCGGCATGCCTGCGTCCACCCAGTGGTGGTTGCTGCGGCGATGCCAGGGGTATCGATCACGGTCATCGGTGTCATCCTCCAAACGCCTTACTCATTCGTACCGACGTTCTGTTTCCGTGCGGTTAAGCGGTCATTTCCCCGGCGTGGCGATGGGCACTTCCGGAAGTCCGAGCAGGACGGGAGCCTTCCGCTCCCCGGTTTCGTCGAAGGAAATCGTCGGATCGGACTCCTCCGGAGCATTGACGAACGAGACGAAGCGAGACAGCTTCTGTTCGTCTTCCAGCACCGCGGCCCACTCGTCGCGGTAGCCCGCGACATGCTGGGCCATCGCCACCTCCAGATCCTCGGCGATGCCGAGGCTGTCCTCGCAGATCACCTGCTGGAGGTATTCGATACCGCCCTCTAGCGCCTCCTGCCACGACGCGGTGCGCTGCAGGCGATCGGCGGTGCGGATATAGAACATCAGGTAGCGGTCGATGTACTTGATCAGTGTTTCGTCGTCGAGGTCGCCCGCGAGCAGTACCGCGTGCTTCGGGGTGAGTCCGCCGTTGCCGCCGACGTACAGGTTCCAGCCGTTCTCGGTGGCGATCACGCCGACGTCTTTGCCACGTGCCTCGGCGCATTCGCGCGCGCAGCCGGAGACGGCCAGCTTCAGCTTGTGCGGCGAGCGCAGGCCACGGTAGCGCTTCTCCAGCAGGACGGCCATGCCGACCGAATCCTGCTGGCCGTAGCGGCACCAGGTGGAGCCGACGCAGCTTTTCACGGTGCGCAGCGACTTGCCGTACGCGTGGCCGGATTCCATGCCCGCGTCGACCAGCCGCTTCCAGATCAGCGGAAGCTGCTCCACGCGCGCGCCGAACAGGTCGATGCGCTGGCCGCCGGTGACCTTGACATACAGGCCGAACTCCTTGGCCACCTCGCCGATGGTGATCAGCTGCTCGGCGGTGACCTCGCCGCCCGGCATCCGGGGCACCACCGAATAGGTGCCGTTCTTCTGCAGGTTGGCCAGGAAGTGGTCGTTGGTGTCCTGCAGCGCGGCCTGCTCACCGTCGAGGATGTGGTCGCTCGAGGTGGAAGCGAGGATGGAGGCGACGGTCGGCTTGCAGATGTCGCAGCCGGTTCCCTTGCCGTACTTGGCGATCAGGGCCGAGAAGGTGCGGAGGCCGGTGACCTGGACGATCTGGAACAGCTCGGCACGAGACTGCTCGAAGTGCTCGCACAGCGCCTTGGACATCTCCACGCCGCTTTGCTCGAGCAGCTTCTTGATCATGGGAACGCAACCGCCGCAGGAGGTTCCGGCGGTAGTGCACTTCTTGATGCCGGGAATGTCGCAGGCACCGTCCGCGATCGCCCCGCAGATCGCGCCCTTCGTCACGTTGTTGCAGGAGCAGATCTGCGCGTCGTCCGGCAGCGCGTCCGCACCGAGCTCCGCGCCGGCGGGCGAGATCAGCGCGGCCGGTTCTGCGGGCAGCGGACGGCCGACCAGCGGGCGCAGCGCCGAGTACGCGGAGGCGTCGCCGACCAGGATGCCGCCGAGCAGGATCTTCGCGTCGTCGGAAACGACGAGTTTGGCGTAGGTGCCCTTGGCCGCGTCGTGCAGCACGACCGAGAGCGCACCCTCGGTGCTGCCGTGTGCGTCGCCGAAGCTGGCCACGTCGACGCCGAGCAGCTTGAGCTTTGTCGACATGTCCGCGCCGGGGAATTCGCCCGCACCGCCGAGCAGTCGGTCAGCGACGATCTCGGCGGTGCTGTACCCGGGCGCCACCAGCCCATAGCACACGCCCTCCACGGCGGCGCATTCGCCGATGGCCCAAATGTTCGGATCGGAGGTCTGCAGCCCGAGGTCGGTGACGATGCCGCCGCGGGGGCCGACCTCGAGGCCCGCGTCGCGGGCGATCTGGTCGCGCGGGCGGACACCGGCGGAGAACACCACCAGTCCGGCCTCGATCACCGACTCGTCCGACAGCGTGACCTGCACACCCTGGTCGCCGTCCTCGATCGAGGAGGTGCCGACACCGGTGTGCACGTGCAGGCCGAGATCGGTGACCAGCCGCTCCAGGATGGCGCCGCCCCCCTCGTCTACCTGGGCGGGCATCAGTCTGTCGTTGAACTCGACCACGTGCGGGGTGAGCCCGAGCAGTCGCAGCGCGTTCGCGGCTTCCAGGCCGAGCAGTCCGCCGCCCACCACGACGCCCGACGCTCCGGGTCCGGCGGCTTCGGCGGCCGCGCGGATGCCGTCCAGGTCCTCGATGGTCCGGTAGACGAAGCACCGCGGGTGGTCGTGGCCCGGCACCGGCGGCACGAACGGGTAGGAGCCGGTGGCCAGCACGAGCGCGTCGTAGGCGAGGGTGTCACCCGCCGACGTGGTCACCTTGCGCGCCTCGCGGTCGATCGACTCGGCGCACTGGCCGAGCCGCAGCTCGACCAGGTCGTCCCCGGCGTATTCGTTGCCGGGCAGCGCGAGCGCGCTCGCGTCCCAGGTGCCGACGTAGGACGACAGACCGACCCGGTCGTAAGCGGGCACCTGCTCCTCGCTGAGGATGACGACCTGCCACCGGCCTTCGGTGTCACGCGAGCGCAGCGCCTCGACGAACCGGTGCCCGACCATGCCGTGGCCGACGACCACCGCGGTCTTGCGATCGACTGTGGGGTTCATCTGTTGGTCCTCCTGGACTGGATCGAAGGTCAGGCGCGGGTCGACGAGCCGGCGGACTGGGACGAGCGGGCAGCCTCCGCGTCGAGTACGAACGCCTCCGCCTGCACCACGACATCGGGGCCGGCCGGGACGGTGCGCGCACCGGGGCGGCGCAGGAAGACCGCCCACACCACCAGCGCACAGGCCACGTAGAAGGCCGTGAACACCCAGAACGCCGTGGTCGCCGAGGTAGTGGAGGCGTACGAGGAGCGCAGCACGAGGTTGATGGCGACGCCGCCGAGCGCGCCGATGGCGCCGACGAAACCGATGAGCGCGCCGGAGGTGTTCTGCGACCACGCGGCCCGCGCGGCGGTGGTGCCGTCCAGGCTCTTGGACTTCGCCTCGAACACCGACGGAATGATCTTGGTGACCGATCCGTTACCGATCCCCGACAGCACGAACAGCGCGATGAAGCCGACGACGAGGGCGGTCATCACCGGGCCGCTCGCTACGCCGCCGTTACGGTCCGCCATGGTGCTGGCCGTCGCGACCAGCACCGCAGCCGCCATCATGGCCCCGAACACGTACATGGTGACTCGGCTGCCGCCGATCCGGTCGGCGAGCTTTCCGCCGTAGGGCCGGGCCAGCGAACCGAGCAGCGGACCGATGAACGCGATCTGCGCCGCGTGCAGTGTGGCCTGCGCGACGGTGTCGCCGCCGGCCTTGAAGCTGATCTGCAGCACCTGGCCGAAGGCGAAGCTGTAGCCGATGAACGAGCCGAACGTGCCGATGTAGAGGAACGCGATCGCCCAGGACTGTGGCACCTTCAGCGCGGTGAGCATGTAGGACAGATCGGCCTTCTGATTGGGCAGGTTGTCCATGTACAGGGCGGCGCCGAGGCCGGCGATCGCGACGAGCACCAGGTAGACCGCGCAGATCAGCGAGGCGTAGCCGTTGCCGAGCGTCGCGATGACAAGCAGGCCGATCAGCTGGATCACCGGAACGCCGATATTGCCGCCGCCGGCGTTCAGGCCGAGCGCCCAGCCCTTCAACCGCTGCGGGTAGAAGGCGTTGATATTGGTCATCGAGGAGGCGAAGTTGCCGCCGCCGAAGCCCGCGAACGCCGCGACCACGAGGAACGTCCCGTACGGCGTACCGGGCTGGTTGACGAAGTACAGCGTCAGCAATGTCGGGATCAACAGCAGGACGGCGCTGAAGACCGTCCAGTTGCGCCCGCCGAACCGCGCGGTCGCGACGGTGTAGGGAATCCGCAGAAACGCGCCGACCAGCGTCGGCATCGCGACCAGAAAGAACTTGCCCGCGGCGTCGATGCCGAACTTGTCGGCCGGCATGAACAGCACCATCACCGACCAGATCGACCAGACCGAGAACCCCACGTGCTCGGCGATGACCGACCAGATCAGATTGCGCTTGGCGATGTCCTTGCCGCCCGCTTCCCAGGCCGCCACATCCTCGGCATCCCAATGCTCGATGTGCGGGCGCCGGATCGCCGTCCGTCCCAGCGCTCCCAAGCGGTTACGCGTCAGCGTGCTCAACAGGGCCTCCCAAAATCGGTTGGCCCCACGGTAGAAAACGGGTATTGCCGAAATGCTGCGCGAAATGACCGTCAAATCAACGGTTGCTCACGATTACTTTCGGCCCGGGGTGAGTTCCAGCGAATGTTTCCGGCATGTGACACAACGATTTCCGTGCGTCAACAAATGGCCGATTCCGAATTCGGCAGCCGGTGAGGTGTGACCGGGACAGCATGCTCCGGGCCGCACACCCACGCAACTCGAACGGTGAGATTACGGCGCACCGAATTCGCACCGTCGAATATCACCAGGTGTCTTCGAGCATTCGCGGTTTGCATGCCTGCCAGGCACCCGCCAACAAGACGAGCACCGCGACACCGAGCAGCGCGAACGGTGCGAGCCACCCGCCGGTCGCCGTGTGCAGGATGCCGAACAGCAGCGGACCGACGCAGGCCACCGCGTAACCGACGCCCTGGGTGAAGCCGGACAGCGCGGCCGATCCGACTGCCGTGCGGGTGCGCAGGTTGATCAGCGTCAGCGCCATCGGGAAGGTGCTCGGACCGAGGCCGAGCAGCACGACCCACAGGATGGTCGCGCCCATCGGCGCGATCAGCAGCCCCGCGAAAGCGATGAAGTACAACACCGCACAGGCCACCACGATGAGGAACGGGTTGCGGAACCGGGCGACCACCGTCGGTGCGGTGAGCGCCGCGACCAGACCGACCACGGAGAACAGCCCGACCATCGCGCCGCCGAACCCGGCACCGGCGCCCGCCTCGCTCAGGATCTTCGGCAGCCAGGCGAAGATGGCGTAGGTGGTCAGCGAGGTCATGCCGAACATGCCGGACATGCCCCAGGCGATCGGCGAGCGCCAGACGCGTCCGGTGCGCGGTGCGGGCGCCGCCGTCGTGTCCACGCGGTCGCGCCCGCGCCGGTCGCGCAGCACCCCGAGCCACGGCATCGCCGCCGCGAAACCGAGCAGCGACCACACCCCGATCGAGACCCGCCACCCGTGCGCGTCGGCGAGGGGGACCGCGGTGAACGCGGGAACGACGGTGCCCAGTTGCACCATCATGATGTACAGCGAGCTGGTCACGGCGAGGCGATCCGGAAAGTACCGCTTCAGCAGTGGCGGGATCACCACATTGCCGATGCCCATGCCCGCGAGCGCAAGCGCGGAGAACGCGAGCAGTTCGCCGGTGCCGGACACCAGCACCCGGATCAGCATGCCCACGCCCGCCATCAGCATGGCGGTCATGGCGGTGCGCTCCAGCCCGAGACGGCGGGCCATAACCGGAGTGAGCAGTCCGGACAGCGCGAACATCGCGGTCGGGATCATGCCGAAGACGCCGACCACGGCGGTGCCGTAACCGATCTCGGCACCGATCCGCTCGGCCAGCGGGCTGAACGCGGTGACGGCGACCCGTAGGGTGAGCGCCGACATCACAATGGCGGCCAGGACCAGTAGGCGGCCCTCGGTCAGTGCGCGTCGACGGCGCTCGACCAGGACGGATTCCTGACGAGTCTGAGTTTCCGGAAAGGTCGTAGTCACCGAGAAATCATAGGATGACCGGATGATGAGCGGCAATGGTTTGTGACGGGCGGTACCCTGTCGGAGTGCAACCCGTCCGGCGTACCAGCCTCATCGCTCAGGTGACCGAGCAGCTGCGTGCCGAAATTCGTTCCGGCCGTTGGCCGATCGGCTCTCGAATTCCCACCGAACCAGAGCTCACCGAGCTCACCGGCACCGGCCGAAACACCGTGCGCGAAGCCGTCCAGGCCCTCGTGCACGCGGGCATGCTGGAACGTCGACAAGGCTCGGGCACCTATGTGATCGCAGCCTCCGATCTCGGCGGCACTCTGGGGAAATACTTCGCCGATGCCGAAGAGCGCGACATCCTGGAGCTCCGTCTGGCGCTGGACACCACCGCCGCCGGGTTGGCAGCACGCCGACGCGACGACACTGACATCGCGAACCTGCTTCGCCTGCTCGGCGAACGCGACAAGGTGTGGGAGGACGACCCGACCGCCGCGATCACCGCGGATGTCGAACTGCACCGCGCCATCGTCGTCGCCAGCCACAACACGGTGTACCTCGAGTTCTATGATTCGCTGCTGCCTATCATCGAGCAAGTAATCCGTGCACGGACTTTGAAGTCCAACGACTCCTATCCGGAGGAGCACGCCGAATTGGTGCACGCGGTGATCGATGGCGATCCCGAGCGATCCGCCTCGGCGGCAAGGTGCTTTCTCAACTCCTTGATCGCGGAGTATCCGGACGCGCGATAACGGCGAAATCGAGGCTCGCGAGGACACCAGGTAACCAAGTGGTCACCATCGGAATATTCCCGATGTGAGTCGGATTTGCCGGGAACGTCACGGCGGGCCACCGGGACGCAACAACCGGCTCATATTTTTGTCTCGACCGTAGCTAGGCACTCGACAGCCGCCGGCGGCGCTTTCGCCGCGATGAGGGCCGGTCGAGCCGATCGAGAGGAAGCCGATGACCGCCGTAGTAGCTGCCACCGGCCAGCAGTCGCCGACAACGACTTTCGAGTACCGCAAACGCGGACGCTGGCTCGACCACTGGGACCCGGACAACACGGAATTCTGGGAATCCGGGGGCGCGAAGACCGCCCGCAAGAATCTGCTCTTCTCGGTGTTCGCCGAAAACCTCGGCTTCAGCATCTGGGTCATCTGGGGCACCGTGGTCACCAGCATGGGCGCCGCGGGCTTCGACTTCCTCGCCGGACTGGGCAAGGGGAACCCGACCGCGGTGAGCAACGCGCTGCTGCTGACCTCGACGCCGACCCTGGTGGGCGCGGCCCTGCGGATCCCGTACACGTTCGCCATACCCAGGTTCGGCGGCCGGGCGTTCACCGTGTTCAGCGCGGGAATGCTGCTCGTGCCAACCCTCGGACTGGCCTACTTCGTCAACCAGCCTGGCACACCGATGTGGGTGTTCATGGTGCTGGCCGCGCTGGCCGGCGTCGGCGGCGGCAATTTCTCCTCCTCGATGGCCAACATCAATTTCTTCTTCCCCGAAGGAAAGAAGGGCGCAGCGCTCGGCATCAACGCCGCGGGCGGCAACCTCGGCGTCGCGCAGACCCAGCTGGTGCTGCCGCTGGTGATCACCCTCGGCACGCATCTCATGGCAAAAGACCCGGGTGGCTACCGCTTCGGCATCACGCTGTCGGTGCTGGTCTGGGTGCCGTTCATCCTCGCGGCCGCGTTCGGTGCGCTGCGTTATATGGACAGCATCAGCACCGCCAAGTCCGACGGAAGGTCCTACCGGCTCGCACTCACCAATCGGCACACCTGGGTGATGGCGATCCTGTACATCGGCACCTTCGGCTCGTTCATCGGCTTCTCGTTCGCCTTCCCGACGCTGATCAAAGCCAACTTCCCGGACCTGGCCAAGATCGGCTGGATCACCACGCTCGGCAACCTCGCCTTCCTCGGAGCGCTCGTCGGCTCGTTCAGCCGTCCGTTCGGCGGCTGGGTGTCCGACAAGGTCGGCGGCGCCAAGATCACCGTGTACGTGTTCGGCGGCATGGCGGTCTCGGTCGCGCTGATCATGGCAGCGCTGCAGATGAAGAGCTTCCCGCTCTACCTGATCGCGTTCCTGCTGCTGTTCGTGCTGACCGGCGTCGGCAACGGTTCGACCTACCGGATGATCCCGACCATCTTCAGCGCCGAGTCCAAGAAGTACGCCGCCGAGCACGGTCTCGACCTGACCGAATCCGCCGCCTCGGCCAAGCGCCAGGCGGGTGCCGCGATCGGCGTCATCGGCGCGGTCGGCGCCTCCGGTGGCTGGCTCTTGCAGCAGGCCCTGCGCCTGTCCAACACGAACTACCACAGCATGGCGCCCGCGTTCTGGGCCTACGCCGGAGCTTTCCTGGTGATGGCCGGCATCACGTGGTGGTTCTACCTGCGGTCCTCGTTCGCCATTCAGCGCGTCCCCTCGCTGGCTTACGCGAACGTGTAACCGCCACAGCGCGTCTCGCGATCCCAATACCGCGGGACACGGAGCGCGATAGCCGCCGAGACCTTCCGGCAGGACGCGCCCACCGCACAGAGACCGAACGTCCGCCAACTCGCCCGGGGTGTGATCCCGGGTCCGGCAACGGGTCCCGGCCTGCACCGGGACGACGGCGGACGTTCAGTTTCGTCTCGAGGTACGCGATACGGTCCCCGGATTACCGGCTCACCTGCCAGGCCATTCCGTCAGTGGGTTGTGGGAAACGCCGCAGCGTTTCGTTGAGCATCTGAGCGCCACGCGGATCGGGCCGCTCGAGAGCGCCCGGGTTCTCCGTTGTCTGATCCCGATGAACTCCTGTTGGAAGTTGACGTCTCGGAGGGCGATCGGTTGTCGTCGCCGCGGTCGGCTATCGTGGCGGCGTCGTTCAGTCTTGTCACGCCGAGTCACCGGAAATGGTGCGGGTCGGCATGTTCAGTCCACGGAGGTCGCGGTCAAGTCGATGGACATCGAAGGCGACAGCCCCGTAGCGACAGGCAGTATGCCCGCACTTCTCTGGCTGAAGATCGCAGACCCGTCAACCGCACTCCCGGCATATCCACCCGGCACCGACGTTCGGGTGCTGCTCCCCTCGGATGGGCGCTTCGCCGACTTGAAACGTCAACTTCTCTCCGCCCGTGTGCCTTTCCGTGAGGTCGGTTACCTGCTGGAGCAAGAATCCGTCAGCACTCTGAACCGACAGGGACGCCTCACCGTGGCTGTCGCACCGTCCGGTCCAGCACGGATGTCCGCACAGCAGCGTCCCCCGATGACGGGAGCTGCTGCCGAAGCGGCGCGCGATGCGTTCGAGCTGATGTGGCACAGCCATGCAGCTGCCGATGGCACCGTAGTCCGTCCACTTCCGATCGAGCACATCGTGCCGTCGGAATGGGTTCGATTCCTTCCCCATCCACTTGTCAATCCCGCACAGGCCGAGGCGATTCCGCACATTATCGGCAGCGATGAGCACTTGATGGTGGTGGCGCCGACCGGAGCGGGCAAGACCGTCATGGGCATGGTCGCGGTCCTGCGTACAGTCTTGGAGCAACGGAGGAAGGCCGCCTGGCTGGTGCCACAGCGTTCGCTCACCGATGAGTTGAACGATGAACTCGACAGCTGGCGCCGACGCGGACTGCGTGTCGAACGGCTTTCCGGCGAGTATCGGGTTGACGCGCAACGCATTCGAGACGCGGACCTCTGGGTGACGACTACCGAGAAGTTCGAGGCCATCTGCCGGACCTCCTCGCTCAAAGAGGCGTTGGCCGAGGTCGGCTGTCTGGTTGTCGACGAGATCCATCTGCTGGGCGACGCGGCCAGAGGACCGTTTCTGGAGGCGATTCTGGCTCGTGTGCGCGGTACGGACTCATTGATCCGGATCATCGGACTGTCGGCCACCGTCGCCAACGCCGACCAACTCGCGGCATGGATGCACGCACGGACAGTACGGGTAGCCTGGCGCCCCACTCAGCTGACCTGGCAACTACCTACCGTTCCCAATAGTGCCGACTGGAGTCTGGTCGAAGCCGCCAAGGCACGACTGACTACTGCCATCACGCACATGGTGGCGGCCGACCACGGAAGCGTGCTCGTGTTCTGCGGCAGTAAGCGCAACGTCCGCCGCACCGCGTTGATCCTCGCAGCCAGTCGAGGCGCCAACGTCTTCGGCATCAACCCCGACGACACCGAGGTTGTACACAAGATCTGTGCAGCAGTCGGCGTCGGCCTGCACTACAAGGGTTGGGAGCACAAGCGGGAGGCCGAAAAAGCCTTCCGTGCACGCGAATTGAATGTCCTTGTGGCCACCTCGACGGTGGCTGCCGGAGTGAACATGCCTGCTCGTGCGGTGGTCGTACAAGATACGGAGGTCGGGCTCAAAGCCATAGACGTTGCGACGGTGCAACAAATGTTCGGCCGCGCCGGGCGTGTCGGTGCCGGCGAGCGCGAGGGGTGGGCGTTTCTTCTCGTCGACGAGACCGAGCGCGCGACCTGGCAACGCAAACTACTCGCGGGTTTTCGGGTCGACTCGCAGATCCAATCGAGCCTGCCGGAACATCTTCTGGCCGAAGCTACCCAAGGACGAATCCATTCCGTGGCAGAGGCCGAGCACTGGTGGGTGCAAACGCTGGCCTACCACCAGGGCAGCCGGGATATGACCCCGCTTCGACAGGCCATCCGCTTCTTGATCGATGGCGAGTTTCTCACCGAGACCCAAGCGTCCGACGGCGAGCTGGTGCCCTCCGAACTGGGCTTGCTGACGGCGCGGTTGATGGTGTCGCCGCAGGTGTGCCACCAGCTGCGCATGACCCTGGCCGAATTCGGTATGCCGGAATCCGCACAAGCAGCTGAGGACCTGTTGGTCCAGACAGTCGCCAGCCATGTGCCGAAACTCGCCCAGGCGGGAATAAGTGAGGACCTCAAGCCGCTCGCTGTCAGCTTGAAGCTCGCCCGCGGAGCGGTCGCACATCTCAGCAACAACGGTCTGGCACGCTCGACGGACGGCGCGTCCGCTTACAGCCCGGGTGACCTGGCCAGCGCCGCAATGCTGACTGTTGCCAACTCTCCGACCGAGTTCCATCAAGGCGCCCGCACCATCGGCGGAATCCCTTACGCCACAATGTATCCGATACTCGAGGAAGCGCCCCGCTACCTTCATTGGTTGGGCTGCCAGGGATTTCTGGGTACCGTGCACCCATGGGTGGCGATCGTTGCCGCTGATCTGAGCAGACGGATCCGATGGCGGCGGTGCCAGCCACCTCGGGGTTCCGGTCGTCTGCTGTGGATGTGCGAACAGATGGCCACATCCGCACACCTCGAGGACGTAGTGCCGGCTCTCTGGCAGGCGGCCAGGGCGCGCGCTCTCACCAATCCGGACTGGCCGGAAACCGGCAGACCACAGGCATGCCGGCTGGACCAGCAGGAATACGCAGGGCTGCTGCGCGATCGCGCGACCAACACGATGCTGGAAAGCGCATCGGACGAGATGCGCCTGATCGGCTCGACCACAGCTGCCCTCGCTGTGTGGTGCGGAGCGAACTATGTGGTCAGCGCGACGACGCAGGGAAGGGCAACAGCCGGTTTCCCGATAGGTGATGTGCAAGAGCGGGGTTCAGCGATATTCACCTGGCGTGGGGACTACCGTGCCCTCGGCTGGCTCGAGGTGTACTCACAGTGTCAGGTCACGTCGGATGGTGAAACGTTGTCGCCGACGTCCACTCCGGCGTGACGCCTCGCGCCACCTAGCCGCCGAACCTCTCTCGATGGTCAGCAGTGCCGGGTAGCAACTTGACGAAGCCGAACCCGCCTTGCACACTGCTCCCATTAGAGAGCGATGCTCTCGACAGCTCGCGGGAGAATGAACATGCAGGAAGTCTGGAAATGGGCCAACCTAACGTTGGCCTTCGGGATGGAGTTGGTCGCGCTCGGGGCGCTGGGACTGTGGGGCTGGAAGACCGGCACTGTGACTCCGGTCAAGCTCGTGTTGGCCGTGGGCGTACCTCTCCTCGCAGCGCTGACCTGGGGCCTCTTCGCGGCGCCGCATGCGACATTCGACAACCCGCTGCTCGCGGTCGTCACCAAGGTCGTGGTTTTCGGCAGCGCCGCGGTCGGACTGTGGGCCGTGAGCTACCGAGCGGTCGCGGTCGTCTTCGTCGCCGTCCTGGTAGCGAATCTGCTGGCGATCAGGTTCGGGCACCTGACCTCGTGAGCCCGCCGCGTGATGTATGACCGGACTGGCCAGCCGCAATCTCGATCGTGTCGTCGTGGATCCGCGCTGCCGAAGGTTACGGCAGGGCGACCAACCAGCGGGCGAGACCGCCGTGATGGGAGCAGGTGCCCGCGCGGTGTCGGCTGAAGCTGTAGGTGCCGTCCTTACACTGGGCGGTTGCCCCGTCGGGGGCGACGGAAGCCTGCTCCGGGCGCGGGACGCAGACATGGTTCGCATTCGCGTATTCGCCTGCGCCGCAGGCGATCAGAGCTGGCGCGGCGGTAGCTTGCGGGGCCAGAACCGAAACCAGACCAACGCCGACGGTGAACAACCCGGTCGCGAGTGCGGCTCGACCGGCCGGCGATCTGTGTGTTCCGGTAAGAACGCTGTGGCGGCCCGCGTCGCTGTTCATTTGTGAGACTCCCTACGACAATTCAACGCTCAGCCGGAGAAAGCTCCAGCACAGGAGCCGAAACTAGCGCAGACCCCATCCCGGTTGTCCGCATTCGGCTTGGATTGGGGGCCGTGCGCAATAAACGGACCGGTATCGGACCTACTCCCCCGAGGGCCCTCGCCGCTGGCGAGCTCCGCCGAGTTCGGTTGCCAAGAATGGGTTGTGCGGGGTGGTGCTCCGGCGGGTACCGTGCGTGGGTCCGTGACATGACGCGAGGAGGTGAGACCCATCAACGCTGTATCGATTGGGTGCTCCCCATCTTCTGCACGGTTGGGCGATTGACATAGGTATCGCCGGGAGCGCCTCGACAACCAGGCCATCCCGAAAGGCAACAACCTATGCATTCTGTGCATTTCACTGCGGAGACATCGTCGAACGGTGTCGTCGAACGCGACTTCACGGTGGGTGAGATTCCCGGTGTACTCTTCTCGCCCGCATCCGGCTCCGAGCACGCGCCCCTGGTGCTGATGGCCCACGGTGGCGGCCAGCACAAGAGAGCACCGGGAATCGTGGGCCGGGCACACCGCTTCGTGACCGGCTGTGGTTTCCACGTCGCCGCTCTCGATGCGCCCGGACACGGCGACCGGCCACGAACGGCCGAGTACGAGCAGCACGTTGCCGTCCTACGGCGAGCTCAGGCGGCAGGCGAGCCGATCGGCCCGATCATCGTAGATTTGCATACCTACCTGGCCGAGCGTGCCGTGCCGGAATGGCAGGTGACCCTGGACGCCCTGCAGGAACTACCGCAGATCGGCGCCGAGGGGCCGGTCGGCTTCTGGGGCATCATGCAGGGCACCGGGATCGGGGTGCCGTTGACGGCGGTCGAACCCAGGATCATCGCGGCAGTTTTCGGTGTGCTGGGGCACGAGTCCCTGACCGAAGCGGCGGGACGGATCACCGTCCCGGTCGAGTTCCTGCTCCAGTGGGACGATGAGCTGGTGGACCGCCGATCCGGTCTCGCGTTGTTCGACGGTTTCGCCTCGAAGGAAAAGACATTGCACGCCAACGCGGGCGGGCATGGCGAGATGCCCAGGTTCGAGGTCGACAGTGCGGCACGGTTCTTCGCCCGGCATCTCGGCCAGGTCGGCACGTCACCGGCCTGACACGACAGGTATCAGCGGCCAGGTCTTCGTCCCGGTCGCTGATACCTGTCGCATCTCGATGGCTGCGATGTGCCTTTACGTCGACAACTCGCATACGTGTGCGCGGCCGCGAGCGGCCATCACATCGACCAGGCACGCACGCGGCGTCGCCATCCCTGCCAGGTGCCCGCACAGCGTGAACACCATGTGTGCCTCTGCGCGGCGACACTCATCTATCAGATCTATGAATGCTTGCGGCAATGTCGCGGCCTGCGGCGCCCGTTCTCGGAAGACGGCCGCGAGTTGGTATCCACGTTCGCGAGCGAAGGCCTGCATGCGCTGCTCGCACGTGGCCAACTCACGTCCGGCAAGATCCAGCCGGATGTAGCCGTACGCCAACGGCAAGTTCACACTCATTGGTTGCCGCCCTCGCTCGGAATGGACGCTATCCGCAACTCCAAGCACACCAACCCCTCGCGCAGCATGTGGAACAACATTCGCCTCGACCTCGCAACGTTCTGACAGTTCGTCACCGGCCGGCTCGCAGATCGTGCCGACTCAGTGACTCGAGCGGTCAATCGAGACCAGCATGGCGACACGTAGCAGCCCTGGCATCGGTAACGCATAGGTATAGGGCCGCGGCAGCCTTCCTGAGCTCGGGGCGCCAGTTGCAGAAAGGTCGCGAAGACGAGCAAACAGCCGGCCGGGATGTGCCGCGCAATCGTGGTGATGGTGTCGGCGCAGCGACAGACTGTGGTCGTTGATCGCGAAGAATGCCAGATAGAGACGGCTTGGTTGTCCAGATGACCCGACCCGCTCGGGGATAGCTGGTGGTGTACCGGACGACTAAGCTCGAACGGTATGTCGGCGCAGCGCCGAGAACGGATCAGGGGTCTGCCTGCGGCAGCGGATAGTTTCGTTGGCCGGGGCCCGGAGCTGGACACGATCATAGACTTGCTGCTGTCCTCGGCCCGGCTGATTACGTTGACCGGACCGGGCGGGATCGGGAAAACTCGGCTCGCGACCGAAACCGTCCGCCGATTCCGCAAGGCAACGCGGACGCCGGTCCACTGGGTGCGGCTGGCACGGTTGCTCAAGGGCTCCGACGTGGCCGCAATCGAGGAAGAAGTTGCCGACACGGTGGTCGAAGCCGACCTCTCGGGACGGTCCGTGTGGGACGCACTGGTCGACACGTTGACCGTAACCGACGAGGCGGGACGGAACGTGCAGTCGCTGCTGGTGATGGACAACTGTGAACATGTGCTCGCGGGCGCCGGTCAGTTGATCGCGGAGCTGCTGGAGGCGGTGCCGGGGTTGACCATCCTGGCGACCAGTCGTGCGGCGGTGGGATGGGTGGACGAGTACGTGGTGGTGGTTCCCTCGCTGTCGCAAGAGCAGGCTTTGCTTTTGTTCCAGCAACGCGCCGAACTCGCGGGTCATCGCATCGTCGACCGGGACGATATCGCGAAGGCGACGCTGATTTGTCGTCATGTGCACAACCATCCGCTGTATGTCCGGTTGGCGGCTGCGCGGTTGTTGCGGCAGCCGTTGACGACGATCGTCCAAGAACTGAGTGGCGAGGCAACGGACAAACGGCTGCGGTGGACGCATGGGCCTCGGGTGGGTGCGGAGCCGCGGCATCAGGGGGTTCGCGACGTCATCGCTTGGTCCTATGACCTGTGCACAGACAAGGAACGGCTGCTTCTGGACCGGATGTCGGTCTTCGCCGCGGGATACGACACCAACCCCGAGGATGACACCGGCTGTATTGCGGATGTCGGCGTCGTGTTGGAAGCCATACAGGCGGTGTGCGCCGACGATCCGGCACCTCGACATGACGGGAAACCACCGCACGATGAGGAAGCGTCGGTGAGCGTGGCGGCTGAGGAGGTCGAGGGCCTGCTCGAGCGTCTGGTCGACCAATCTTTGGTGACGGTGCACATCACGCCGACCACAGTGCGGTACTCCCTGTTGGAGAGTATTCGCCTGTTCGCCGCGCGACAGCTGGCAGAACGCTCCACCCCGGAGGTGGACGAACCGGCGCGGCTCGCGCAGCGTCACCGCCGCTACTATCGGGACAAAATCGTTGCGGCGCAGCTCCATTGGTTCGGTCCCGCCGAGCATGAACTGCTGGACTGGGCTCGCGTGGAATGGGACAACATTGTGACCGCGATCGAGACGAGCCTCATCTCCGGCGAGTCGGCGCTCGGTCTGGAAATCTCCGCGGGTCTGATTGCCCTGCCCATCGTCAAAGGCATACCCCGAGAAATGCGTCGATGGGCCGAACGCACGCTGCAGGCCACCCGCACACTGACCCCGCAGCCCACCGAACTGCAAATCAGAGCCATGGCCCTGATCGGGTGGCTCGCCCTGATCCAGGGCAGACGCGAGGACGCTGAACGGATGCTCGAGGACTGCGCCGACACCTGCCTCCGCGGCCCGAAGACCCGACAGAATTGGCGGCAGACCCCGGAAACCGACGTCGGCCTACTCGCCCCCTTCGAATTCGTGTGGGGCGTGGAACTGATGATGGCCCACCGAGACCCGAGAGCCATCACTGTGTTGGCACGTGCCCGCCAAAAGTTCCGCGCCCTCGGCGATCGAGGTGGCGAGGCGATCAGCTCGCAATTCGAGGCGTGGGCAGCGTGCTTCCTAGGATCCGCGCAGCAGGCCCTGCGGATCACACGACGCAACCTCGATTACGCCACTGCATCCGGGGCCGGATGGGCGAAATCCTGGACAGAGATAGCGTGGGCGCTGGCACTGACCAAACATGGTGATCCCACCGAGGCGTTGACCATCGGACGCAGTGCTTTGGCGCACCAGGTAGCTGCGCGTGACCAATGGGGCGCGGCGTGGACGGTGCATATTCGGATGTGGTCATTGGCGCAGATCATCACCGACTTGATCGCGGCTGGAAGCACTGACCGGGCCGAATTCAGGAAGCTGGCCACCGAGACCGCACAACTCGCCGGAGGGGCCGCGACATTGCGAGCGGAGCTGGGTGTCAATATCGAGGGGCTGCGCCCAGTCGCCGATGAAACGAACAAGGCCGTTGACATCGCTCGCCGCGTGTTGGGACGTGAGACTTTCGCCGCCGCGCAGCGGCAGGGCTCCCTGTTGCGTTTCCATGAGGTGCAGCGCTTGGCGCTGGGCACACTGTCCATCGACAAGATGCCGACGGACCATCCCGCCCGGGCCAACGCTCCTTCTCACTGGGACGAGCTGTCCACAGCCGAGCAGGAGGTCGCGGCCATGGCGGCGGCGGGATGGACGAATACCGCGATCGCGGCCCGCCGAGGCAATTCCCGCAGAACCGTCGACGCGCAGGTGGCCGCGATCTTCCACAAACTGAGCATCACATCACGAGACGACATCATCGAACTCGTCCCCGAAGACCAGATCGCTCGAGTCCGGTCCGAAGGGGCGAAGCAGCCACACCGGACAAGCGAAAGGCGGCGGTCTCGGCCACGGCTGCGGTGATGGATGCGCCTGGGCGTCATGCGAAGATTCTCAGCTGTAGCCGACCGGTTGTATTGAGATGTCGGTAACGACCGCGTTGCGACGATCTGACCAGCACCATCAGATCACCATTGCCCCGCTATGGTGTATTCCGGTCGCACCTTTCCAATTCGTGTGAGTGCCGGCTCGATGCGGATGTCGAACGGTCGTTGGCATTTTCCCAGGTCAGCCGACTGCACCAAGTGGTGCTTGCGTTCGCGCGCCCTCAGCTGATGCCTTCCATCGGTATTACACCTATACATTACCGATGCGTGGAATATACCTACTTGCGCATGCTGGTTGTCGTGTAGTTGACGAAGGTCCGGGTGACAACGGGGTCACCCACCCGCTCCGACAACGGCGTCGGCAGGCTGACAACGAGGTCGGCCACGCAGGCAAAACCTCAACCACACAACCTAGCGACAGCCGAGCTCGACTTCATGCCGAGTCGACTGCAAGCAGGTGCATGCATGACGCTCTGCGATGACAGATCCATCCGGCCGACAGAGATGTAATCTCTCGCGGCCGACCAACCGGAAACCGAATCATCCCATGACAACTGCGCTATTACCTCTTGCATACGGATACTTGCGCGACGATTTACTCTGTGACCGCGACTCGAATTCGAGCGAAGACACACTGCGGAACACTGCCAGGTCACTCGGGTACGAGCTGGGCGCCGTATTCCGCGAGCCCGCCCCACAGAGCGGGACAAATCCCCCGGCGTTCGCCGATCTCGTCAAGGAATGCCGGCGAGCCGAAGCACACGCCGTGATAACACCGCACGGACACATGTCGAACATGTCCGTGTGCCGGATGGTGCTGCTGTCGGTCCTCGAAATACGAGCCGGTGCCGCAGTGCACGAAGTCGAGTTGTAAACCATTCCGTCAACGCATCCGCCGTGAGGTACGGCGAGGCCAAGGCGCGCGGAGGCCCCTGAGCTGCTGCAGGGTCGACAGCAGCCGCGGCGGCTCGCGCCCGGTCACGCTTCACGCACGGGGTTGTACGCATCCCACGCGCTTGGGTCGGTCGCAACGGCCAAAGGACTGAGGCGTGAAGACTATGCTCACGTGGTGTGGCGATCAGGAGTCAGGATCGTGTCGGTGGGCTACCGACAGCCACCGCGAACATCGTCGGTCGTGAGCCGGAGCTGGAAAAGATCAGCACCCTGCTGGTGGGTTCGGCCCGGTTGATCACGTTGACCGGTCCAGGTGGGATCGGCAAGACCCGGTTGGCGGTCGAAGTCGCGCGCCGTTTCCACAAAGCCACCAACGTGCCGGTGTATTGGGTGCGGTTGGAGCGACTGGCCAAAGGCTCGGATACCGCAGCGGTCGAAGAGGAGATCGCCCGATCGGTGGTAGACACCGACTTCTCTATGCGATCGGCGTGGGAGTCGCTCATCGACACCTTCACCCGTACCGACGCTGTGCGGCGGCGCCCGCAGTGCGTGCTGGTGTTGGACAACTGCGAGCACGTTCTCGTCGGTGTCGGTGAGTTGATCACCGAACTGCTCGACGCCGTGCCCGGGCTCACTATTGTGGCGACCAGCCGTGAACCGATCGGATGGGTTGACGAACACCTCGTGGCAGTGCCGCCGCTATCACGCCAGCACGCTGTGACCCTGTTCCGCCAACGCGCCGAGCTGACCGGCCATCCGATCACCGAGCCCGAACAGATCGCCACGGCCGTCAAGATTTGCCGGCACGTGCACAATCACCCCCTCTATATCCGGTTGTCGGCTGCGCGGCTGGCGCATCAACCACCGGCGATGATCCTGCGTGGGCTCACCGGAGGAGCTGATGACACACGACTGCACTGGTCACCTGGTCCTCGCTCCGAGGCCGGCCCGCGGCATCACGGGGTCCGCGACGTTATTGCCTGGTCGTATGAGCTGTGCAGCGATAAAGAGCGTCTGCTGTTCGACCGCCTGTCGGTCTTCGCTGCAGGCAATGACACAAACCCCGAAGACAGTCACGGGGCCGGCGATGCTGCTGGCGATATGGGAACCGACCTGGACGCTATCGAAACCATCTGCAGTGACGACACCAGCGAAACCGATAGGAACAGTCACGCGGGTGCGGACCTGCCCAGGCAGGAGATCGAAGGCTTGCTCGAGCGGCTTGTCAACCATTCCTTGGTGACGGTGCACATCACGCCGACGACGGTGCGGTATTCGCTGTTGGAGAGCCTGCGGGTGTTCGCCCAGCAGCGGCTGCGTGAACGCTCCGTCGACGAGGTGGATGAACCGGCCCGGTTGGCCTGGCGACACCGCCGCTACTACCGCGACAAGGTCGTCTTCGCTTCGGCCAGCTGGTTCGGTCCCGCCGAACAAGATTTATTGGACTGGGCCCGCGCCGAATGGGACAACATCCTGACCGCCATCGAAACCAGTATCACCACACCGGGCGAAGCCGCCGTCGGTCTGGAAATCTGTACAGGGCTGTTCGCCCTCCGAATGCCTTTCTACACCGGCGCATTCCGGGAACTACGACAATGGACCGGACGATGCCTCCAGGCCACCCAGGCATCAACCTCGCAACCCACCGAACTCCAAATGGTGGCGATGGCCCTGATCGCGGGGATCGCCGTGCACAAAGGCGAGCACGAGGACGCCGAACGGATGCTCGAAGACTGTATCGCAGCCTGCATTCCCGACCCGGACAGCAGAAGAGACTGGCGACACACTCCCGAGACAGATATCGGCCTGCCCGCCTCCGCCGAATTGGCGTGGGGCATGGAATTGATCTTCGCCCGCCGCGATGTCCGGGCGATCGGCGTCCTGGCTCGGGCCCGAGAGAAGTTCCATCACCTCGGCGACCACGGCGCGGAAGCGGTGAGCGACTTGTGGGCCGGCTTCGCGGCGGGCCTGCTCGGAACAGCGCGACAAGCCCACGAGATCGCGCGACGTAGCCTCGACCGCGCCAACGCTTCCGGAGCGTCGTTGTTGATCTCCTGGGCCGAGCTGACTTGGGCGATCACCTTGACCGAACACGGCAATCCCACCGAAGCACTGGACGTCGAACGGCGGGCGCTGGCATACCTACTCTCCCTGCGCGACCGGTGGGGCGCATCGTGGGCGGTGCAGTTCAGAACCTGGTCACTGGCGCAGATCATCGCAGACTCCGTCGCCACCGGAAAACTCGACCGCGATACGCTCGTCGCGTTGGCTACCGAAATTGCTCAACTCACCGGCGGAACCAAAACGCAACTGGCCAGGCTCGGCGTCGACCTCGAGAAACTAGGTCCCCTCGCCGACGAATCCACCAAAGCCGTCGCTATTGCCCGCCAGGTACTCGGACCTGAGGCGTTCACCGCGGAAGAAGCCCGAGGCGCGCGGCTACGTCCCGAACACGACGAGGTGGAACGACTCGCGCTGGGGACACTGTCCATCGGAAAAACCCCGGAAAACCAGACCAGCCGAGAAGACCTCACCGCACACTGGCAGCTGCTCACCCCCACCGAACAGCAGGTCGCAATCCTGGCGGCAGCCGGGTGGACCAACACCGCCATCGCCGCACGCCGAGGAAACTCCGTCAGAACCATCGACGCACAACTCACCGCGATCCTGAACAAACTGATCATCACCACCCGCAACGACATCATCGAACACGTCCCCCGAAACGTCATCGACACCGTCCGCATCGAAGCCACACACCTGTCACACTGAACCAGCGTTTGCCGTTGGGGGCTTGCGGTGCTGGGACTTGGTCATGAGTTCGAGCAGGCTGGCTCCGGTTTCGCCGAGGTGAGTGCGGCCCGTGTGCCGGAGTTCGTGCAGATCCAGATCCCACGCCGGCTCTGGGTCGTCGACGGCGGTGGCAACGTCGAGCCGGCGTCGGCTTGCCGTCGGACACACGGGTCGAACGCGCTGTGTTCATGGCGCCACCCCAGCCGAGAAGCCGGGGCAACGCGGCGGGCGTTCCACGTGTTGACCGCCTTCCCGCCCCACGGGTTTCGCGGGTCTCGCCGATCTCGTCGTCGGCCAGTGGTCTGGTGTTGCCGATTCGGTCGGCGATTATGGACTCGCCGTAGCGTTGTCGTACCGGCTGAGGGTGGTCATGAAGGTACCGAATGCTGTGGCGATGCGGTCGGTGTCGCCCGTTGTGAGCAGATCGAGCAGCAGGCCCCGCGAGGTGGCGATCACCAGGGTGGCTTTGGTGGTCGCGGTGTCGTTGTCGTCGCCGTCGGCTTCGAATGTGCTGGTCAGGATGCGCAACCAGTCGTCGATGATGTGCGCGAGGAAGGGCTGATAGGTCCGGGGCTGTTGCAGGGCGTTTCCATAGATTTCGAACAACAGCCGGTACAGGGGGGCGTGCTGTGGGTCGGACAGCCACTTCCACGCCCGGGAGATGAGGGTGTGAGCGTCCGCGTCGGTCGTGGCCTGGAGATCGACGGCTTGCCACATTCGGTCGCGGACTTGGCCGATGATCGCGGTGAGGAGTTGGTCCCGGCTGCCGAAGTGATGCACCAGGGTGGTGGTGGTCACTCCGAGTTCCCGGGCCAGCGGTCGTAGCGACAGGTCGGACAGGCCGTTCTCGATGATGTAGTCGCCCGCGGCTTCCAGGAGGCGGGTTCGTCGTTCATGATCCACCGGCCGTGCCATGGTGCACCCTTCCCATTCCTTGAACAGTCGTGCTAGTTTAACGGCACCTTTTATTGAACGACTGTGCAAGAAATTTTGTGGGGCCTCGCGCCGCGTCGTGAGGCTTGTGCCGATGTGTCGGCCATGAGCGAAGGAGTCGCCTCGATGGCACTCGGTATGCGAACCGTTCTGCTGGGCGCGGGAACCGTTCTTCCGCTGGTGAAATATTTGCGCGACGAGCCGGTACCGATGGGGCCGGCGGCGCGGCATGACGCGCCCGGGTCGATCGTGCGTTTGCGTCACGGCAGCACGCACTACGAAGTCGCCGGTCCCACGGAGGGGGAACCGGTTTTGTTCATTCCGGGAGCGACGTTGTCACAGTGGATCTGGGACGGCCTGTTCGAGCGAATCGCGGCTGCCGGTGCCAGGGCGATCCGCTACGACCGATACGGCATCGGGTTCAGCGATCGGCCGAAAATCGAATACGACTACGACTTGTTCGAGGCCCAGATCCTCGAACTGCTCGACCGCCTCGGAATCGACCGCCCGATCACGATCGTCGCGCTGGCGTTCGGCGGCCCCATCGCCGCCGAATTCGCTGTGCGCAATCCGCAGCGGGTCGCGCGGGTGTGCATGATCGCCCCGGACGGCTTCGGTGTGCCGATCAACCTCGGCCTGAAGATCGCCATGCTGCCGGTGATCGGCTTGCCGTACTTCAAGGTCATCGGAGACCGTGCTCTGCACGCACGTATCCCGGGATATTCCGAGGACGCCGGCGTCGTCGCGCAGGTGGCAGCACGATTCCGGCCCGAGCTCCGGTACCGGGGATTCAAGCGGGCACTGCTGTCGGCGCTGCGCAACATCCCGATTCACAGCGCCGAGTACCTGTACCGATACCTCGATACCCGCGGTATCCCGCTGCAGATTCTCTGGGGCACCAACGATCGAGTCACCCCGGCACCGAGCCACGGTCTCGTCGCCGACGTGTTCTCCCACGCTGACATCCGCTTCCTGGACGGTGTCGGGCACCTGCCGCATTTCGAGCAGCCGGACGACACCGCCGCGGCCATCACCGAGTTCATCACCGGCAAGCCGAACCAGAAAGGCATCTGACGACCACAACGGCAGCACCGGCCCCCGCCGACAATGCGATCCACTGTACCGAACTGCGGATCACGCACATGATTGTCCTGTGCCAGCGAAGCTGACCCAGCCGCGCGGGTCCGACCAGCGGTGGGACATTGTGAGTGGCCGAGCGATTACGGTTCTCTACCACTGAAGTTTGCCCAGCTCAGCGCTTATCGGGTCGTGTGACTCATGCCTGCGGCTCTGCCGGGTCGACCGGCTGTGGTTGCGTCGCGGCCAGTCAGGACAGTGCCGCATTGGTCGGTGTGGCCTCCTTTGGGGATGCGGTGCCGCCGACGATGCGGTGGATCGTGGAGCAGCCGCCGCTGTATTCCTCGGTCAGATCCGCCAGGCCCGCATCGTCGTAGCGGCATCGTAGCGGCGATGGATCGTCTTCCGGGTCCCGCGGAGTCCGCCGGGCCGGGCCGCCGGCACGCACGCGTTCAGGCCGATCCGGTTCGCACAGCGGAGACCGCGAGCGTGACGTAGTCCATGGTGAAACTGCCGCCCAGCGCGTCGATTGCCGAACCGATCTCCACCAGCAACTCGGCGAGCTTGTCCTGCGGGAGGCGGGTGAGGGCGCCGGTGGTGGGCGCCAGGTCCAACCATTCGGCGCGGGTGTAGGGGCGCTGCCAGTCGAATCGCCAATGCTCGGGCTCGCCGAATCCATCGGTCTCCCGGATGCCGTCGGCGAATTCAGCCATTCCGGCCTGGTAGATGTCCACGGCCCGCTCGGGCGTCCCGTCGCCTTGCTGCGCGGCGAACGGGGATTCGGGCAACACCCGCCGCAGCGCCGCCAGCTGTGCCTCCGCGATGGGCCGCGGGGGCGCGATCACATGCGCGAATATCGCCAGCCGCCCGCCCGGTCGCAGCACCTGCGCAGCCTTCGCCGCACCCGCGACCGGATCGACCCAGTGCCAGGACTGCGCGGCAATCACCGCGTCGAAGGTCCTATCGGCCGAATCCCATGCCTCGAACGTCGCCACTTCGGTCTCGAGGCCGGTACCTCGGGCGAATTCCGCCATGCGCGCATCGGGCTCGACCCCGAGCACCCGACACCCGGAGTCCCGGAACTGCCTGGCGGCGATGCCGGTTCCGCAGCCGACGTCGAGGACGTCGAGTTCCGGGCGGGCGGCGACGATCCGGTCGATCAGGGCGTCCGGGTAGCGCGGCCGGGCGCGGTCGTAGCGTTCGGCGTCCACGCCGAACGACTCGGCGATATGCCGCTGCCGATGCGGTTCGGCAGCGGAGGGGCCAGCGGATTCGGAGGGTAGAGTGGGCATGTGCCCACCTTAAGTGGGCATGTGCCTACTCGTCGCCGGGTTCGCCCACAGCTGAAGGAGATTCGCCTGCAGGCCGACCGGAATCGCCCTGCGCGATGTGCGTGAGCAGCTTTTCGACGCCGCCGAGCGCATTTTGCTCCGGGACGGGGCCGAGTGCCCTGACCAGCCGGGCGGTCCCGGCTGCGCCAAGGGGGTTACAGTCCGGCCGATCATCTGCTGCAAGGTGGCGGCGATCCGTTCGGCGGTGGCGGGCTTGATCGTCAACGTGCGGGTGCCGAAGGTGACATAGCGGCCATCATTTTCGACGTCATTCACCTGGAAGTCCTTGCAGCCGTGAATATGTCGATCATCCACGCGGCCCATCGCGTAAACCCCGACGTGGCCGATCAAGGTCATCGCGCGACTGGGATGAGCTGTCCAGAGCCGAGCAGGAGGTCGCGGCAAAGGGGCGAAGCAGCCACTCCGGACAGGCGAAAGGCGGCGGCCTCGGCTACGGCTGCGGTGATAGCTGCACCTGGGGCCCACGCCGGTCGTCATCCGAAGATTTGAAGCACCTGCAGGGACAGGCTCACGACGCCGAAGCCGCCGCTGAACCATTGCTTGATCAACTCCCACAGCGTCGGCCGAGAGCCGTCGGGATAGTGCAGCCGGAATCCGAACAGCGCTTTGCCGACAGTCGTGTGCAGCACGCGCTGCACGAAGGTCCGATGGATGAAAGATAATGCGAGCCAGGCGAATACGGCGAGCGGCACCGCGGTCTGCGGCCGGTCGGAGTATGTGGTTACGGCGAACCAGACCGCTGCACCGATGCCGAGGTGCAGCGCCATATCGATCACGAAGGCAACGACGACGAGGGACCCCTTCAGCACCCGCCGGGAGTCGTCGAGCCATGGACTGGAGGTGACCAGCTCCTTGCCTTTCTTCGGCTTGGTCTTGGGTGTCGGACCGGTGTACTGCGGCCGCCCATCGCCGTCACCCTCGTACCCGCTGTGCACCGCCGCCGGTATCGGTGGTTCGTTCGCCATCACGTTGCCATCCACTCCGGAATATGTAGTGCCGTGCCGTGCCTGCTGCCCGTACATTGCTCCCTCGACGAATCCTGAGTTCCGTTGCTCCATAGTGGCCCAGGAGTGTACCGCCGCCGAAAATCCCTGGCGGTGCGAAGGCCTTGCGAGCCATTCCGAAGGTCGATGAAAAACGTTCCACCACAACGGCTTGGTGTCTCGGCGCGCGCAGAGCAAGATCGCCACGTTCGAGGATTTACGTCTGTGGTCGGGAGCTATCGCCGACGCAATGACGCGCGGGGAGCGGATACCGTGTCGTAGCGGTGTACGTGGCCCGGGGGTGTCGGGGCGGCCTTGTGCCGGCGCCCGTCGACGGTCCGCCAGGGTCCGCTCCTCGGGTCGCTCACTGATGCGCGATTACTTCCACGGTTCGGTCGGGCTGACAATTCGCAATGTAGACATGATGGGTTGCCGTATCCACGGCGATTCCCCAAGTGCAGTGTCCGGACTTACCGGAGCGTCGAGCGGCGGTGACTTTGCGGGTATTCGTGTCGATCATCGTGACGCTGCCGAACGCACTGGAGGTGAGGTATACGGTGTGCTCCGTGGGATCGACCGCCACTCCGAGGGATGACTCGAATCCCAGCGAGATGGTGCCTGCCGGAGTACGGCTCGCGGTGTCGATGAGCGATACCGAGTTCCCTTCGAGGTCGGTCACATAGGCCATATGAGTCCCCGGGTCGATGGCGATGCCCTGCGGTGAATCACCCACCGGAATCGTGGCGCTCACGGTGTAGGTACCGGGGTCGACGACGGAGACGTTCTTTCCGTTGGCGACCCAGAGCTGGTGACTGCTCGCGTCGACCGCCAGTGCATTGGGCTCGGCGCCGACCGGAATCGTTGCGACGACGGCGTGAGTGCTGGAATCGATTGCCGTCACGGTCTTGTAGTAGCGGTTGGCGACATAGACGGTATGGCGCTCGGCGTCGATTGCGACTGCACTGGGGTCTCCGCCTGCCGGAATTTTCGCGGTGATGGTTCGGGTATTCGAATCAATGATCGACAACTTGCCGTTCGAGCCATTGGCGATCAGATAGACGAGATGAGTAACGGGATCGACCGCCAACGGCTGGGCGCCGGTCGAATATTCGGCGACCGGAATGGTCGCGGCGGCAGTCCGGGTGACGGTGTCGATGACGTATAAGGTTTGATCCTCACTGCTGACGACGTAGGCTTTTTGCGCCCCGGGGTCGACGGCGACACCACGGGGATCATTACCGGTGTTCAGACTCGAGAGGACTCGATAGGCGCTGGGACCAACGTCGGCGAGCGGGTTGGTGGCCGGGTCACGGGTGGTGGTCGCGGTTGTGGTCGCCGTTGTCGGGAAAGTCGTCACCTGACGGGGCGAAGCGCAGCTGCTGACGGAAACCCCGACGGCTACCGCAAGCCCGATCCCCCCGATGAGCCTTGTCTTGGAGCACATTTGCTGAAATCTAGCACTGGCGAGGCGTGTCCCGCGGATCCCCCGTCGTGGTTGATCGGGTGAATCACGCAGGGCGGGAATGCATTCAGGCATCAACCGGAATTCTCGCCGAGCGGAGGACAGGATTGTCATGCACGCTGGCTGGCGATCACACCGTCCAGCGATCGAGCAAACCGTCGTCCGCGCCGCCCCGGTCCAACGCATCCGTCATCGCCATCCCGGCACGTCAGGTCAGTACGGCAGGTGAACGCCGTCGCGCACTTCCGTGACGGTCCGGCTGATCATCTGCTGCAAGGTGGCGATGATCCGTTCGGCGGTAGTGGGTTTGATCGTCAACGTATGGGTGCCGAAGGTGACATAGCGGCCATCATTTTCGACGTCATTCACCTGGAAGTCCTTGCGGCCGTAAATATGTCGATTGTCTACGCTGCCCATCGCATAGACCCCGACGTGGCCGATCAAGGTCATCGTGCGGGTGAAGAACTGCTCGAACTCCTCCCGCGGTGTCGGCCGCCAGGTATCGCGGACCGGCGGCCGTGGCCGCCCCAACTCCTCAGTCGAAACCTGCACTTGCTTACCCCGCCCCGCGGTGCAGCCGGGGAATACGTCGACCACCGCCCGCGCCACCTCCACTGGGGGCAGCAACGTCAACACCACATCACCGCCGTGCTGGTGGTCCGCACCCGGTTCCTGCACCGCGATCGCGCCCTGCTGGTAGTACACCCCGGCATGGGCACGCAGCTTGCGGTCTCGACGGGCGCCGACGAAGCCGGCGAGTTCCACCCGGACCTCCGGCGCCAGCAGCACTTCGACCGCGCGCAGCAGATCGTCGCCGATTTGCGGGCGCAGCGACTGCGCCGCCGCCTGCCGCAACCGCAAACTCTCCGACCGGAACTCCGTCGCGTGCTGGTGCTGCAACGGATACGGCAGCACGTCCCGGCCGGTGGACTCCCACAGAGTTCGGAATTCGAGCGCGCTGAACCGCCAGCTCCGCACTTCAGGCATGGGTGAGGTCCCTATCGTGTCGGGCTATCACCGGTTGCGCAGGATGCGCCCACTCTGACAGAGGGTTTGATGGTCTACCTCGCCCCCGTGCCTCCCTCATCGCGTGCATCCTGCGCACGGGTCGACTTCCCATATCGCCAGCTCGGACTGCCGAGAGGGAGTTCCGTCCCACCGATGGCTCTGGAAGTTCTTGTCGCTGAGGAAAGCTCGATACGGCGGATGGTTGGAACCCCAATTGGTGACGGACAGTTCGGCTGTGCGCTGTGCGACTTCGGTGCCTGTCAGCGCATGAGCGATATCCGTGGCGGCCGCGCGAAGATCGTCAGGGCCGGTTGAATCGGGCACGGTGAGATCGACACGGACGGAAACTTTCCCGGACTGGTTGGAAATGTCGTCCATGTCCACTGCGAAAAAGCACGTGCCAGCCGGAAGCTGCAACTTTGCCATTACCGCCGTCAACTTCTTCTCGTCCTGATCATGCGACACCGAGTCCTGCACAGCGGGGCATTCGACTGCTGCGACCGACGGCGGCGTAGGCATTATCGTCGCGCTCGGGTGACTTTCCGAACTGCAGCCGATGAGAGCACCCGAGGCAGCAGCAACCGCGACGATCGAGACGATTCTCGGCAAAGAGCATCCAACGAAAGCAACCAATGGCTTACTGGACAACAGCGTTACCGGCTTCACGTCGCCTTCTTGGCGCACTCGACTGCCTCGCTTTCAGGATCGATATAAACAAATTCAATGCATAGTTCACGGTCACTCGGCCAATTTCCATTCCCCTTTATCATCGAACCCATCGGCAACCGAATCGGGCCAGTGATCCTTCCCGTCCGCTCCAGTCGGGAATCCGGGTGGATGATTGACTATGTTCTTGAGTTCGTTCGACGATATGAAAACCTTCGACTGAAGTTCGAAGAAGCTGGTGATAGTCCCGACAACAAGTTCTACAGCGGTAACTATGGCGTCGTTGAACTTGTCTATTCCCCAGGGCGCTCCAGCAACGGATGCGATCTCCTCCAAGGCAATCGCCAGCTGCGCGAGCAGTGTCGCCAATTTGTCGATGATCTGCTTATAGAAATTCCGACCTTCAGCCGCTAGCGTAAGAAGTTCTGTATGAACTTTTTGGGACATATCCGCTATGTTGGTCATGGCGGTCGCCTGATAGGTACGTGATTCCTTGAATTTTGTATACGCAGTCCCTTCCCAGTGCCCTTCCATGTTTACTTTGGGATCGTTTTGTCGATTATTGACCTGGGAGACGTTGTTTCCTACCTGCTGCCACTTGGCTGCGTAGTCTATGAACAAGAACGGAGCGGCTATTCCTTCAGCGGCTTCTTCGAGCTTCTCCAGCAGCGTCTTCAGATTTTCTTGCGCCTCGTCTCGGACGTCGGTATACATCCAGTAGGCTTGCGTCCACGCCCATTTCAGCTTGTCGAACTTGTCGTTCAGCTTTGCCGGTTGCTTCTTGACTTCATCGACCTTCGCTCTGAAGCTCTCGACGATTCCATCCAGTTCCTCTTTGGTTGTGGTCTCGCCCATTATATTGTGAAATCCATTTCCCCAGCGAGCTGGTGAGTGCTCTGCTCTTGTTCCATTTGCTGTTGTTCGTAGGTGCTTGCTACGATATGCAGGGCGTTTCCAACCTGCTCAGCCGCAGCAGCCCCTTCTATCAGACGCTCCTGAATATATGCGGCCGCCAGGGAATACGAACTCCACGCACCAGCGAAGAGACCGAACTGTATCGCCGAGTATTTCAGCTCATTGATCGACGTGGCCGCGTTTCGCAATCCCGGGGCAACGTCGGTGATCCACGCCTTGGATGCGCGCTCGAGAAGATCGAGTTCAACTTTGAGATCGGCCATCAGATTTCATTCCGTATTAGTTGTTGTTCATGCCGGACCAGACGATCCGTCAATTCTTGGTCGGTCTCTTGGTCCAGGTAGACATCCCGGACCAATTTTGGCTTCTTCGCTCGAACCTGATTGCAGCATTCCAGGATGTCTTGCGCGATGGCGGTCCCGTCTACCGTCATGGCCCAGCTTGTGTCGATGGTGATCGAAAGAAGGGCGGACCGGGTTGCGGTGACTGTTAGACCAGGCTCGTCATACTGGTTGTATCCGGGGCCGTGCACGGTGTATGCAGAGTCGACGTATAGGCTATTCCATACCGCATGGAATTCGTCATAGGTGCGCTGCTGTAAGAGCAATGGTACGACTTCACGTAGGGATGGCCAACTCGAGCGCGGTCGTGTACCGGTCTCGACAAGGCGAACTGCCAGCTCGTAGACGGCGTAGTGATAAGCGTCCATGATCGACTTGCCGTACTGCGATGGCTCGAATGTATCTTTCCAGCGACGGCTCAGTTTTATATTTGTCGGTAGGCGATCGTCACCGACTTCCACCTCGACGAGAGAGGACTTCTGTGGCGGCGTGAACGCAGCTTCGCTGGAGTTGTCATTCTGAACTTGATAGTCATCCATGTCATCCGGATCGTCGCCATAGAGGTAGTGATTCGAGGCCATACATACTCCTTTCCGATCTATGCGAGGCACCGACCGAGTCGATGCCGAATGTGGGCAGTTTCTATGAACTGGCTGTCGTGTACTGCGACGGATAGAGCAGCACTTCGCGGCAGGCGGACTCCCACAGAGTCCGGAATTCGAGCGAGGTGAACGGCAAGCTCCGCACTCCAGGCATGGGGATGTCCTTATCGTGTCGGGTTATTCGCCGATGACCGGCGGCACCGTCTTGGGCATATCATCCAGCCCGGTGAGCTCATCTCCGTGTTCCTGCGTGATCAGGTAGTCCGGAATGCCCTTGCTGGACTCGTCATCGGATTTTCCGCCGCGCGCGCCCGGCGCCGTCCCGCCTGGCATGCCACCCATGCCGGAACGGCCAGTAGCGGCTCCTGACCGCGCGGCGGCCGGGGTCGCGCTGGAGTTGTTCGGTGTACCCGGAATCGAACGACCCGGGCTTGGCACCGGGGCGCCCGGACCGGTGGGACTTCCTGGACTGCCTGGCGTTCCTAGATGCGGGCTGCCGGGGGTGCTGGGCGCGGTGGTCGAGGCGGGTGTGGTCGCAGCCGGTGTCGTGGACGCGGGATCGGTGCTGGTCGACTGCGGTGTCCCGACGTCCGTGGACTGGGTACTCGAAGGAGTGGTCGAGTCGTCAGAGGAGTCCGTGTCGAGAGGATGCGAGCCGGGCGATGGTGTGCCCGAAGGGTTTCCGCTGCCGGCATTCGTGCCACCGTTGTTGTTGCCACCATTCTCGGTGCCGCCCGGATTCGCGCCCGGATTCGTGGCAGGCGCCGGTCGGGGTATCACCGGCACATTGGTATCGGACTCCATCACGACCGGGGCGTACACGGTGCGCAGCACGCGCAATGCCTCGGTCTTCGAATTATGTTCGGCGACATCATCATTGCGCCAGCTACGTCCGGCCAGAAGGCCGATCGCGTTATCCACTCCGCTGCGATGTTCCGGTGCATGCGGGACCAGTTGTTTGGTCGGTTCCAACCCGGTCTGCAATTCGGCCAACTTGCTGCTGGTCAGCCGGGCCGCATTCGTGACCTGCGCGCCCTGGGCAGCGTAGTCGCGAACCCCACTGGCCGCCGCGTCGCGTGCTTCGCCCCGCCACACACTCTCATCGGTGGCCCGGGCCATCGCCTTGGTGAAAGTATCCAGTGAGGTCTGATGCCGATCGGCGATGGTGTTCCATGCGGACACCAGGTCGCTGACCGCCTGCAGATCGATCTGATCGACCTTACCGCGCAGCGTCCTGACGTCGTGCCTTTCGAACTCGTCCGCATCGAGAACTTCCCTCGGCCGGAACTCTCCCTGAAAGCCGAGGCCGGCAGCCCTGCTGCGCACGTCGTCCCGCTGCCGGTTGTATGTATCCTGCACAGCGTACGGATCGGCATCGGGCTGCACATGGAAGATCCAGTCCGTGACATTGCGCAGCACGGTCGAACCCAGGTCCTCGACCGCCGGGTTACCGAACGGGTTACCCATCAGCCCACCTGCTCGGTGGCATTCGCGATCTGAGCCGCGTTCTCGATGTCGCGACCGGTGATGCGCTTGAACGAGATCGCCATGACTTCACGCATGTTCTTCACGGTCTCGATGTGTTCGTTGATCACCTGGTCGATCGAATGATCCTCGCCGGTGGCCTGCTTCAGAAACTTCTTGACCAGGTCATCCGCCATCTTGAAGCCGCCGAAACCGGAGATATTCTGAGCATTCCGCGCATACACACGTAAGTCGTTGAGATCTTGAAGGCGCTGATCGCACGCGCCGAAGCATTGACGCGCTGTCTGTTCATCATCGAGATACAGCTCACCGGCGCGAGCTCGATCTGCGAGTCGCCGCCACTGCGTCGCGTTTTCCTCATCCAATTTGTTCCCCCTATTTCAATCCGGCAGCACCGGCACGAGTGATCCTCCGACTCGGGAAAGAATCGTGCATGGGTTTTCGAGGTCGTCCAGCGCAGCGTTGTTCAGTATGCGAAGTTGCAGAACCCCTTGAGCGGCAGGGAAAACGACATCACAGTCCAGATCCTTGGAGGCTCCCTCAACACGGAACTGTCGTCCCACACGGCCAGAGATCGTGACATCTCGAAAGTCGACATTGCCGGGTTTGTTCTCGAATTCCGCCACGGAGTGTCCGGTCGAGAACACGGTGACGTGATACCTGCGGCTCTTCCAGGTGCATATTTCCCAGCCAGACTGGTGAATTCCGGCGATGCCGGCTTCCTCGGTCGCTGGATCGACGCCCGCCGCCCGCAACACATCATCGGGAATCCCCGTGCACGGGTTGAACAGGGCTTTGGCTGCAGTAGTTCCTACGCTAGGCGACCCGCTCGTGGCGTCCCCACACGCCACCGCACCCGACGCAAGCAGAAAACCGAGCAGCATCAACGTGATTCGACGGCCCATCCCCACCCTCTCGACCCGTGACTGACGCAGGTTGCGCCAACAGTAGCAGAAGACGGGCTTGACCGTGGTAGACGGAATCGAGGTCGCCGCTTACTCATGACGCGATTCGAGCGATCAGGCACGCCGGGTGAATTCGTCGTTCATCACACCTGCAATGAAGGCACCCCACTCCCCCGGCGTGAAGATCAGCGCCGGGCCGTTCGGGTTCTTCGAATCACGGACACCGACCTGACCGGCGGCAAGCCACGCGACTTCGACGCACGACTCACCATCTCCGCTGCGTCTCGACTTGAACCACTGTGCGCCGGATAGTTCGTTGGTCACTGTTCGTATCTCCTTGCGATGTTCCTAATCAGGTCTCTCGATGGTCGGTCTTCCAGCGCAGCAGCCCGGAGGGCCTCAAAGATCACCCGGTAGCGCCCAACGTCGTCTTCTTCCTCGAAAATCATTGTCCCTATGGCGCCTTCGGTATATACGACGGACGGTTCATTGTGCGGGAAGTCGATGATGATGTGCGGCGGTATCGCCAATCCGGCCGGAAAACCAGCAGTAAACGGAACGATTCGGATCGAAACATTGTCAAGCGTACCCATGTCGGCAACATGTCGAAGTTGCGAAGACATGGTCCGATCAGAGCCAACAACGGTACGCAATACCGACTCATGCAGTAGAAACTCGGCTCGCACCGGCTTGTGCCTACGAGTTAGCATCTTCGATCGCTGCATACGCAACGCCACACGCCGATCCAACTCTTCCACGGTGCCAGCGAGCGGAGACGTCACCACGTGCCGCGCGTAGTCGGCGGTCTGCAGTAGCCCGGGTATGACGAGTGAGTTGAAAAAGTGAAATTCGGTTGCCACAGCCTCCAATTGGAGATAGGTGTTGAATCCCGGTCGGATCAGATTTCGGAAGTCTTCCCACCACATCTTCGTATTAGCGTTTACTACAAGCGACTTCAGATATTCTGTCCGATCTTCCGGCAGCCCGTAGAAGTCACAGATGAATTCGACATCCCGAACCTTGACCTTCTCATTCTGGCCGAGTTCGATCCGACTGAGCGTGGACCGGCTGATCTCCAGTACTTCGGCTACCTGTTCGAGCGTGTGGCCGCTCGCCTGACGCGCGTCGCGCAGCGCTCGGCCCAACTGGCGACGCGGCAGCGTCGTCCTGCTGAGGTCTGACTTCGTACCCGCCACTCCGCTGTGTCCTCCCCTTGTTCTCACGATGCGACCTGTGTTTTCCCACGGCGAGAGTCGTCCTACATCGAACTCGGGAAACTCTCAGGGCGTACGTATGGATTGCCGTGCCCCGGCGGTTTCGAGTCCACCGTCATCAGCACACTCCGCAGCATAAGGACATGTCCTACGACACGGAAGAGAACTCCGAACGTTCGCAAACGCAATTGGCAGAACCGTTTTCGCCTGATGCCCACTCCCAGCCGAAGGCGGTGGGGTTTGTGCGGGGCGAGGTGTCGGGGCTGGATGCGCCCCGGCACGCGGTCGCCGTCCAACGGCACGCCCGCTCGCTGGGCTATCAGTACGTGTACACCGTCAGTCCACCGCGCGACAATGCCGACCCGATCGGGTTCCTGCTGGCTATAGCGGCCGGCTTGGATGTGGCCGCGATCGTGGTCTACGACTTGGCCCACGTCGATGACCAGCCCGCGCGGGTCTGCGAGGACTTCGACCTGGAAACGGTGTGTCCGCCGAGCACGTGGGCACGGGCCTCCGCACCGACTCACACCATCGCGAAGGTGGCGGATCGATGAATCGGGATGCTCTGCTCACCCCGCCCGAGGTCTGTGGCCACGCTGATGTGCGGCTGGCACACGAGCAGATGCGGGTGCATCGGGCCTGCCGGGTCGAACGGTGTGTGTGGAAAGCGGCGGCGTATCGCACGCTGGTATCGGCGGGACGGCTCACACCGCAGACGATGAGCCCGCGCGAACGCGCAGCCGCGCGCGGCGTGCGGTTTCCGCCGCTGGATGAGCCCGACCGCGCCGACCGGAGCCCGGTCGCGCACACGCTGCAAGAGGTGCTGAAACGGCTGTCGGAGTTGGCCACACCACCGGACCCGCGCCGGGGGTGAAAACGGTTGTATCGGACCACGATCGGAAAAACACACACCGGCTGGCGACTGGTGGGGCATCGCATCGAAATCCTGTTCTTGCGCGACGACACCGACCCCACGCCCGCCTACCGGCTGCGCAATAACGGCGACACCGTCCCGATTCCGTTGGGGCGGTGCGGGCTTGTCGCATTCGACGAGCGCGCATTACCGGATCTGGCACAGGTGCGGGAATGGTTCCCGCGCCACTTCCGGCTGTGGGACGCGGTGCGCGCGCAATTCTGGGAGACGTTGTTGCTCCCGAGCGGCGCTCGCCGCCCGACGCCTGGCACATGACTGCGTCGAAACGCGAGTAGGCCCCTCCGCGGTGTGCCACTCGTCGGGACCGCAGACCTCCCCGTCCAACCCACCCGCCGCACGTGGCGGGCGAATTCGCCTGAACGCACCAGCGACCTTATGCGGGTCACCTATTCGAAAGAGGATGATGTCCAAGCGACGCAATCGACCGCGGCACAATCCGAAAGCACTGCGGAAACCGCCGCAGACGGGCTCCACCATCCGATACCCGCCCCGTGCCACGATCGACGCGATACTCACGACCATGATGGCCGAACGCAACGCCGACACGTCCGACCCGAATATCGACACCATTCACTTCTGGGGATTCGCCAGCGCGGACAACCTCATCACACAAGAGATGGCCCACACCGCGATAGTCCTCGATCCAGACGCCGAGTGCTCCCCGATCCTGGATTCGGCCGAATGGCTGATGCGAAGACTCCCCGGCCGCCTGTGGGGGTTCGGGCTCGCGTTCCGGACGGTTGGCGAGATGTTCACCGGAACCGATGGCGTCCCCGAGGACGCGATACAGGCGGCGAGAGCGGGCAAGCTGAACGAACGCGCCGGGGCCGACGAGATGTGCGCGGCAACGATTTTCGATGCCCGCGCATACTCGTACACCGCACTGACCTACACCCACCTACCCGAACTCGGGCCGACCCCCACCTGGGTCGACGACACACGAAAGTCCACCGACACCTGGATCGCCCTGTTCGATCGGCGTGCCGTCGCGGCGCACGCGTGGGCGGCGGCGATAACGCTGGACCCGGACGGCAATCACGCCACCATAGCCCGGCTACGCACGCCATGAGGACGCTGAACTGACGCTTTCCGGTGGGATACCAGGTCTGATGCCGGCGGCCCGAAAGAGGTAGCTATGAGCCAGATCCTCCACGCCACCGAAGCCGCCCAGGTCCACCCGGACAAGCCCAGCACCACCACGGCCGAGATGGCCCGCAAGATCACCGCGGCCCTCGACGCCGCCGAGGTGGCCACCGCGGACAACGGGGCTGCGCCGGCAACCGCTGCCGGGCGATCCCGGTCGACGGGGATTCCGCCGCGGATCCGGCGGTACTGCGCTGCGAGCCTGGTGTTTTCGGGCACGTGGTTCAGGTGTGCCGCTGGGCGACCACGGCTTCATAGGCGGTGGCGAGGCGCTCGGTGGCGGTGGGTTTGCCGGTCGCGGGGCGCGGGACGCCGAGGTGGCGTTCGCGCAGCTCCGCCATGAACTCCTCCCAGAGTTCGGGGCCGCCTGCCTCGAGCAGTTCGGCGCGCACACGCAGCTCAGGGGTGGTGGGGCGATGCCGCAATCCCCAGCTCGCGAGGTGGACCAGGACCGGAACGAGCTGGATGGCCGGCTCGGTCAGGCTGTAGGTGGCACGCCGTCCGCGCCCGGCGTTGTCGCGGGTGAGCAGTCCCGCATCGGTCAAGGTGCGCAGCCGGTCGGCCAGGATGTTGGACGCGATGCCCTCTTCCGACTGTGACTGCAGCCGGCGGAAGTGGCGGCGGTCGCCGAACATCACGTCGCGCAGCACAAGCAGCGTCCAGCGATCGCCCAGCACCTCGATCGCGGCGTTGATAGGGCAGCCGGAGCGCGACCCGTCGGACATGAAACCTCCTGCATCAACTGCTTGCAGTTTACCAGCACCTCCGGCAAACTGATTGCACATTGCAAGCAGAAGGGGTCATTTCGATGACACAACTCGTGCGCGTCCATAACTTCAACGTCTCCAGCGACGGGTACGGTTCGGGGGCTGGGCAAAGCCTCGAGCGTCCTTTCGGGCACGCCGACCCGCAGCCTCTGTTCTCGTGGGCGGGGGCGACCGCGAGTTGGGTCAACCGCACCGAGCCCGGGGGGACACGCGGCCTCGACGACTACTGCACGCGCGAATTCGCGCGCAATATCGGGGCCGAGATCATGGGGCGCAACAAGTTCGGACCGCAGCGCGGCCCGTGGGAAAATTACGAATGGCAGGGCTGGTGGGGCGACGAACCGCCGTTCCGCACACCGGTATTCGTTCTCACCCATCATGAACGGCCCTCGTTTACCTTGGGGGAAACAACGTTTCATTTCCTGAACGCATCACCGGAGGACGCCTTGGCGCGGGCGAAGGAGGCCGCCGACGGAAAGGACGTGCGGATCGGCGGCGGGGTCGCCACGGTGCGTGCATTCCTGGACGCCGACCTCATCGACACCATGCACTTCGCCGTCGCGCCCGTCGAGCTCGCCGACGGTGAGCGGCTCTGGGACAGTCCCGATCACCTGCTGGACCGCTTTCACCTGGAGAAGATCCCGAGCCCGAGCGGCGTTGTCCACCACTTCTTCTGGCGCCGCTGAACCGGCCGCTGGAGGGATTCGAGATCTTCCGATCGCCGCTCGTTCCGCCTCACTTATCCAGGCCACCAACGTCGTCAGGCTCCGCCATACACCGGAATCGGCGGTGTAGTCGTCCGGGCATGGCCACATCGAGCCAGCCACCCGCACCCACGGACCTTACGAGCGAAAAGACACTCAACCTCCGGGTCCGCGGAGCCCGCTCGGGACGAGCCGACCAGGCCAGACCTCGACTACCACTCGGTCGCCCCCTGAGGTGGAGCAGGTCATCTACCATCGCGGCGTGCCTGGGAGTCCCCCTTTGCGGCACTAGCTTTCGTGGCAGCGGTCCAGGCCGGACCGATCAGCCGCGCCGACGCAGGACCGTAGAGGGCAGCGTCGCTGCCCTTTCAGGAGCCCTCCCACCACGGCTCCGTGTCCTCCACGGCGACGAACTCGTAAAAGTCCATGTTGCTGATCTCCAGGTTGGACGCAAGCGATCCGACCATGCGGCAGGGAAGGATGGCGGGCTGCCCCGGGGTGTCGTAAAGGTCGACAGCGGTCAGCGGTCGGCCAGGCTCGGCAAAGGTCCTGGCATCAGCGAGAACGACCAGCGTGGTGTGCTCCTCGGTGTGCTCCTTGGGCGGCGGGACCAGCGCCGGGACCTGACCCGGCAGCAGGCCCTCGAAGGCTCGGTCGTCGACGACCAACGCAGTCAGCGGAAAGTGCTCCACGTCGATCTCGTCTAGGTCCAGGTCTGCGCCGACCCAGCCGTCCTCGTCGGTCCCGCCCAGCTCGTCGAGCAGGGCGTGCCAGCCCTCCTCGTCGTCGAAGATGGTACGGACCAGCAGTACGCCGCCGGTGGAGGGCAGTGCCGGGAAGGAGCGGTGCGGCGGCGCCGTCGGCGCGGGGAAGGCCGGCCGACCGCCGTCCCCCTGGTACATGCCGCTCACGTCCATGTCGCGCACCAGGTGGTCGAACGTGAGTGTGCCGCCCAGCAGGTCGGCCAGGATCTCGCCGAGCCGGGCCTTCGGGACCCGGACGCCGCGCCCGGGTATCGCCGCCAGGTCCACCAGCAACGGGCCGTCCCCGCCATACACCACCGGAATGTCCGCCAAGACGACGACCGGCGGCACCGGGCCGCCGTCCACGACAAGCGCCGGGAAATTTCCGCCGTGCAGGAAGTCCCACCCGCAGTCCTCGATCGGTCGCAGCCGCACCCCGCTGCCCTCGACAACGAGCACATCGCCTTCCCGGCGGCCCGCGATCTCGTCGAGCAGCCCGCCCCACAGCGCCTTGCCGTCCTCGTAGCACGTACAGACCAAGAGCACTTCACCGGGCTCCGGCTGGGGAAGCTTGGGAAAGGACATGACACTCCTCTGAAAGGCTGCTGCGGTCGCCTCGTCGCAATTGGTCCTGGCCTTGGTGATGTCTCCTGCATGACATCCCGGTCAGACCAGCGCCGTCTGGATCGGACAGCCGCTCATGGTGGCGGATAGGCGACATCGAGCTGTAGCCGGGCCTGACACTACAACAGCGCCTGCGCTAGTGGGTGCTGGTAGTTCTGATGTGTGGTGTTGAATCGTGTTGTGGTCGAGCCGGATTCGTTGATGTCGCGAATCAGGGGCCGGTTTGCGCGGGCGAAGCCGCGGGCTCGGGTGCGGGAGTATGTGTTGGGCTTCTCGCGGGTCTGGAGCGCAAGAACGATCCGGCGTGGATCTCGCCGCTATCATTCCATCTCGTCGGCGGCCTGCTGAAACGCCTCGGCGGCGCGGGCGAAATAGTCGAACAGCACCTCGCGCTGTTCGGTGGAGTAGCCGCTGATGATGTCGCCGATCTTGCGGCGGGCCGGTGCCAGCACCGTGTCGAGGCCGGCCGGTTTTCCGATCGGCTCGACGATGACCTTGCGGCGGTCACCCGGATCGGGGGCCCGCCGGACGTAACCCGCCCCCTCCAGCCGGTCGATGAGCCTGGTGGTCGGGCCTGTCGTGAGCCCGGCGCGGGCGCCGAGTTCACCAGGGGTCATGGCGCCGCTCAGCTCCAGGATGTTCAGCGCGTACAGATCGGTGGCGCCGAGGTCGCATGCCCTGGCGCCGGCCTGGGCATGCAGCACCACCGAGCTCAGATAGCGGCGGTAGACCTCACTCGGGTCGGGTTGGCGATGCGAGGTTGACACGGGCGACTCCCCTCCTTAATCTCTTCTTTTGTGAAGATATTTCTCCAGAGAAGAAACATCTTCTGAGAAGAAGATGCTACAGCAGGAGACCTTGCCATGACCAACGACACCATTGCTACCCCGGTACCGCGGAAGTCTCGGCGTTACCGGGTAGCCCGGGCCGCGGGCGTCACCGCGCTCGCGCTCGGGATCGCCGCGGGAGGCGGCTACCTCTGGCTGGACAAGACCGACCGGGTCCACAACACCGGTACGGCCGAGTGCACGAGGATCATCCCGGACGGCGGCACGGACGCGGATCTGCGCTCGGTGTGCGCCGCACTGGCCACGATGACGGCTGCGTGGGGACGCAACGACGCCGACGCCTACGGCGCGGCATTCACCGAGAACGCCAGCTACACAACCTACCTGGGCACCCACTACCAGGGCCGTCGTGATCTCGCCGAGGCGCACCGCACTCTGTTCGACGGCTTCCTGCAGGGAACCGAGCTAGCCGACTCCTATCTCGGGGTGCGCTTCTACGGCTCGGATGTCGCCATCGCGACCAGCCGGGGCGACACCTACAAAAAGGATCGCCCGGCCGAACTGTCGAAAACCCAGACGTACACGCTGGTCCGGGAATCCGACGGGCAGTGGCGGATCGCCGCCTTCCACAACACCAAGCGGCAGCCGGTGATGGAGCGCATCTCTTTCCTGTTCGCGCCCGGCACCAAGCCGGAGGCGGAGCGATGCGAGCGCTGGTGACCGGCGCCAGCGCCGGAATCGGGCGCGCCTTCGCGACATCGCTTGCGGCCGCGGGATATTCGGTGACCGCCGTGGCGCGGCACGCGGAAGCGTTGGACCAGCTCATGGCCGAACTGGGCGGCGGGCACGACTACCTCATCGCCGACCTTGCTACGCAGGAGGGCCTGACGGCCACCGCGGACCTGTTGCGTCATCGCGACTACACCCTGCTGGTGAACAACGCGGGCATGGCCGCCCACGGCGACTTCGCCACCGTTGCGCTCGAAACCGAACTCGCGACAGTCGATCTCAATATCCGGGCGGTTGTGACACTGGCGCACGCCTTTCTCGGTGCCGCCGCCCCGGGCAGTGCACTGGTAAACGTGTCATCCACGCTCGGACTCGTGCCGAAACCCGGCGCCGGTGTGTACAGCGCGTCCAAGGCGTTCGTCGCCTCGTTCTCGGAAACGCTCTGGCACGAACAGAAGTCACGCAGTGTGCATGTGATGGCACTGTGCCCCGGCGTCACGATCACCGCATCGCAGACCGCTGCGGACGTGCCGTCCTGGCTGGTGCAATCGCCACAGCAGGTGGTGAACCGCGCGCTCCGAGCCCTGGCCGGCACGGCCGGCCCACTCGTGCTCACCAGCCGCGCCAACACGCTGTTCACCACCGCCGTGCGACTGCTTCCCCGACGAGCCGGGCTCGCATTGCTCGGTTCCGACTGACCTCGAAAACCCTAAAGGACACAGCATGAGCGGTCAGGCCCGGAGGCGGCAGCGGAGCGTGACCACCGAGGGCCCCGCGCATGCGAGAAAGGACTTCGCCATGACCACCGACACCGACCACACCGCCATCCGCGCACTCATCGAACGCAGCCAGGACGCCTGGAACCGGGCAGACGGCGACGCCTACGGCGCCTGCTTCACCGACGATGCCACCGACATCACCTACGTCGGCACCGTCTACCACGGCGGCCGGGAAATCGGCAGCGCGCACCAGGCGCTGTTCGACAGCTTCCTGAAGGGCACGCAGCTCATCGTCGACATCGTCGAGATCCGCCGCTACGGCGCCGATACCGCCGTGGTCGTGACCCGCGGCGAATCCGCGAAGGGCACACCGAAGAAACTGGGCAAACTCGCGACCTACACCGTCGTCCGCGTCGACGGCCGGTGGCGGATCGCAGCCGTGCAGAAGACCCAGCGCAAACCGCTCATGGAAGCCATCTCCTTCAGATTCCAGCCGGCCACCCGGCCCGCCCGCTGATAGCCGACCGATCTCGCCGTCACCGGCAGGACGCCAGCAGACGACGGGTGCAGGGTCAGCCGTCCACGGTGATCTCGAGCTCGTCGTGACCGAGTATGCGGATCCGAAATACATCACCGTCACCACCTTGCCCCGAAAATCGCACTCGGCGAACTGATCTCACAGGTATGGCTTTCGACCGTCTCCACCCCTCAACTATGGGAGCGCTCTACCCTGGAAGGCGGACTCACGCCGGGGTGGAGAGGTGAGCATGTGAACATCGCGAAAAGACTTGGGACACCGGTGTTCCGGTCTGCGCTGTTGGATGATCTCGCGGATATCGCCGCACTGGAGCAGACGGAGTTCGCGGAACTGGCGTACCCGTACTTCGCGCTGCGTCAGCTGTTCGATCTGCACGGAACACAGTGGGTGGTCGCTGATCTCGACGGCACGGTCTGCGGCTATGCGATGGTGGCACTCGGCTCGCCACAGTGCGCCTGGGTGATCGGGCTCGCCGTCTCGCCGCATTGCCGTGGCCGCGGCTACGGGCGTGCGCTGATGGACGGCGCGCTGGCCCGGTGCCGGGCCGCCCGGGTGGACGACGTGTTCCTCACCGTCCGGCCCACTGATGAAGCGACAGCGCACCTGTACAAGAAGTCCGGATTCGTCTGGGCCGGATACGAAGAGCGCTATTTCGGTGCCGGCGAGCCGCGTGACGTTCTGGTACGCCGAATCCAGTACCGCCCCAGTACACCGTCGATCACCGATCCGACCTCGGATGTCTGGCGCAAGCGCAGTCCAGGCTCGGACTAGGGCGCCGATGCCGGCGTAAGTACAGGAGATCCGAGAAGGACGCTGCCTACCAACCTTTTTCGGTCGGGAGAGCGTTGTATGGTGGATATCACGTCGCACGACGCGCAGGCCCGGGGGAGGAACATCGATGACCGAATTCGAAGACCCGGTCACCCATGTGCAATTCGGGAATTCACCCGACATCTGGATCGATCAGCATGCCACGGGCTACGCCCAGGAAGTCGCGGACTACCTGGACGAGTTGATCGCCGGGACCAGACGGCCGGACGAGAAGCCGCTCCTGGATTCGTTCAACAGCCACGTCGAAAAGGTGGTCACCGCCTTCGATCATTCGAAGATCAAGCATCGCGGCGACAGCCTGCTCTTCACCGACATCTACGCGGCAGCCGCCGACACCACCACCGCGATGGACGAGGTCCTGCAGCGGGCGCACGTCGAATTGCTGATGGCGCTACTGGCCGCAGAGGTCGAGCTGCGCGGCCCGCTACGCCTGAGCCGCACCCAGAACATGCGGCTGGCCGACACCTACGAGCAGCTCGGCCATCGACTCCTCGCCGCCGAGGCGCCCGGTCAGAAAGCCAAGACGTTTCTCCCCGGGCACGCGGCCATGGCCTTTCTGCGCGCCTCTGGTCTGCACGCGCTCAATGAAGACATCGATGCGCAAGACCGCTGTGGCCTCGCGCTGGCCAGAGCGCGCAGGACGACGATCTACCCGGCCTGGCGGCGCAGCGCCGGCTGGGCCTCGGACCTGATGTGTGGCTACGGCTACCGACCGTTCCGGCTGCTCGTCTGGATCGCCGCGCTACTGCTCGTGTTCACCGTCGCGCTGTGGCTGAGCACACCCATTCCGATCACCACATCGCTGCACATGTGCCTGATCAACTTCCTCAATCCGCTCGGTCTCGGCGATATCGGAGAGGTCAGCCGGGCAGGGCACGTCTTGCTCATCATCGAGTCGTACGCCGGGATCGTCGCCACCTCGGTCTTTTTCGCGCTACTCGTCCGTCGATGGTTCCGACTGTGACCGGACTGAGCTCAATCCGGTGTGTTTATCTTGGAGGGGCGCATAGCAGCCAGGGTCGCTGCCGACATCCGGTCGCGCAGCTGGCCCACCTGCGCCTGCCATTCCCGGGTGAAGCCGGGGTTGTGCTCCACTTGTTCCCAGAGGCCGCACAACACCCCTGGCGTGTGCGCACCAGGCATCCAGAGGTGCGCCAGATGCGTGAGCAGCGGCGCGATGATTTCGGCCGACTCCGTGCTGGACGGCGGGTGGAGATCGGCCTCCTCGACGACCGCGCGGGCGACCGTCAGCAGCCAGTCGTGCAGCGCGAGATCCTCGCAGAACCGGCGCGTCACCGCGAGTTCCGACTCGTCGCGCACCGTCACCAGCACGGTGCGCACCAACTCGTCCTGCAACTGGAACCTCAGGATCGGCTGCGGCACGTCGGCGATCCGCGCGGCCCAGCGCAGCCGCGCCGTCCGCGTCTGCATCGGCGCGTGCTGATCGAGCCCCATGTCCATCCGGATCCTGGCGAGCAGCCGCTGACTGATCGAGGCCAGATCCAAGGTGCCCTCGGGCGGCTCGCCCGGGGCGAGAAAACACTCGCCCAGCTCACCGCTGGTCGCGTCGGTGACCTTCGAGACCACCTCCATCACCCCGATTTTGGTCAGATAATGCGACCAGGTCTGCCGCTGACGTGTCTCGGCGGGAACGACTGTGGTGTGCGCCGAACTCTGCAGCACCCGTCCACCGACGACCACCGCATTGGTGGCTACCGTCCCGACCGCGCGGACGCCGCCGCGCGGCCGGGTGGCCAGCTGGCAATCGACTCCGACCGCGATGGTCGGCGAAGTGGCCAGGGTCGTCGGCCGCTCGCGCCACGGCATCTTCTCGCCGGGAATCAGCGCGAGCAGTTCCTCCAGCATGTCTCGGCTGAGTGCCGTCGAATCCGGCACCAGACAGGTGCGGACCTCACCGAGCAGGATCAGCGGCCGGGTACCGGCAGGTGCTGGCGTCGGGGACTTTTCGGGGACCGCGCGCGTGGTCCTTCCGGCCAGGGGTGGCTGCCGGGCCGTGCGCCGACGACGGGGCATTGCCGGCCGTCGGCGCAGCCGCCTGCCGTGCGAGGGCCGATCGGGGTCGGAACCGAAGTCCGATGATTCGCCCATATCAGGATCCCTCCAGCAGCAGGTGGCTCATCCGCTCGGTCACCTTGCGCGGCACCATGATCGGGACATCCTCGTCGGTGCCCCGCGCGATGATCTGATCGACCACTTCTTCCTCGAGATCGATGTGATCCAGGATTACCCGCACCGCGTGTTCGATACCCAGGTACCGCTGCGGCAGCAGCGACAGCGAGCGGTAGGCAGCGAAGGGTTTGGCCTGCGGATTGAGTTTCACCACGGCGGGCATCTCCCACCACTGCTGCGGCCAACCGTCCTCCGGCCGCCACAGCTGCGGATCCACGACGGGTTCGCCGTCGTAGCGCAGCATCCCGAGCCGCAACAGCTGCCAGATCGAGGCCAGGAAGGGGCACGACCATTTGGTGTGTACCTCGGCCCGCCCGTTCACCTTCTTGGTCTGCTTGGTCCACATCTGCACGTCGAGGAAGATCGAATGCTCGCGCCTGCCGAACTCCTCCGGCGGCTCGTACGGCAGACGATGCATGGCCTGGCCCGGCTCGTCGTCGGAAGCGCGACGCCCGTTGCACAGCCAGCCGGACTCCGCGGTGGGCGGACGACGCCCGGTCGAACCCTCCGGCGGCTCGGCCACGATGCGCGCGGCGACCATTTCGGCCAATTGGATGCGGCGCTCACCGGTCGAGCCGGACGGCGTCTCCCAGCAGCCCGCCTCGCGTGCCAGATAGTCGATGGTCACCCCGCACTGCGCGGCGGCGCTGAGCAACTTGCCGAGGATCTCGGTCGGGTCGGTGTCGTGCCGAAAATAGTCATCGATCAGGAAGCAGGTGCTCACCCGCGCGCGCGGCCCGAACTCCGCCTGCGCGGCCGCGGTGAAGGCCGTGACCAGTGGAGCGATCTTGCGGAACTGCGCGCGGATGCGATCCTCGCCATTGCTGAGATCGTTCATGTAGAAATGCCCCACCTCGATGGACAGGTGGGACAACGGAACCTGGGCGATCCGCGTACGCTCGGTCGCCTCGCTATAGCCAGCTACGTAGTCCACGGGGATCGAAAACCCTTCTAGGATGGCGCTTTCGGGAGCAATGGCGAGTTCGGTTCTATTCCCAGGTGGCCGCGTGCACGAGTCGCCCGGCAAGCTGGTTGAAGGCGGCGGCGGTGTCCTCGTTGGCGATGCTGTTGGCCACATCGGCGTCGAGGATGATCTGCTCGCGCCATTGCAGCACGGGCTCCACCGGCGTCTTGCCGAGCAGGGATGTCGCGCCGAGCCGATTCTTCCCGGCCAGCGTGACCAACGCTCCGTTCTGTTCCTGCAACCACTTGACCTGAGCCGCACCGGGACCACCGGTCATCTCGTTCAATTGTGGCACCGCGGTGCGCACATAGCGGATGTTTGCGAGCAGCTTCTTCGGGTCGTGTTTCCACTGGCCGCCGGTTTCCAACAACCCGTGCGGACCGTGCACCAGCCCGCTCGCCGCCAGGATGTGCTGGCGGGTCCAGCGGTGGAAGACCAGCCAACGCACCGTCTTCGAGGCCAGCTGCGGCGCCGCCGTCGCCCGTAACACCAGCTCCATCGCCAGCGAACGGCCCGCGCTCAGGTCCACGAAACAGACTTTGAATTCCTGTTCGAGGCCGACGAGTAGTTCCGTACAGCGCTTGACCACGTCGTCGTTGATGCTGTCGAACTCGGCGCCGCCTTCGTCACCAGGAAACAGGACGAGCCTTCCGGTCCTGGTCCGCATCTTGCGCAAGCCACTGCGGTCGGTCTTGGCGCGCACGTCGATCTGCCGGGCGATGCCGTTCTTCCCGAGCAGATACTCGTGCAGTCCGTCCCCATCGGGAGTTCCCCGCTCCACGGAACCGATCTCGAACAGGGCGCCCGCGGTCGGCGAACCGAAGTCGAAATCGAGATAGACCACGCTCATACCGCTGAGGCATAGGCGGTAGGCGAGATTGCAGCTGGTCACCGAACGTCCGGTGCCGCCCTTGTCGGAGGTCGCGAACACGATCATGCGATTACGTGCTCCTTGTCGCGTCCATGCGGGCATAGGCCAGTTTGTGCAGTTCGCGTAGCGCGTCGGCGGCGAGCACGAACGCGGTGCCCGCCTGTCTGCGAACCACCAATTGCCTGGCTTGCTCGAGGTGCTCCTCCACCCGGTCCAGGGTGATCCGGTTCTCCGAGAAGTCCTCGATACTGACGCCGAGCATTTCCTGGTTGAGCAGATGCTCGGCCTCGTTGAGCAGTTCGACCGCGCGCACCACCATCGCGCGGGAGGTCAACGGTGGCTCGCGGAACGTCCGGTCCGCGGTGACCAGGCATTCGATCACGCGTTCTGTCATGTACCAGGACGGATCGGTTTCCCGCTGCGTCCCGTTGCCGAAGATCCCGGCGGGATCGTCCCAGAGCCCGGACGCCCTGCCGGAGCTGATCATTCGCGCTTCCAGATGATCCATTGTCGATTTGGCCAGATCCATCAGCCGGTCGCGAGCGGTGATGTCGCCGGAGAGACGGGCGGCCTGCAACGTGCGCTTCAACAGCACTGCGGCGAAATCGGAGACCTCCCAGTGCAACAGCGGACCGTTGTCCACGGTTTCGCTGCCGCGCAAGGTCAATCGCACGCCCGGCGCGTGCAGCTCCACCGCGGGATCGTCGCGTGTGGTCCTGCGAATGATCCGGCCACGCCTGGCCAGTTCGTCGAAAATCGAGACAGCCCTGGTCAAGTCGTCGTCGGAGGCAGTTCGGGCGACCAGGTCCTGGATCAGCACGGCGGACACGATGAGACTGAAGTAGTCCGATTCCTCGCCGTCGGAGGTGCGCCACGGGATATCTTCCAGCGGCCACGAACCGGAGCCGAATCGGGCGACCGTCGACCAGTAGCGCTGAGTCAGGTCCCAGCGAATGCGCAGTGCCTCGGCCAGCCGGTACTGCTGTTCGTCGAGCAGGTCCAGTTCCCTGGTGCGCTGGGAGATCAGGTCGTTGATGCCGTCGAGCGCGATGACGGTGAAATACAGGTAGGGGCGCGGATCGGCGACACCCGGCTTTCTGGCGATGTCGCTGTCCACGAAGCCGACCGGCGCGGCATCGCGGACCAGCCCCCAGCTCCAACCGCATTCGAACAGCAGATCCTCGTCGTCCAGCTCCGTGTCCGGTGTCTGCCCGAGCGTGATGTCATTGCGCAGCCGCGCGCGGACCCGCTGCAGGCTGTTCGTGATGCCCTCGGCGACCGTTTTCTCCGGCAGGTCGTTCTGATTGAGCATGCCGAGCATCACCTGTCCGGCATCGGATTTCGGCTCGACGGTCGTGACGACGAAACTGCGCACCAAGCCGGTCATCGCGGCGGTCAGGCGGGTGCTGAGCCTGGCGGCGAGCTTCTCGATCCGTTCGGCGAGGCTGCCGCGTGCCTCCGCACGCACCCAGCCCTCGTAGACTCGCAGGAAGCGCAGCCCGGCGAGACACAATGTCAGCGACATGGAATACGAGTCGACGACCTCGATTCCCCGCTGCGCCGCAGTGGGTTCCCGCTCGTCGGCGGAGCGCAGGTAGCTACCTGCGGCGAAGATGGGCTCGCCGTCCGGTTCGCCGGCGCTGTCCGGTTCGAAGTCCGGTCCCAGGCGTTGGGTGTTGCGGAGGATGTAGTCCTCGAGCAACGTGACTATGACGGTGCCGATCTTCGTCTGGCCACCGAACGGCGAGAGCACCGAACTGACGTCGTCGGCCATGCTGTCCGGACGATCCAGTGCGAGGCTTTCGATCTCGGTCGCCGGATAGAGCAGGCACAGCAACTGCTCGGAATCACTGATCGAGTTGGCGGGCTCACGACCATCCCAGCGCCACTCGGCACCGTTCCAGGATCGGGCCAGCACAGATCGCCACAGATCCAGAATCTGTTGTCTCGGTTGAATTCTCACCTGCCGCCGTCCTCACCCCTCGTCGCGGGCCGCGCTGGCCTCCAGCCCAGCAGAGACCCACGGCGGCGATACTGCGCAAAACTTATCACGGGGGCGAGCGCGGCGTCGGGCTCCGCGCGATTCGATATCGCGCTGCGCGCACAACCATTCCGTACAGCAGGTATTCCGATTCAGAGCATGAGGCGCACCATGTCGGCGGTGCGTGCGAGACCAGGGAACGCCTCGGGCGTCGAGCGCGGGTGCAGAGCGTGTACCGCGAGCCGGAACATGACCGCCCGCAACAACATCTGCGACCACTCCGGCAGATCCGCCCAGCGCTCGAGCAACCCCTCGTCCGCGCCGCCCCAGGCCAGCGCGTCCACCACGATCACGCCCGCCGCCCACGGTGCGGGCCGCCAATACGGCGTGATGTCGGTGAGGCCGGGCGTGTAGGAGCCCGCGAACAGCACGGTGCCGAACAGGTCGCCGTGCACCACTTGCGCGGGCGCCCGCACCGGCTTGCGCAGCGTGGCAAGCTGACCGATCAACTCCATGCTGCGTTGACCGTCCGGCGAGGTAGACAACAGCGCACCGCCCGCGCGAAGGCTGCGCAGCGGCACCGCCTCCCAGGCGGCGCGGTCCGCGGCGACGAAAACATCCACATCCACCCACGGCGCGACCGGCGGCTGCACGAGAAAACGCGGCCGCTCCAGCGTCGCCGTGGCCTGGTGCAGTCGCAGCGACAACGACACCACCTCGTCGTGGCGCGGTTCGGGGGTGCCCTCCAGATAGGTATCCGCCCGCCAGCCCGACACGACATAGCGGCCGTCGGTCGCGCGCACCGGACGGGCCACCCGCAGCCCGTCCACCTTCAGCGTCTCGCGCACCTTCGCCGACCACGCCGCACGCGCGTGATCGGCGACCGGGCTGAGCACCACGTCCCCCAAGCGCCAGCCACCGTCCCAGTCACCCAGCGAAACCGGGGTCACTTCGCGCAGACCGAACGTGGCACGCACGTGCTCGGGTGGTTCCACAGAAGTCACGGCCGTACCGTACGCTCTGTTAGATTTGGCGCGCCTTCGGCGCGCCGTGTTCGCGGCCCCCTTATGGCTCGCGTCCGAGCGACCGCCGCTGGCGACTTCGATTGCGCCGGAAGGCAAACGCGGTATCGACTGGCTGCGCTGTGTTCAATTGGCAACGCCTGCGCGGATGTGTTCGCGGCCGCCTTGTGCCCGCGAACAGGAAAGCTGGGTCTCGCTGCGGTCGGAACCCAGAGTGGCCGATGCAGTTGTTTTGGGAGGCAAACGCGGTATCAGTCGCAGTGCTTGCGCACCGCGGGTTCGCGTTGCGTTGTTCGGCCGCGGCTTCGCGCGGCCGAACAAACACTGCTCAGTACACCGGCAGCGACTTGTCCACCTGGTTGGCCCAGGCGATCACGCCACCCTGCAGGTGACTGGCGTCGGAGAAGCCCGCGCGCTTGAGTGCGGCCAGCGCCTCGGCGGAGCGGACACCGGTTTTGCAGTGCAACACGATGGGGCGGTTCTGCGGCAGCTCGGACAGCGCCTCACCGGACAGGATGCGGTCCTTCGGGATCAGCTTGGCCCCCTCGATGTGCACGATGTCCCACTCGACCGGCTCGCGGACGTCGATCAGCTCGATCTCCTTGCCCGCGTCGATCAACTCCTTGAGCTCGCGCGCGGTGACCGTGGACCCGGCGACGGCCGCCTGGCCCTCCTCGGACACCACGCCGCAGAACGCCTCGTAATCGATCAGCTCGGTGATCGGCTGACGCTCCGGATCGCGGCGCAGCTTGATCGTCCGGTAATTCATGTCCAATGCGTCGTACACCATCAGCCTGCCCAGCAACGGCTCACCGATACCGGTGATCAGCTTGATCGCCTCGGTCACCATGACCGACCCGATCGACGCGCACAGCACACCCAGCACGCCGCCCTCGGCACAGGACGGCACCATGCCGGGCGGCGGGGCCTCCGGGTACAGGTCGCGATAGTTGATGCCGCGGCCGTCCGGCGCGTCCTCCCAGAACACCGAGACCTGGCCCTCGAAACGGTAGATCGAGCCCCACACGTAGGGCTTGGCCGCCAACACCGCGGCGTCGTTGACCAGGTAGCGGGTGGCGAAGTTGTCGGTGCCGTCGACGATCAAGTCGTACTCGCCGAACAGCTCGACCGCGTTGTCCGGCTCCAAGCGGATCTTGTGCAGCCGGACCTCGATGCCGGAGTTGATCTCCAGGATCGAGTCGCGCGCGCTGTCGGCCTTGGGGCGGCCGATGTCGGATTCGCCATGGATGATCTGACGCTGCAGGTTGGAGGCGTCCACCTCGTCGAACTCGACGATGCCCAGGGTGCCGACACCCGCGGCGGCCAGGTACAGCAGGGCGGGCGAGCCGAGCCCACCGGCGCCGATCACCAGCACCTTGGCGTTCTTCAGCCGCTTCTGCCCGTCCACACCCAAATCCGGGATGATCAGGTGACGGCTGTAGCGGGCGACCTCGTCCCTGGTCAGCTCCGCGGCCGGCTCGACAAGTGGCGGCAGAGACTTCGGTGATGACACGTCCAGGACTCCTCGAATCGCGTTGGCCGATCGCAACGGCGGTGTGGCGCCCTTCGTGGGCTGCTCTTGTGCAACACCGGCGACCGGACCATTCTTCCCTCACATCGTCCCGCATCACCAACCCACAGCGAAACCGCCCGGCCGGTCGCGGATAGATCGCTACCCGGTGCCGCGAACACGCCGCAAGTGCTGCAAAAACAATCACCGCCTCCCAACGCAACCACATCGGCCCAACCCCCGCTTCCGAGCGCAGCGAGACCGAGCATGCCCCGTTCGCGGCCCGGCTCGCGTCCGAGCGGCCGTCGCGTCCGCGACGAAGTCGCCAGCGGCGGTCGCTCGGACGCGAGCCATAAGGGGGCCGCGAACACGCCGCGCCCGCGCGGCCGAAAACACCCTTACCCGCGCGGGTAGGGCCAGGGGTTGAAGCGGCAGCGCTTGCCGTCCATCGGGACGACACCGTCGGGGTCGAGGGCGGCGATGTCGTTGTTGTACGTGCCGAAAGTCTGCTGCATCATCACCGGCGCCAGTCCGCCATCGGTGTCGCACGGCTGATGGTGGTGGTAGCCGATGGCGTGGCCGACCTCATGGTTGATCTGGTACTGCCGATACGAGCCGATGTCACCTTCGAAGGCCAGCGCCCCACGGACCCAGCGAACCTCGGAGAGCACCACGCGGCGGCTGTCGGCGTTGTAGCAGGAGGTGTCGATCGGAATGTCGAAACCGCACTCCTTGCGGCTGGATTCGCGCGAGGTGAGCGAGATGCGGAAGTCCGCGGCGCCCTGGTCGACCCGGCGGAACGCGAACTTGCGGTCATGCGCCCAACTCTTCGGATTGGCGAGAGTGGAGTCCACCATTGTGGCGAAGGACTCGTCGCCGCCGAAACCGGAGGTGTCCACGCCGTCCTCGATCTCGACGGTATAGCGGAAGACGCTCGTTCCGGTGCCGACCTGGGCGGTGGTGCCCGGCACCACGCGCCAGGTGCCCGCGCCGGTCACGGCGAACGCGCCACCCTCGGGCAGCGCCCCGGTCGGCAGATCGGTGGGAAAGTGCCCGTCCCCCGGCGGGGCGCCGATAATGCCCGCGGTCGCGGTGTGTGGGCTGAGCTGTCCGAGTCCGGGAGCCCCGCCCGCGCCTTCCGCGGTGTCGGTGCTGCGGATCGCGTCCGCGACCACAAGCACGGTGATCACGAAAAGCACCGGGAGGGCGTACGCCCGCCAGCCATAGGTGGAGACGAATCTGCCGAGTGCGCTTTGCTTCTTCGCATCCCGCTCGGGGCGGTCCCGCACTCTGCCCTCGTCGGGAGAGGTGGGATCCCAGTGGGCACGCAGCGGTTGGTGGGATAGGTCGTCTGCGCTGTAGAGGCCGAGCGGATCGTAGATCTCGACGCCGTCGCGATCGCGCCGCGGTGGGTTCGAATCGGACTGCTGCCCAGGGGGTTCGGTGGTTCGAGCCGAGCGCTTCCGGTTGCCGGGCTCACCGCCCCGGCCTGGTGATCCGCCACCGGCCCCGGACGGTGCCGCGGCGTCGGGTCGAGCCGCTTTACCCGATCGCGCGTCTGGCCCGGTTCTCGCCATGGGGCCCGACACTACGGAACCGGACGCGCCGGAGCCAGCGGGGCGGCGCGCTCCGCGCCTCCCGCCGGACGGTCTTTCCGGTCGGTCGGACACGCAAACCAGAGTCTCACAGCGGACGAGTCCGCACGGACGGGGAAATTCGCCGGCCGCCTCGATGCGACAATTCTCACCGGCTGGCACGAGTTGCCCGACCCCGAGCTGCGGGCTGGCGACTACCGGGTATCGTTCATGGGATAACCCGGTGCACATCCCTTTTGCCGGGGAATCGACTGGGAGAGCCGACATGACTGACCTCGTGGACCGGATGACGTCCCGCCGATCGTCGTCCGGGGCAGCGGCACCCGCCAAACGCGGTACCCGGCTTCCGCGCGACGAGCGACGTCTACAACTACTCGCGGCGGCAAGCGAAGTCTTCGTGCAGCGCGGCTACCACGCCGCGGGCATGGACGAGATCTCGCAGTGCGCAGGCGTGAGCAAACCGGTGCTGTACCAACATTTCAGCAGCAAGCTGGAGCTGTACCTCGCGGTGCTGCAGAACTATGTGGACATGCTGGTGTCCAGCGTGCGGCAGGCGCTGCGGTCGACCACCGACAACCGACAGCGCGTGCGCGCGGCGGTGCAGGCCTACTTCGACTTCGTGGACAACGAGATGCAGGGTTTCCGGCTGGTCTTCGAGTCCGACCTGACCAGCGAGCCGCAGGTGCAGCGCCGGGTCGAGCAGGCCACCGAGGCCTGCGTGGACGCGGTCTTCGACCTGGTGGCGCACGACTCGGGCCTGGACCCGTACCGTGCGCGCATCCTGGCGGTCGGTCTGGTCGGCGCGAGCCAGTTCACGGCGCGCTACTGGCTGGAGGCCGATCGGCCGATCCCCAAGGAAGAGGCGGTCGATACCACCGTCTCGCTCGCCTGGGGCGGCCTCAAGCACGTGCCGCTGCACCCGATCGGCTGAGCGAGCGCAGCGACGAACGAGCCCCTGTTCCCCACCGATCGGGAACAGGGGCTCGACGCGTATCGGCCGGAGACCAGGTCAGACGGCGGCGAAACCGACGCGGCCGCCCGTGGCGGTGCCGATCTCGACGTAGGCGACCTTCGAAGCCTGGATCAGGAACTTCCGGCCCTTCTCGTCGGTGAGCGACACGACGCCGCCTTCACCGCTCAGCGCACCGGACACCACCGCCTCGACCTCGTCCGGGGTCTGCGCGCTGTTGATCACCAGCTCACGCGGGCTATCCGAAATACCGATCTTGACCTCCACGGCCAACCTCCGAACCTAAGAGTCCTGTGTTGTCGTTCCCAGGCTAATGCCAGTCCGCCTCTCCGAGTATTCAGGCTCCCCCGCCTCTCCGGGTCCTTGGGCCGTACAAGTCGGGTAACGCGAGATTTGCGTTCAGGTCCTGCCTCGGGTGCCGCTGCAGTTCTGGGCGTACCCGGCGAGTTACCCATGTATCAACGAGATCAGTCGGCACGTCTGGCGATCGGAGATCGCGTTGTCCGTTCGGGACGGACGGTGTTCGCCTTTCGCGAACACCGTCCCGGCAGGCCATCCGCAGGGCTTACTTCGGCTCGATGAGCTGAACCTCGAGCTCGATCTTCACGGTGTCGCTGAGCATGCCCGGCATCAGGCCGCCGACGCCGAAATCGGTGCGCTTGATGGTGCCGGTCGCGGAGAAACCCGCGTGCCGGTCGCCGGTCGGCCCGAAGTCCTGCACGCCGCCCCATTCGACCTCGAGGGTGACCGGCTTGGTGATCGCGCCGAGTGTTGCCTCGCCTTCTACCTCGAAGGTCTCCGCGACGGCCACCGGGTGGGCGGCGCGGAAGGTCAGGGTCGGACGGTTGGCGACATCGAGGAAGTCGGCGGTGCGGACGTGCGCGTCCCGGTCCGGGTTCCCGGTGTCGAACGAGTCGAGGTGGATGGTCGCGCCGATGGTGGCGGCGCCGGATTCGTCGACCACGAATTCGGTCTCGAACCGGGTGAATCGACCCCGCACCTTGGAGATGCCGAGATGACGAATGGTGAAGGCGACCGAGGAGTGCGCGGTGTCCAGCGCCCACGAACCGGTTTTCAGCGTCTGGGTCGCCGTGCGGGATTCCGAAGAAGTTGTCATACTCTCGACGATTGCCGGACCGCGGTCCGTTAACCAGACCGCCGTTATCCTGGACCTGCCAGGGCGCGGCTAACAATCCCAGGAAAAGGCACGATGGGGCACATGGCCAGGAACGGATTCGCGGAATTCCTCATCGCCCGGCGCGCCGAACTGCGGCCGTCGGACGTCGGGTTACCCGAGGGCGGACGGCGCAGGACACCCGGCCTGCGCCGCGAAGAGGTCGCTGTCCGCGCGGGAGTCAGCGCCGACTATCTCGCCCGACTGGAGCAGGGTCGCGACACCAACCCGTCGGTCGCGGTCATCGACGCGTTGGCCGACGCGTTGTTGCTGCGCGGCGGCGACCGCCACCACTTCAGCATGCTTGCCCTGGCCTCGGGCAATGAATCCCGCTGTCCTGGAAGCGAATCCGCTGAGGAACAGGTAGCGGAGACGATCGAGACCATCCTGCGCGCCCTGCATCCCACGCCCGCGTTCGTGGTGGGCCGTCGGCTGAACGTGCTCGGCTGGAATCAGGCGTGGGTCGACTTCGTCGCCCCGCTCGGCCTGCTGGACGATGACGAACAGCCCAACCTGGCCTGGTACACCTTCATGCATCCGGCGGCACGGCGCGTCCTGCGCAACTGGGACGAGGCCGCCGACATCTTCTCCGCCGCGCTCAGCGGTGCGAAACTCCGCTGGCCGGCCGACGATTCGCTGCTGGAGACGATCGATGCGCTGCGCCGTCACCCGGACTTCGAGCAGCGCTGGAAGCCACACCGGGTCGGCGCCCACATCTCCGGCACACTGCAGCTCGACCATCCCGTCCACGGGCCGGTCGACGTGCCGTTCGAGACCTTGGAAGCCGACCGAGACCAGAGCCTCATCGTCTGGCTCGCCGACCGCGCCAGCACACACGCGCCCGGCCTGCGGCTGGTCCCCAACCGCGCGGTGAACGAGTAGGCGCCGCACAGCAAATCAGATACCCAGCACCGCCATTCGTTCGGCGTGGCTGGCCTGCATGCGCTCGAAGAGCTCGGCGATGCCGTTGAGGTCGCCGGTGGCGATGAGGACCAGATCGGTGAGTTCGTCGCGCTGGGCCATCACGTACTGGGCCTGGGTGATCGCCTCACCGAGCAGGCGTCTGCCCCACAGTGTGAGACGGTCACGCTCGGAGCGATTGTGGACGACCGCGCGACGCACCTCTTCGACTACGAACTCCGAATGTCTTGTCTCGGCGAGTACATCGCGGACCACCGCGGCGACGTCGGGAGTGAGCGCGCCCGCGATCTCGGTATAGAAGTCGGCGGCGATGCCGTCGCCGACGTAGAACTTCACCATCGACTCGAGCCAGGTCGAGGGATCGGTGGAGGCGTGGTAGTCGTCCAGCGCCCGCACGAACGGCGCCATGGCGTCGAAGATGTCGGCGCCGCGCTCGGCGAGCGCGGCCTGAAGTGTTGTGAAGTGCTCCATCTCGGCGGCGGCCATCGTCGCCACGGCCACCTTGCCCCGCAGCGTCGGCGACAACTTGGCCTCCTCGGCCAGCCGGTAGAACGCGGAGATCTCACCGTAGGCGAGGACCGCGAACAGATCGGTCACGCCGGGATGGCTCACGGGGATGGAGAGGTTTGCTGGGTCGGTCGACGTAACACCTAGCGCGGCAGGTGACTGTGCTCCCATACGCCCCAGCCTAATACCCGGCGCGGGTCATGCGGCCTCCGCGAGAAACTTCTCGAGGTAACTCCATGTCGTGTCGCGGGCGGTCGGTCCGGCGAGAATGCCGAGGTGGCTGCCCGGCGCCGTCTCGTAACGGACCGTGGCCGCGCCGGTGAGAGTGCCGATACCTGCCTCGACGGCGGCGGCGGGGGTGATCACGTCGGCGGGCCCGCCGACCAGCAGGACGGACGCGGTCACCTTCGCCAGCTCGATGCGGCGGGCGCCCAAGCGGACGACGCCGCGGCCGATGTCGTTGTTCAGGATCAGCCTGCCCCACAGCTGGTTGTAGAAACGGCCGGGATAGCCCGGCATCTCGGCCATGAAGCGGTCGATCGTTTCCATTCTGGCGAGCGCCTCGGTGCGGGCGAGATTGCTCGCGACGAACCATGGCCGGGTCAGCTCGCGATCCCAAGCGGTGATCTTGTAACCGATCCGGGTCAGCGTCGCGGGTACGCCACCGACCGCGCGGATCACGGTGGAGGTGGCCAGTCCGCCGGTGAGTTTCGCGACCGCACGCAGCTGCGGCATGCCGGTCATCTTGTCGTAGTCCAGCGGCGCGCCGACCGCGGCGATGGACCGGATCGGCAGTTCGGGATGCGCCGCGGCGGTCAGCAGGGCCAGCGTGCCGCCGATCGACCAGCCGACCAGGTCGACGGGTCGTCCGTCGCGGTCGGCGGAGGCCCGCAGTACCGCTTCGGGGAGGATATCGTCGATCCAATCCTCGAAGCCCATCCGCCGGTCGTCGAACGTGATCTCGCCGTAGTCGATGACGTATGGGCAGTGGCCGGTCTCCAGCAGGAACCGCGCCAGGCTCTGGTCGGGTCGCAGGTCGAAGCAGGTGGCGGGCGCGGCGAGCGGCGGAACCAGTAGCACGGCGGCATCGCCGCCCGCTGCGCCGCCGTCCGCGACCTCGAACCGGCGCAGTCGGCGATGCGGCTGGTCCCACAGCACCGTTGACGGCGTCGGGTCCGGCTCCTGGATCCCGGAGCCGAACGTGAGGGCCCAGGCGTTACGAGCGGCGATAGTGACAGTGTCGGCAAGGCTCACAGCGAAGAATCTCCCACAGGTCGGTACCGACGGTTACAGGCAACTCCCGATTGCGCCTACAGCTTCCCGACGCCGATCGAGTTCAGCGGCGGAATCAGGAGCAGTCCGAGCCCGACGCCCGCCTCCTCGACACCGAAATACACGGCGTGGTGGGACGGCTCGAGCGTCGACCGGATTTGCCACGCCGGATGAATTACCATGTGGGGCAGCGTACGTCGGCGGCTGACGCGACGAAATCACACTTCGGATTCCGGAAAATTCGACAGCACGCCGTGGCGGCAATTCGAGCCGCGCACAATATCACGCTACAATCACTACGGACAACGAAAGTTTCGCTCGACAGAGTTGCCGGACGCCGCGCCCCGCACATCGCGGGGACGCCGCTACGACCGCCGACCGGTTTCGGGTGCGAGGTTTTCGTTGGACAGGAGAATGTGCGCGCACCAGATCCGCGTCACCAGTGCGCCGCGCCGATGTCTTTCCAGGTAGCCGCCGTTTTTGTGGCCGGCACCGACATCCAGAGCGTGGCCGGGTGAGTATCGCAGGCGGAGACGTGGTTGTCGCGGGCCGCCCGGCCCGCCCCACCTCGTGCGCGCGTGACGCGATTACGAGGAAGGCACGAACCCTGAGCAAGATCACAGTCGATCAGGAACCCGGACTGGCGGACACCCTGTTGACGGCCGAACTGGACGCAACGCACACCGCCCCGACTTTCGCCGAATTAGGAGTTCGCGAGGAAATCGTCCGCGCGCTCGGTGAGATCGGTATCGAACGTACTTTCGCCATTCAAGAACTGACCCTCCCACTGGCGCTCGGCGGTGAGGATCTCATCGGTCAGGCCCGCACCGGTATGGGAAAAACCTTCGGATTCGGTGTGCCTCTGCTGCACCGGATCGCGACCGCAGAATCCGGCACCACACCTCTGGACGGCACCCCGCGAGCGCTCGTCATCGTACCGACTCGGGAGCTGTGCATTCAGGTCACGCAGGACCTGGAGAACGCGGGCAAATATCTGAGCAATCACCAGGGCCCGCTGCGCGTCGCGTCCATCTACGGCGGCCGACCCTACGAGGCGCAGATCGCGGCACTGCGTTCGGGCGTCGACGTGGTGGTCGGCACCCCGGGCCGACTACTGGACCTCGCCGACCAGCAACACCTGATCCTCGGCAAGATCGGCGTGCTCGTGCTCGATGAGGCCGACGAGATGCTCGACCTCGGCTTCCTTCCGGACATCGAGCGCATTCTCGGCATGGTCCCGGACAAGCGCCAGACCATGCTGTTCTCGGCGACCATGCCCGGCCCGATCATCACGCTGGCGCGCACCTTCCTGACTCGCCCGACGCACATCCGGGCCGAGGAGCCGCACGACTCCGCCGTGCACGACCGCACCGCGCAGTTCGTTTACCGCGCACACGCCCTGGACAAGAGCGAGCTGATCGCCCGCGTGCTGCAAGCCGAGAGCCGGGGCGCCACGATGGTCTTCACACGCACCAAGCGCACCGCGCAGAAGGTGGCCGACGAGCTGGCCGAGCGCGGTTTCGCGGTCGGCGCGGTGCACGGCGATCTCGGTCAGATCGCCCGCGAGAAGGCGCTGGCCAAATTCCGCAAGGGCACCATCGACGTGCTGGTCGCGACCGATGTCGCTGCCCGAGGCATCGATATCGACGACGTCACGCACGTCGTCAACTACCAGTGCCCGGAGGACGAGAAGACCTACGTGCACCGGATCGGCCGCACCGGCCGGGCCGGACGTACCGGCGTCGCGGTGACGCTGATCGACTGGGATGAGCTGAACCGCTGGTCCGCGATCAACACCGCGCTCGGCCTCGGTATCCCCGATCCGGTCGAGACATATTCGCGCTCGCCGCACCTGTACTCGGACCTCGGCATTCCGGAGGGCGTGAGCGGCATGATCCGCAAGCCCAAGCCGGAACGCGACCCGGACGCGGTCGTGGTCGAGCGCCCCGAGCGCGCGCCGCGCAAGCGCAACCGCAGGCGCACCCGCGCCGGTCAGCCGATCGACGGCGTCGAACCGAACGGCACCGGCGACGAAACCACCGGCGACGAAACCGGACCGGTAGCGGAAACGTCCGCCGACGCCGAGCAGGCCGACAAGCCCGCACGCCGCAGGCGCAGGCGGCGCAAGCCCGCCGGTGACGCGACGGACAACGGCTCCTCGGACAATGCGGCCGAGGGCACCGAGGCCGAGGCCCCGCACAACAGCGGCGAGTGCGACGCCGAGTCGGCGGACAAGCCCGCACGCCGTCGGCGCAGGCGGCGTAAGCCCACCGAGGGCGAGGCGACCGAGAGCAATGGGAGTACGGCCGAGACCACGGCGGCCGCGTCGGTCTGATCCGCTAGTCTCGCACTCGTGCTCGCACCCGAGCGGCGGACGCGCGCCGACATCATCTCCGCACTGACGATCGCGGTTCTCGTGATGGTCGCGGGGATTGTGGTGTGGGTGCACGGTGACTCGCACGGCACCGAATCGGTGACCGCGGGCACCACCGTGCCGACGCCGGTCGCGGCCGATCAGCTGCCGGCCTCGCTGCGCGAACTGTGGCGTGCGCCGGACAGCGCGAGTACGCGAGCCCTCGTCTCCGGCGGCGTCGCGGTGACCGGTGCCGACGGCACCGTGACCGGCCGCGACCCGCACACCGGCGACCAGCTGTGGAAGTACCAGCGCGACATGCCGCTGTGCGGGATCGAGGGCCAGTTCGGGATGGTGGTCGCGGTGTACCGCGACCACCGCGGCTGCAGTCAGGCCACCTTGCTCGCCGGAGACAGCGGCGCCCGGCGAACCGCGCGCAGCAGCTACATGGACCCGAGCGTTCGGCTGTCGGTCGACGGCACGTATTTCGTGGCTCAGGGCCCGGAGCGGTTGGAGGTGTGGCGCTCGGATCTGGTGCGCACCCTGGAGTACGGCTTCGTCGACGCGCCGGTGAACGTGAAAACCCAACCGCGCAAAGGCTGCGCGCTGCTATCGGCGAGTTCCAGCCCCTCCAGGCTGGGTATCCTGGAACGCTGCCCTGCTGACCCCGCCAACCGGCTCACCGTGCTCAACCCGGCGCCGAAGGACAACACGGTGCCCGAAGAGTACGGCTCGCACATCTTGACCGGTCCCGGCGCCGAGTCTCCCGACGCGCGGGTGATCGCGGTGTCCGACAGCCGAATCGTGCTGTACCTCCCTGGCGCATCCTCGGGTCCCGAAAAGCTGCCGCCGCGTCTTGCGGTGTACGACGGGAACGGGAATCCGATTGTGCTGCATGATCTTTCGGCGCCGCTGAGCGAGACGAGCACGACGACCCGGATCGGCTCGGCATACCTGGTGTTCACCGGCAACAGCGTGATCGCCCTGAACGGCAGCACATTCGATCCGCTGTGGACCGCGGGCGGAGCTCTCGGTGCGCCCGCGCTCATGGCGGGCAAGCTGCTGCTACCGACGGCGGGCGCGATCACGGTCCTCGATCCCGCGTCGGGCGCCCAGATGAACCGAATTCCCTTGGAGCGCACAAGTTACGACGGCTCGCCCATCTCGCTGACGGTGGTCGGCAGCACGATTCTGGAGAAGCGGGACAGCGAGCTCGTCGCCCTCGGCTGACCTGTCCATCGCGACGTCGGGCCGCGGTTCACCATGATCATCGGGTGGCTCATGATGGATTCATGTCCGCACTCGACGACGCCCGCGTTGTGCTGCTCCGGCACGGCGAGACCGGCTGGTCCACCCAAGGGCGGCACACCGGCCGCACCGATCTGCCGCTCACCGAACGCGGCGAGGAACAGGCCAGGGCGGCGGGCACCCTGCTGACCGCCCTCAACCTGCGGGACCCACTGGTGCTGACCAGCCCGCGGCAACGCGCGGTACACACCGCGACGCTGGCCGGGTTCACCGACATCATGCTCGACGACGACCTGGCCGAATGGGACTACGGCGCATACGAGGGATTGACCACGCTGCAGATCCGCGAGTCCGTACCCGACTGGACCATCTGGACCGGAACGGTCCCCGACGGCGAGACCGCCGACGAGGTGCGTGCCCGCACGGACCGGGTGCTCGCCTCCGTGGCACCGGCGCTGCCGGACCGGGATATCGTGCTGGTGGGGCACGGCCACTTCTCCCGGGCGCTGATCGCCCGATGGGCCGAATTCGACATCCGGGAGGGCCGCCGCTTCGCCATGTCGACCGGCGCGGTGACCGTGCTCGGCTACGAACACGACACGCGAACCATCCACGCGCACAACCTGCTACCCAACGGAGCGTCACTGTGACCCGATCCGGCCACGCCGCCACCGACCCCGCCGCCGACCTCGGCGCGGCCGTCCTGCGCCGCGCCGTCCCCTCCGACGTGCCCTCGCTCGTGGACCTCGTCCACGACTTGGCCGAATACGAGAAGTCGCAGCACGAGTGCACGGTCACCGCCGAGCAGCTGGACACCGCGATGTTCGGGCCGGAGCCGAAAGTCTTCGCGCACGTGGTGGCGGACGACACCGGTCTGGTCGGCTGCGCCATCTGGTTCCTCAACTTCTCCACCTGGGACGGGGTGCACGGCATCTACCTGGAGGACCTATATGTCAAGCCGGAGACCCGGGGCAGGGGTTACGGCAAGGCGCTGCTGGCGGCGCTGGCGAAGGAGGCCGTGGACAACGGCTACAGCCGCGTCGCCTGGTCGGTGCTGACCTGGAACAAGCCCTCGATCGACTTCTACGAGTCGATCGGCGCCGTGGTACAGGACGAGTGGATCGGCTACCGGCTCGCGGGCACCGCTCTCGGCACGCTGGCCGCCGACGCGAGGTAACGGCACCGGCCATGTCGTGGCTCGCGCACGCCTATCGCGTTACCTGGCCGACGACCGCACAGGAGGCTATGGCGATCCAGGACGACCTGCGGCCACAAGTCGATCAGCGCACCGCGCCGGGCACGCGGTTCCGCATGGCGGCCGGGCTCGACTCCGCCTACGACGACACCAGCGCCGTCGCCGCGGCGGTCGTCCTGGACGCCACCACGCTGAGGCCCGTCACCTCCACCGTCGCGCACGGTGTCGCCACCTTCCCGTACGTGCCCGGCCTGCTCGCCTTCCGCGAGCTTCCGACCGCACTTGCCGCCCTCGAAAAGCTCGATACCGCACCCGATCTGCTGGTCTGCGACGGGCAGGGGCTCGCGCACCCGCACCGTTTCGGTTTGGCCTGCCACCTCGGACTGCTCACCGGAGTGCCGACGATCGGCGTCGCGAAGACTGTGTGGGGCGACTATGTCGAGCCCGGCCGCGAGCGCGGCGCCACCACCGACATCACCATCGACGCAGAAGTGGTCGGACGCGCGCTGTGCACCAGGACCGGCGTGAAACCCGTGTTCGTCTCCGTCGGCCACCGCATCGACCTCGACACGGCATGCGCGCAGGTGCTCGCCCTGACCCCGCGCTACCGGCTGCCCGAAACCACCAGGCACGCCGACCAGCTCTGCCGTGCGGCGCTGCGCACCGCCCGTTACCACGCTTCCGGAGCGGCCGCCGCGGACTAATCGGGCTCGAGCCCGTAGTCCTGCGCCATCCAGCGGGTCGACGGCGGCGCGAACAGGAGCACGAGCGCAGCGACCGCGACGATCCCGAGCAGCGCGCCATAGATCGGCTGGTGCGAATCGGTGAGCAGCGACCAGGTGACCGGCAGCAGCAGCAACTGGGCGATGACGGCGATCGCGCGACCCCAGCGCTTCCCCAGCAGTAGTCCGATGCCCGCGGCCAACACCGCGCCGCCGAGAATGCCGAACCAGGCGGCCGTGCCGTACCCACTCGCCGCGCTCTGGTCGTGGCCGAGCAACCCGCGCGCAACCAGCACGACCGCGACGACGACGGCGACCACCCCCTCGAGGGTCACCACACCACCGGCCGCACGCACCGTCGTCGGCACACCGGCCGAACCCGCACCCTTATCACTCATCGGCGCGCCTCGCCGGCACTCGGCTCCGCCATGACCGARCAATGCTCGGCTGTACCCACGGTTCGCTCGCTCCGCTCGCTCATGACTCCACCTCGCTGACGCTCGGCTCCGCCATGACCGAGCAATGCTCGGCTGTACCCACGGTTCGCTCGCTCCGCTCGCTCACGGCGGCAAGCCTACGACCCGGACGAACGGGACACCTCCGTGGCATCGGCGGAGGCGCGACCCCCCGGGTCGCGTTTGCCGCTTTCCGGTGCGGGTCCGGAGCAAACTAGGCTGCGAACGTGCGGACGCTCCTGATCGTGAACCCGAATGCCACCTCGACTACGCCGGCAACCCGGGACCTGCTGGCGCACGCGCTGGAGAGCCGCACCCAGCTGACCGTTGCACACACCCAGCACCGCGGCCACGCCGCCGAATTGGCACAGTGGGCCGCTACCAACGAGATGGACCTGATCGTGGTGCACGGCGGCGATGGCACCGTCAACGAGACCATCAACGGTTTCCTACCGCTACCCGAACTGAACGACGGTCAGGCCTGGCTGCCCCGCCTCGGCGTGATCCCCGGCGGCTCGGCGAACGTCTTCGCCAGAGCGCTGGGCATCTCGCCCGACCCGGTCACCGCGACCAACCAGCTCATCGACCTGCTGACGCTGGACAAGGACCGCCGCATCGGGCTCGGCACGGCCGACGACCGCTGGTTCTGCTTCAGCGCGGGTGTCGGTTTGGACGCTGACGTGTGCGAGGCGATCGACGCCAGCCGCGCCGACGGTCACGCGGCGACCGCGGCGCGCTATGTTCGAACAACTGTGCGACAATTCTTCCGAGCCAGACGCAAGGAACCGAGCGTTCGGATCGAAATCCCGGGCCATGCGGCCGTGAGCGGCGTGCATTACGCCTTCGTTACGAACACCACACCGTGGACCTATCTGAACGACACCCCGGTGCACACCAACCCGGGCACCCGGTTCGAGAACGGACTCGGACTGTTTGCTGTGCGCTCGATGGCGGTGCTCCCAACCCTCCGGCTCGCGCGTCAACTTCTCGCCGCTGGAGGAAATCCCAAGTCCCGCAATCTATTTCGCGACGACGACGTGCCCTCCGTAAGGATTGAGTCCAAGGAACCCATCGGTCTGCAACTCGACGGCGACTTCATCGGGAAGCGCAACGTGGTGGAGTTCACGTCGGTACCCGACGTCCTCGGGGTGATCGCGCCGCAGCCGGACTGAGTGCGAAACACCGCGAAAAACATCGCGGTTGTGCTGCAAAAACCCGGTAGAGCGAGTACAAAGGACCGGGCAGGTTCCCCGTACGGGGACCTTGAGAGCGTGAGCTTCCCCACGGTGCACCGCATGCCTATTGACATCTACGGTGTTCGTGAAAGCATTCACAAGCAACCGTGCGGAAACATTCGAGTCGCACAAGTGAACGAACCAGAAACCATAGGCGCCTTCTTGCGGCGCCCAGCAAAGGAGCAGAGGAATGGACTGGCGCCACAAGGCCATCTGTCGCGATGAGGACCCCGAGCTGTTCTTCCCGGTGGGTAACAGTGGTCCGGCGCTCGCACAGATTGCCGATGCCAAGCTGGTCTGCGCTCGCTGCCCCGTCACCGCCGACTGCCTGTCCTGGGCCCTGAAGTCCGGACAGGATGCCGGTGTATGGGGTGGTATGAGCGAGGACGAGCGCCGGGCGCTCAAACGCCGGAACGCGCGCACCCGCACCCGCACTGTCGTCTAGCCAGACGATCCGCCTTACCGGGCCATTCAGCCCGGCCCGGTAACGCATTTTCAGCCCGGCACCCACAAAGGTGCCGGGCTGTGTTGTCTTTGCAGCTGTGTTTTTGGCCGCGCGGGCGCGGCCAAAAACACAGCATTATCGCGCGGAGCGGCGGCCCAGGGGGACGCGCAGTACCGCGTCGGTGCCGATGTCGGCACCGGGGTGCAGTCCGATGGAGCCGCCCAATTCGGCGGTCACGAGGGTGCGGACGATCTGGAGGCCGAGGCGGTCGGAGGATTCCAGGCTGAAACCGGGGGGGAGGCCGCGGCCGTCGTCGCTGATGATCACGTCGAGCCAGCGGGCCGAGCGTTCGGAACGGATGGTGACCGTGCCGTTCTCCCCGGAGTCGAAGGCGTGCTCGATGGCGTTCTGCACCAGTTCGGTCAGCACCATCACCAACGGGGTCGCGCGTTCCGCGGAGAACACACCGAGCGAACCCGCCCGGCGCACCTTGATCCGGGCGGTGTGCACGGTGGCGACGTCGGCCATGATCGGCAGCAGCCGGTCGACGACCTCGTCCAGGTCGACCTCTTCGTCCACCGACATAGACAGCATCTCGTGTACCGATGCGATCGAGGTGACCCTGCGTACCGACTCGGTGAGCGCGACCTGCGCCTCCTCGTTCTCGGTGCGGCGAGCCTGGAGGCGGAGCAGCGCGGCGACGGTCTGCAGGTTGTTCTTCACCCGGTGGTGGATCTCCCGGATGGTGGCGTCTTTGCTGAGCAGCGCGCGGTCGCGGCGCTTGACCTCGGTGACGTCGCGAACGAGTACGGCGGCGCCTGCCAGTTCACCGTGCGGGCGCAGCACCAGAGTGCGCAGCAGCACGGTCGCGCCACGCGCCTCGACCTCCATGCGCCGTCCGGTCCGCCCGGCCAGGGCAGCCTGGATGTCGCCGACCACTTCTTGCGCGTCGAACGGGTCGGTGATCAACGAGCGGGTGGTGACAGCGAGATCCTGTCCCGCGAGATCGGCCTGCAAACCCATCCGGTGGTATGCCGACAACGCATTCGGGCTGGCGTAAACGACGATGCCCTCGGTGTCGAGCCGGATGAAACCGTCTCCGGCGCGCGGACTGGAGTGGGTGGCCGCACGGTCCTCTGTGGTCGGGAAGGTGCCGTCGGCAATCATCTGGCACAGGTCGTCCGAGCAGGCGACGTAGGCGATCTCCAGCGTGCTGCGCACCCGGGAGCGTTGCAGGTCGGTGTCCCGGCTGAGCACCGCGATCACGTCGTCGCCGCAGCGCACCGGAATGGCCTCGCGGACCGCGTGCACCGGGCGCGGATGGTAGACGCCGGAGGCCTCGACATCGCTGTCCGCGCGCACGACCTGTCCGGTCACCAGCGCGTCGAACACTTGAGGATGATCGGCTTTCAGGGCAAGCGTGCCGACCATGTCCTCCTGATGCACGGTGGGCGCGGTGGTAGGGCGGCACTGGGCGACGCATACGATGTCGGCCCCAGCCGATACCGGGCCCGCTCCGACCCAGAGCAGGAGGTCAGCGAAGGACAGATCGGCGAGCAGCTGCCAATCACCCACCACCCGCTGCAGATGGTCGACGGCGACGCCGGGTAGGTCGGTGTGCTCGGCCAGGAGCTCGCTCAGAGTCGCCATAAAGGTCTACCGCCGCAATAGGTCAGGAGATGACCGCGATCAGGTGGCCCGCCTTGATCGCGTCGCCCTCCTTGACGCCGATCGAGGTCACCGTGCCGTTGGACTCCGCGACCACCGGGATCTCCATCTTCATCGACTCGAGGATCACCAGGGTGTCGCCCTCCTGCACGTTGTCGCCTTCCGCCACGACCACCTGGTAGACGACCGACACCAGCTCGGCGAGCACTTCCTCAGCCATGACACCCCATTCACTCGTTGGCCTGTATCCGCTGAAGCTACAGCCAACCACACATGAAACAATGTGCTTCAACCAGAAGGGAGACTACTCATGGGTAAGCGCGGACGTAAGAAGCGTAGCAGGAAGGGCAATGCGGCCAACCACGGCAAGCGGCCCAACTCCTGAGCGAAACGCTCGGCCGAAAAGCACGAAGCGGCACGCACTTCCCGCTGGGGAAGGCGTGCCGCTCGGCTTGTCCGGCTCGACTACTCCGAGGTCTCGATAGTGCTTTCGATGAAGGTGGTCGATTTACGGATCTCGATGGTCAGTCGCTCGCGCAGAGAATCCGGCGCGCGGTCGCCGCCGCACTTGCGGCTGAGCAAACCCTTGATCTTCTCCTCGATGCCGTAGGCCTCGATACAAGGGCTGCAATGGTCCATGTGGTGCTGCAACCGGGCCTTGGTAGCGTCGTCGCATTCCCCGTCCAGTATCAACCACACATCGGCGAGTACCGCCGTGCAATCGAGCTCCATATCGGGGTCCCGCTCGATACTCACGACTCCACCTCGCTGTCGCTCGGTTCCGTCGTGGCGTTTGCGGTTCGCTCGCTACGCTCGCTCACTGCTTGACCTCCTGGCGTTCCCCCGAACGGTTGAATCCGCGCTCGCGCGCCACATCGGCGAGCAAACCCTTCAGTTGCTTGCGGCCGCGGTGCAGCCGGGACATCACCGTACCGATGGGAGTGCCCATGATGTCGGCGATTTCCTTGTACGGGAAGCCCTCTACGTCGGCGTAGTACACCGCCATCCGGAATTCTTCCGGCAGTTCCTGCAGTGCTGCCTTGATGTCGTCGTCGGGCAGCGCGTCCAGCGCCTCGACCTCGGCCGACCGCAGCCCCTGCGAGGTGTGCTCGGCGGTCGCGGCCAGCTGCCAGTCGGTGATCTCGTCGGTCGGGTACTGCGCGGGCTGACGCTGCTTCTTGCGGTAGGAGTTGATGTAGGTGTTGGTCAGGATTCGATACAGCCAGGCACGGAGGTTGGTGCCTTCCCTGAAGGATTTGAATCCCTGAAACGCCTTGACATACGTCTCCTGCACCAAGTCCTCGGCGTCGGCCGGGTTTCTGGTCATGCGCAGCGCGGCGCCATAGAGCTGGTCGAGCAGCGGGAGCGCGTCCCGCTCGAACCGCTGAGCCAGCTCGGCATCGTCGACCGCGGCGACATCGTCGGCCACCACGTCATCGTCGCTCGTCACACCTGTCCCTTCGATCGCCGTACTTGCCAAATCTACCGGCAACGGCATGTCGAGCGAGAATCCGGCTCGTGTCGGTAACGCCTCGGTCCATACCGGACGATCGTCGAGCAGCACGGGCACCGACATCTCCTTCACGTTGTTCACAGGGCCTGGTCACGTGCGACAGAGGGTGGAGATTCCTCCGAGCGCTATGTATCGCCTACAACATGCGCGGCCCGCACGGTGTTCCCGTAACCATGTCCGGCAGCAAAAGCCGTTGCCGCCCCGTGCAGGTCGCGCCGCTAGAGTTCCGGCCATGGCAGGAGCCTCGACCCCGGCGATCCGCACCCTGGCCCAGGCTGGGGTGGCCCACCGCGTGCACGCCTACAAGCACGATCCGCGTGCCGACTCCTACGGCACCGAGGCAGTCGACGCGCTGGCCGCCGAGCTCGGGCTCGCGGCCCAGCAGATCTTCAAGACCCTGGTCATCGAGCTGACCACCGGCTCGCTCGCGGTGGCCGTGCTTCCGGTGCCGAACACGTTGTCGCTCAAGGCCGCCGCCGCGGCGCTCGGGGCGCCGAAGGCGAGCATGGCCGACAAGACGCGGGCGGAGAAGACGACCGGGTACGTGCTCGGCGGCATCTCCCCGCTCGGCCAGCGCAAGCCGCTACCCACCGTGGTCGACGCGTCCGCGCTGTCCTGGGACCGGGTGCTGTGCTCCGCGGGGCGGCGCGGACTGGAGATCGAGCTGGCGCCCGCCGACCTGGTCCGGCTGACTTCTGCGGTGACAGCGCCGGTGGCGTCGGTGTAATTCGGACCCGATTCGCTGTGATCTGTGCGTTACTGAACAGGCCAGGTTCATTCGACTCGAGGATGTGATGCGAATGTCCGCGCAGCATTTGCGCACCATGATCGTCGCGTTGTTCGGAGCTCTCGTCTTGGCTCTCGGTTCGGTAACGCTCTGTGCCCCGGAGTCCGCCGCAGCGCCGAACCTCCCGTCGATCACGCAGGTCAGCGACTTCCCCTTCGACGGTCTAGGCGCCGATGACTCCCCGTCCGGTGGGTTCAAGCTGAAGAAGGACGACAAGTCCGAGAAAGCCGAGAAGCTCGGCGGGAGCGTGACCAGCAAAATCATCGATCTCTTCGCCGGGGTTATCAAGTGCGGGCTGAATATCATGACCCCGAGCGTGAAGTGCTCGTTCTGACCGGCTGATCTCGACGAACCGGGCAGCTCGGCTGCCCGGTTTCGAGTCTCTCGGTCGGGTGGATCAGAGCAGATTGATCTGCCCGTCCTCAGCCCGATCCCGCACTCGAGCAAGCAGTTCCGGCCCATTGTTGCGCACGCTGTTGACCAGCGCGGGAACCGGCCGCGGCACGATTCCCGCGACCACCTCTTCGCTCGGGGTGTCCAGCAGGCCGGCCGGAGCAGGGTGATCCGGATCCAGCCAGGCGTCCCAGTGCTCCTTCGGCATGGGCAGTGGCATCCGGTCGTGGATGCGGGTCAGGTCGCCGATCGCGTCGGTGGTCAGGATGGTGCACGACAGCAGCGGTTCGCTTTCCGGCAGAGAACGATCGCGCCACACCGACCACAGACCCGCCATGTACAGGCGGGAGCCATCGGCATTCGCCATGTAGTACGGATGCTTGGCGACCTTGCCCTTCGCGCCCGGCTCGGCGTTCGGGGCGACGACCCACTCGTACCAGCCGTCCATCGGCACCAGGCAGCGCCGATACCTCACCGCGTCGCGGAAGGCCGGCGTGGTGGCTGCCTTGTCGGCGCGGGCGTTGAACAGCGGCTTGCCCTTCACCGGGACGCCGCGCTCGGCGGCCTTGGTCCAGACCGGGATCAGCCCCCAGCGCATGCGCCGGATACGCAGTGTCGGACTGTCGTCCGCGCGCTCTCGTTGGTGCCGCTCGACCACGGTAAGGATCTGGGTGGTCGGGGCGACGTTGTAGTTGGTGAATGCGGTTCGAGCGCCGCTGGTCTCGGTCTCGTCAATCGCATCCAGTTCGACCGCGAGCCTCCCGGGATCGGTAGTGGTCGCATATCGTCCGCACATATCTCGATACTCCCACCCGTCACCGACAGTCTCGGGGACAATCGATCAGTAGTTGATGACTAGTTGAGAGTTTTGAAATAACATTCTCTCACAAAGGTGGTCATTGCGCCCGTGCACTCGGGCGCGCGCACCAACCAAGCCACCGCAGACGGCAAGAGGAGATCCACTGTGACATCCACCGACACCAAACCGGCCGATCACGATTCGGCACTCACGTCGGTCAATCCGGCGACAGGCGAGGTGATCGGCACGCACGTCATAGCCGACGACGCTGCGGTGGCCGCGGCGGTCGCGAAGGCCCGCGCCGCGGCGACCACCTGGGGCGCGCTGAGCTTCGACGAGCGGCGCGGGTATTTGCTGCGCTGGTCGAGCAAGTTGGTGCAGAACTCGGAGAAGTTCTGCGAGCTGATCCACGCCGAGAACGGCAAGCCGCTCGACGACGCTTTCCTGGAGCTGATGACCGCGCTAGAGCACATCGCATGGGCGGCCAAGCACGCCGAGAAGGTTCTTTCCCCCAGGAAGATCTACCCCGGCGCGCTGATGGCGAACTTCGCCGCCCGGCTCGAGCAGCGCCCGCTCGGCGTCATCGGCGTGATCGGTCCGTGGAACTACCCGGTCTACACCCCGAACGGCTCCATCGCCTACGCCCTGGCCGCGGGTAACACGGTGGTGTTCAAGCCGAGTGAATTCGCCACGAGCATCGGCAATTTCCTCGCCGACGCGTTCGCCGAGGCGAACCCCGAACTGCCCGAGGGCGTGTTCGTCACGATCAACGGTTACGGCGCCACCGGCGCGGCACTGGTCCGCTCGGGCGTCGACAAGATCGCCTTCACCGGCTCCACGGCCACCGGTAAGCGGATCATGGCCACCGCGGCGGAGAACCTCACACCTGTCCTGCTGGAGTGCGGCGGCAAGGACGCGGTGATCATCGCCGCCGACGCCGACATCAAGGCTGCCGCCGACGCTGTCGCCTGGGGCGCTACCTCCAATAGTGGCCAGACCTGCGCGGGTGTGGAGCGAGTGTACGTGGACCGCTCGGTGCGCGAGGAGTTCATCGCCGAGGTCAAGCGCATCTTGACCGACATCAGGCCCGGCTCCGACGACAAAGCCGACTACGGTCCGATGACCATGCCGAGCCAGGTAGATATCGTGCGCCGCCACATCGAGGACGCGCTGAAGAACGGCGGCACCGCGGTGCTCGGCGGGACGGCGTCGGTCAAGGCCCCCTTCATCGAGCCGGTCGTGCTCGTGGACGTGGACGAGAGCTCCGAGGCGGTGTGCGAGGAGACCTTCGGGCCCACCGTCACCATCCGCACCGTGGACAGCGTGGACGAGGCGGTCGAACTGGCCAACAACTCCAAATACGGCCTGGCCGCCGCGGTGTACTCGAAGAAGAACGGCCTGGATATCGCACGCAGGTTGCGTGTCGGCGCCACCTCGGTGAATTCGGTGCTCGCCTTCGCCGCCATCCCCGGCCTGCCCTTCGGCGGAGTCGGCGACTCCGGCATCGGCCGCATCCACGGCGAGCCCGGCCTGCGCGAATTCGTCCGGCCGCACTCGATCGCGCTGCAGCGCTTCGCCATCCCCGGCATGGCGCTGCTCAGCTATTCCCGCACCAACGCCACCATGAAGCTGCTGCGCAAGCTGGTCCCGTTCCTGCACGGACGGCACAGTGTTTGATCGGTGTTTTTGGCTGTGTTTTGGCCGCTCGGACGCGAGCCACAAGGGGGCCGCGAACACGCCGCGCCCGCGCGGCAAACAAACACAGTGCGATGATGGACGAGTGACTTTCTGGCCAGCGCCCCATGTCGATGTCCCCGTGCACGCGACCGTGACCCTGCCCGGATCCAAATCGATCACGAACCGGGCGCTCATCCTGGCCGCCTTGGCCGACGGCCCCTCGACGATCGCAGGCGCGCTGCGCAGCCGGGACACGAACCTGATGATCGCCGCGCTGTGCGCGCTCGGCGCGCGCATCTACGGCGACGGCGACATACTGTCCGTCACCCCGGCCGCGCTGGGCGGCGGCACGGTCGACTGCGGGCTCGCGGGCACCGTGATGCGCTTCCTCCCCTCGGTCGCGGCGCTGGCGTCCGGCGATGTCGCGTTCGACGGCGACGAGCAGGCCAGGATCCGCCCGCTTCGCACGATCCTCGACGCGTTGCGCAGCCTCGGCGCCGATATCGACGGCGACGCGCTTCCGTTCACGGTGCACGGAACCGGCGCGCTGCGGGGCGGCACGGTGACCATAGATGCGTCCGGGTCGTCTCAGTTCGTCTCGGGCCTGTTGCTTTCGGCTGCCCGCTTCGAGGAGGGGCTCGTCGTCCACCACGACGGCAAGGCGCTGCCCTCGATGCCGCACATCGAGATGACCGTGGAGATGCTGCGTCGCGCTGACGTGCGGGTGCAGGCGCCCGCGGACAATCGCAAGGCGCAGACCTGGACCGTCGAGCATGGACCGATCCGGGCGGTGGATTGGGAGGTCGAGCCGGATCTGTCCAACGCAACCCCGTTCCTTGCTGCGGCCGCGGTCACCGGCGGTGAGGTCAGCATCCCGCACTGGCCTCGGTTGACCACTCAGCCGGGCGACGTGATCCGCGAGATCCTGGTGCGGATGGGCGCCGAGGCACGGATCTTCGACGGTGTCCTGACCGTGCACGGACCCGACCGGCTCGCGGGCATCGACATCGACCTGCACGACGTGGGCGAGCTGACGCCAACCGTCGCGGCCCTGGCCGCGCTGGCCGATTCCCCGTCCCGGCTGCGCGGGATCGCGCACCTGCGCGGACACGAGACCGACCGGCTGGCCGCATTGTCCACCGAGATCAACCGGCTCGGCGGTAAGGTCACCGAGGCCGAGGACGGGCTGGAGATCGTGCCCGCGGAGTTGCACGGCGGCAAGTGGCATTCCTACGCCGATCACCGGATGGCAACGGCGGGAGCAATTCTCGGTCTTCGGCTGCCCGGTGTCGAGATCGAGGACATCGAGACTACCGCCAAGACGCTACCGAATTTCGTCTCGCTGTGGGAGCGGATGCTCGACCCCGCGCTATCCGGTCAAGGAGGAGCACGCTGAGCCGGGCAGGACGCTCCACCGCCAGCTACGACGAATCCGACGTCCGGGTCCGGCCGGGGCGAAGTTCCCGCCCCCGCACCAAGACTCGGCCGCAGCACAGCAATGCCGAATCCGCCATGGTGGTCTCTGTCGACCGTGGCCGCTGGGGGTGTGTACTCGGCGGCGATCCGGATCGGCTGATCGTCGCCATGCGGGCCAGGGAACTCGGGCGCACTCCTATCGTGGTCGGCGACCAGGTGGATGTGGTCGGCGACCTGTCCGGAAAGCCGGACACTCTTGCCCGGATCGTACGGGTCACCGATCGTCGAACGGTATTGCGCCGCACCGCAGACGACACCGATCCGTTCGAGCGGATCGTGGTGGGCAACGCCGAGCAGCTGTTCATCGTGGTCGCCCTGGCCGACCCGCCACCGCGCACCGGTTTCGTCGAGCGCGCGATGGTCGCGGCGTATGCCGGTGGGCTGCAGCCGATCCTGTGCCTGACCAAGCACGACCTGGCGGCGGACTCCGAATTCGCCTCGTCCTTCGACGATCTGGATCTCATCATCATCTACGGCGGCGTCGACGACCCGTTGGATCCGGTGCTCGAACTGCTCGACGGCAGACTTACCGCCCTGATCGGGCATTCCGGCGTCGGCAAGTCGACGTTGGTGAATCGTCTTGTGCCGGAAGCAGACCGGGCGGTGGGCGCGGTTTCCGGCGTCGGCAAGGGCAAACACACCTCCACCCAGTCGGTGGCCATCCCCCTTCCCGACAGTGGCTGGGTGATCGACACCCCGGGCGTCCGCTCCTTCGGCCTGGCCCACATCACCCCCGACGACGTCATCGCCGCATTCGACGACCTCGCCGCTGCTATCGAGGACTGCCCTCGCGGCTGCACCCACCTCGGCCCACCGGCCGACCCCGAATGCGCCCTCGACAACCTCCCCGGCAAGGAACGGCGGGTTGCCGCCATCCGAATGTTGCTGACCGCCCTCAACTCCAACGAGAGCTGGTCGTAACCATCGCGGTTGACCGAGCACAAGCGGCCTGATGCCCGTCGGGTTGTGCCGGTACGAATGGCCATTCCTCGAACCACGTGCAGCCCGTCGTCATCGAACCGCAGCAGCCACCCGAGCGGGGAACCACGCCCACAGTGATCGACCCCCTGCTTCAAGACACCCCGGCCCGCATGCCGGCTGGGGACAGCCCGGATTGATCCGGCGACTGCATCGCCTGTGCCAGCCTCCGATCGCACTACTCAGCGCTGTTCGTCGTACGGGTCGACCAGAACCACCGGGGTATGCGCGAGGTCCGACGCCGTCTCCGGAAAGTGCGGTCCGGCCATGTAGTAACGGGCACGCGTGCGCCCGACGGGCTCCAGGATCCGGGCGCGGACGAGGTCGCGCAAATCGCGCTGTGCTTGCTGCAGGCTCAGGCCCTCGTTCTGTTCGTAGCGGGTGCGACGGACCCGGCCGGATATCGCGACGTCGTGCAGGGCGGTGACCAGGCGTTGATCGAGAGCTTCGCGATTCGCGAAGTCGGTCAAGGCATCCCACACCTGGCCGGAGCGACGGAAACGAGCGTGCACGGTCTGGGCCTGCTGATGGTAGGCGGTCAGGTTGAACCGAAGCCATTCGGCGACGTCCTGGTCGGGCCGATACTCGCGCCCGCGCCTGCCGAGCACCTGGTAGTACTCCCAGGTATTGCCAGGGCGGCCCAGCCATGCCTCGATCGACGAAAACTCCGGGGCGAGAACACCTTCGCGCGCGATCATCAAAGTCTGCAGCGACCGCGACATTCGGCCGTTACCGTCGGCCCACGGGTGAATCGACACGAGATGCAGATGTGCCATAGCGGCGCGGACCAAGGTGTGTGAGCCGTCGTCGTACTCGAGCCACTCGGTCAACTCCGCCATCAACGCGGGAACGACATCGGCCTCCGGCGCGGTGTAGGCGGCGATGCTCGGATCACGAGTATCGGTGACGTAGACCGGTCCGCGCCGCCACTGGCCTGCGGGCTTGCGTGATGCATGCCGGTGTCCTTGCAGCATCCAATGCAAGGCGTTGAGGAAGCCCGTGCTGTAACCGAAGTCCTCCACGTCGTGCAAGGTCTGGATATACGTCATCATTTGCTCGTACGCGAGCGTCTCCTGCCGATCCTCGTCCGAGACGTCGACGTCGCGCTCACCGGCGATCAGGTCTTCCACGTCCACGGTGGAGACCTTGAAGCCTTCGATGGAGTTGGACGCGGCGACAGCATCGGCAGTGAGGAACTTTCGCAGGCCGCCGGTCAACTTCGCCGGAGTGGCCAGCAGCTGATGACGTAGGTCATCCCGCATACGGTCGACCTCCGCCAACACCACCGCATCCGCTGCCGTCAGCGACGGTGTAGGGAACAGCATGACCACCAGACTGCAATGATGTAATGATTACGTCAATGCGACTTCGCGTATCTCATCGCCCACAACGAGTCGTCGGCGCACGCTGCCCTCGGCCTCGGCGTCGGGTGACGGATCGGAGCATATGCCGCGTCCGAGACGAGTTCGTTACCAGCGGTGGATGGTTCGGTTTCCACGATCCAGGCAGTGTTCACATCAATGTTTCGGCGCAGCGCATCGGAACTCGCTACGCCGATCCGGCATGAAACCCCCATGACATCACGAAGGCGCCCAGGGAAACCCCGGGCGCCTTCGTGATTCAGCTGATCAGTGCCGGCGACGCGACTTCGGTCCGCGCCTGCCCTTCGCCTCGGTGCGGGCGGCTTCACGGCGCTCGCGGCGGGTGGGCTGGGCACCGTCCGCGCCGTACTCCTCGGCATCGCTGTGCACCGCGGCGCGACCGCCCTCGTCCGGACCCGAGTAGCTGAAGCCGCGCGGGCCACCCTCGTCGATGCCCTTGGCCCGTAAGGCAGCCGGGACACCGTTACCGTTGGCGACGCGCGCCTCCTCGGTGGGCAGGGGGCGCGGTGCGGTCATGGCGCCGACCGGCGAACGCAGGCCCGGGTCGACCGCAACGCCCTCCGGCTGCGGCTGCTGCACCTCGACCTGAAGGTTGAACAGGAAGCCGACCGACTCTTCCTTCAGGCCTTCGAGCATCGCGGCGAACATGTCGAAGCCCTCGCGCTGGTACTCGACCAGCGGGTCGCGCTGCGCCATGGCGCGCAAGCCGATGCCCTCCTTGAGATAGTCCATCTCGTAGAGGTGCTCGCGCCATTTGCGGTCGAGCACCGAAAGCAGTACCTGTCGTTCGAGATTGCGCATGCTGCCCGCACCCGCGAGTCCGTCGATCTCGGCTTCGCGGCGCTCATAGGCATCATGCGCGTCGTCCAGCAGCGCCTCGAGCAGTTCCTCGCGGGACAGCTCGCCCGCTTCGCCGATCTCGGTTTCGCCGGTCAAATCCTTGTAGTCCACGCCCACCGGGTACAGCGTCTCGAGCGCCGTCCACAGCTTGTCCAGATCCCAGTCCTCGACGTAGCCCTCGGCGGTGGCGCCGTCCACGTAGGCGGTGGTCACGTCCGTGATCATGCTCTGGACCTGGCCCTCCATGTCCTCGCCGCGCAGGATCCGGTTGCGCTCGCCGTAGATGACTGTGCGCTGCTGGTTCATCACCTCGTCGTACTTGAGGACGTTCTTGCGTATCTCGAAGTTCTGCTGCTCGACCTGGGTCTGTGCGCTCTTGATGGCCTTGGAGACCATCTTCGCCTCGATCGGCACGTCGTCGGGCAGGTTCAGCCGGGTCATGATCGCTTCCAGCGCGGCGCCGTTGAAGCGGCGCATCAGCTCGTCGCCCAGCGACAGGTAGAAGCGGGACTCGCCGGGGTCGCCCTGACGGCCGGAGCGACCACGCAGCTGGTTGTCGATGCGGCGCGACTCGTGGCGCTCGGTGCCGAGCACATAAAGGCCGCCCGCATCACGCACCGCATCGGCGTCCTCGGCGGTCTGCGCCTTGACCTGATCCAAGGTCGGCAGCCAGGCCCGCTCGTACTCCTCGGGCGTCTCGACCGGGTCGAGACCCTGCTTGCGCAGCAGGATGTCGGTGATGATGTCCGGGTTGCCGCCGAGCACGACGTCTGTACCACGACCGGCCATGTTCGTCGCGACGGTCACCGCGCCCGGCCGTCCGGCCTCGGCGATGATCTCGGCTTCTTTCTCGTGGAACTTCGCGTTCAGCACGTTGTGTGGGATGCCGCGCTTGGTGAACTGCTTGGACAGGTACTCCGAGCGCTCGACGCTGGTGGTACCGATCAGCACCGGCTGGCCGTTCTCGTGCCGCTCGGTGACGTCGTCGACCACGGCGGAGAACTTGGCCTCTTCGGTCTTGTAGATCAGGTCCGACTGGTCGGCACGGATCATCGGCTTGTTCGTCGGGATCGGGACCACGCCGAGGGAGTAGATCTGGTGCAGCTCGGCGGCCTCGGTCTCGGCGGTACCGGTCATGCCGGACAGCTTGTCGTAGAGGCGGAAGTAGTTCTGCAGCGTGATGGTGGCCAGCGTCTGGTTCTCCGGCTGGATCTCGACCTGTTCCTTGGCCTCGATCGCCTGGTGCATGCCCTCGTTGTAGCGGCGCCCGACCAGGATGCGGCCGGTGAACTCGTCGACGATGATCACCTCGCCGTCGCGGACGATGTAGTCCTTGTCGCGGGCGTAGAGCTCCTTGGCCTTGATGGCGTTGTTCAGGTAGCTCACCAGCGGCGAGTTGGCGGCCTCGTACAGGTTGTCGATGCCGAGCTGATCCTCGACGAATTCGACACCCGCCTCGTGCACACCGATCGTGCGCTTCTTGATGTCGACCTCGTAGTGCAGGTCTTTCTTCAGCAGCGGCGCGATGCGCGCGAACTCGGCATACCACTTCGAGGAGGCGTCGGCCGGACCGGAGATGATCAGCGGGGTGCGCGCCTCGTCGATCAGGATGGAGTCGACCTCGTCGACAATGGCGAAGTTGTGTCCGCGCTGCACCAGGTCGTCCAGCGAGTGGGTCATGTTGTCGCGCAGGTAGTCGAAGCCGAACTCGTTGTTCGTACCGTAGGTGATGTCGGCGTTGTAGGCCGCCCGCCGCTGGGCGGGAGTCATGCCGGACAGGATCACGCCGACCTCGAGACCGAGGAAGCGGTGCACGCGGCCCATCCACTCGGCGTCACGTTTGGCCAGGTAGTCGTTCACCGTGACGACGTGCACGCCGTCGCCGCTGATCGCGTTCAGGTAGGCGGGCAGCACACAGGTGAGGGTCTTGCCCTCACCGGTCTTCATCTCGGCGATGTTGCCGGTGTGCAGCGCAGCGCCGCCCATGACCTGCACCTTGTAGTGCTTCTGGCTGAGCACCCGCCAGGACGCCTCGCGCGCGACCGCGAACGCCTCGGCCATCAACTGGCCGAGCGGATCGCTCTCGCCGTCGTCGACCATCTCCGCGTAGCGCTCCCGGAACTCGTCGGTCTTGCCGCGCAGCTCGGCGTCGGTGAACGACTCGTAGTCCGCCTCGAGGTCGAGCACCTGGTCCGCGAAATGCGAAAGCCGCTTGACAATGCGACCCTCACCAATCCGTAGCAACCTCGTCAGTGTCAGCGCAGGCACGGGTCTCGTCAGTCCTCTGGTCGGTGTGTCTATCGTGTCGTCGGCCCCCGGGGCCGGTGCGGGCCCACGCGGTGGCGCGGAATCCGCGGCGTCCTTCATGGTAATGCGGCATCCATGGTAGGCGCCGACGAGCAGCGACGTGCCGCCTCCCATGTCGTCAGGACCCCCTGACGCGCGCGTTGTCCCCCACAGTACGCGCGGCTGACGGGCCGAGTCCGCCGGCGAGCGGGCTCCACACCGGAAACCCGGTGAATGCTCGGTCACCGCCCGCGCCGGTGTCACCGCGGCCGCAGGACAGCGAACTATCGGCGAATCCATTGGCGCCGAAGCTGTTTCACGAAGAGCCCGACGACGCAAAACGTCTGCGCAGCGCGTGTTTCACGGGTGGGCTGCCGTGACGGAATCGCTGACGCGATGGCCTGGCCCTCGGTCGACGTCGCCGCAGTCCGACACGCTGAGCGACCGAACGCCCAGCCGACCGTGCATCCCGGTCCCCGCTGTGATCGAATCGAGTTCCCGAACTCGAACGGAAAAACGTGCCATAAACCACCTGGAGGGTTGCGGGGCACACCGATTTCACCGGATATGCCACAACGGGGCGAGGCAACCGTTGTCGCGGCAGCACAATAGGCAGGGACGGCATCGGGAAAAGGAGCACCGGGCAGCGTGATCACGAGACTGACGCCGCAGGACGCGTCGTTCTACCGGCTCGAGTCGAGCAGCAATCCGATTCACATCGGCTCCCTCGCGATCGTCCAAAACACCGACCCCGGCTCCAGCGCGCCGATCCTGAACTACGACCGGCTACTCGACCTGGTCGAGGGCAGGCTTCCGCTGGTGCCGAGGTACCGGCGCAGGGTGCGGGAGATCCCGCTGTCGCTCGGGCGGCCGGTCTGGGTCGAGGACAGCCGATTCGACATCACCTACCACATCCGGCGCTCGGCGCTGCCTGCTCCCGGCACCGATGAGCAGCTGTACGACCTGGTCGCCCGGCTCGCCTCCCACCCCCTGGATCAGAGCAGGCCGCTGTGGGAGATGTATCTGATCGAAGGTCTGTCCGACGGCCGCTGCGCGATCTTCACCAAGTCGCACTCAGCACTCGTGGACGGAGATACCGCGCTGGAGATCGGCCACGTGATCCTCGATGCCGGGCCCGCACCGCGCGAGCTGGCCGACGACGCCTGGATCGCGCCGCGCGAACCCAGCGACGTCGAACTGCTGGTCGGAGCGCTGGCCGACCTCGCGGCCCAGCCACGCAAGGCGCTGGAGGTAGCCCGCGACGCGAGCGCGGGCGCGTTCGCCGTGATCGGCACGGCGGGCAAGGCGGTGGACTCGGTGGTGTCGGCGGTGCGGGCCGCGGCGACCGGCGCGCCGGACAGCCCACTGAATGGCCCTACCTCCCGCAGCCGCCGCTTCGACGTGGTGCGTACCGACCTGGAGGACTACCGCACGATCCGCACCCGTTTCGACTGCTCGATCAATGACGCCATCCTCGCGGTGGTCACCGGCGCGCTGCGCAACTGGCTGCTGTCGCGCGGCGAGGCGCTCACCGAGTCGACCACACTGCGGGCGGTCGTACCCATGTCGGTGTATGCCGAACCGAACGGCGGGGATCGGCCGAAGCCGGCAGGCGAGGTGTTGTCGCTCCTGATCGACCTTCCGGTCGGCGAGCCGAATCCGGTGATGCGGTTGTCGCACATCTCGCACGCCACCGAACTGAACGGCAGAAACCAGCGTGCCGTCCGCGCGCGCACCCTCGTTCATCTCGCCGGGTTCGCTCCGGCCAGCCTGCATGCGATGAGCGTGCGCGCGGCGAGTACGTTCGCAGAGCACACGTTCAACTTGGTGATCACCAACGCGCCGGGTCCGCAGACGCCGATGTTCATCGGCGGCGCGCGGATGCTGGAGATGTACCCGGTGGCGCCACTGCTACGCAACCAGGCGTCGAGCATCGGGATCACGTCCTACGACGGACGCGTGTTCTTCGGACTCAACGCCGACCGCGACGCGATGGCCGACATCGGCGTGCTCGCCGCGTCGGTGCGCGATTCCATGGAGGAGATGCTCGGTGCCTGCGTCTGACCAGAAGAAGCTACGGGTCTACATCCCGGCGACGGTGCCGATGCTGCGTGAGCTGGTCGCGAACCGGGAGCTGGCCCCCATCGGCGGCACCGCGTTCGCGGTCACCCCCGCGCTGCGCGAGGCATACGCCTCCGGCGACAACGAGGAGCTCGGCGAGGTGGCCATCGGGGAGGCCGCCCGCGCGTCGCTGCGGCTGCTCGCCGCCGAGCGCGAACAGATCGCCGAGTCCGACGAAAACGCAGCGAACGCAACGCCGGACGACGACGCACCGGTTGCCTCCGGCAGCCCGGTCTACCGGCGCGCGGTGATCGCCGCCGACGTGACCGGCGCGACGCTGCGGCCCGATCTCGATGACGCGGTGGTGCGCCTGGCGGGTCCGATCGGCTATCAGCAGATCGCTTCGGTACACGTCGACTTGGCGGACGCCGAGCCAGAGGTGGCCAAGGCGGTCGACGTGATCGATGCGGCCGATCTCGGCGACACCGACGCCGAATTCGTGCTCGGCGACGCCGAGGACCACCAGTTGGCCTGGTACGCCGCGCAGGAGCTGCCATTCCTGCTCGAACTGCTCTGAATCGCGCATCGTCCGAGCCGCAGGGTAACCGAACGACACCGTTCGCCCGGGCTTGCCCACCACATGAACCTACGATGCCGTAACCTTGCAGGCGAGGCGGCGTCCGATCGACGCATCCGACGACAAGGAGACGAACGGCAGCGATGGGTTCGAAAAGAGGCGGATTCTCGGTGCGGGGCGTCCGCGAGTGGCTGGAGGCGCCGGCCGCGAGTGTCGCCGAGCGCGGCGGCAGGCTGAACGTCCTGCGCGGAGCCGTGGCCCGGGTGACCACCCCGCTGCTGCCGGACGACTACCTGCACCTGGCCAACCCGCTGTGGTCTGCGCGCGAGCTGCGCGGGCGCATCGTCGAGGTGCGCAAGGAAACCGCGGACTCCGCGACACTGGTGATCAAACCGGGCTGGGGCTTCGACTTCAAATACCAACCCGGTCAGTACATCGGTATCGGCATCCTTGTCGACGGCCGTTGGCACTGGCGCTCGTACTCGCTGACCTGCCCCCCGAACTGGACCGAACCGGGACACGGCGGCAAGCGACTGATCTCGATCGCTGTGAAGGCGATGCCGGAAGGCTTCCTGTCCAGCCACCTGGTCAGCGGCGTTCCGGTCGGCACCATCGTCCGGCTCGCCGCGCCACAGGGCGGATTCGTGCTGCCCTACCCCCCGCCGGAGAAGGTGCTGTTCCTCACCGCGGGCAGCGGCATCACCCCGGTCATGTCGATGCTGCGCGCGATGGACCGCCGTGAGCTGGTCACCGACGTGCTGCACCTACATTCCGCGCGCACCGCCGACGACGTGATGTTCGGCGCGGAACTGCGCGCGCTGCACGACCGGAATCCCAGTTTCCGCTCGCACCTGCATCTCACCGGCGAGCACGGCAAGTTCGCGCTCGCCGACCTCGACACGAAGTTTCCCGACTGGCGGGAGCGGCACACCTGGGCGTGCGGCCCCGCGGCGATGCTCGACGAGATCGGCAACCACTGGCGCGACGCCGGCCGGTCCGACCGGCTGCACGTGGAGCGATTCGAGATCGAGCGCTCAACGGTCGGCGAGGGCGGCACGGTCACTTTCGGTAAGTCCGGGCGCAGCACCGAGGTGGATGGCGCGACCAGCCTGCTGGAGGCGGGCGAGTCCCTCGGCGTACAGATGCCGTTCGGCTGCCGCATGGGGATCTGCCAGACCTGTGTCGTCACCGTGAGTTGCGGTTACGTGCGCGATCTGCGCAACGGAGACGAGCACCACGAGGGCGACAAGGTGCAAACCTGCATCTCGGCCGCCGCAGGCGACTGCGCCCTGGACGTGTAGTCCGGCAGGTACCCTCGATCTAGTTCGAGTAGGGAAAGGACCCCGGTGGCCATCACCGACATCAAGACCTTCGCCCACCTCACGGCGGCCGACATCGAGACACTGGGGCAGGAGCTCGATTCGATCCGGCGCTCGGTGGAGTTGTCCCGCGGTGCGCGCGACGCGAAGTACATCCGACGCTCGATCGCGGCGCAGCGCGGTCTCGAAGTGGCGGGCCGCGCCGTGCTGTTCGGCAGTCGCAACCGCTGGGCCTGGCTGACGGGTACCGCGCTGCTCTCGGTCGCCAAGATCATCGAGAATATGGAGCTCGGGCACAACGTCAGCCACGGGCAATGGGACTGGATGAACGATCCGGAGATCCACTCCAGCTCCTGGGAGTGGGATATGACGGGGCCCTCGTCGCAGTGGCGCCGCGCGCACAACTACTCCCACCACACCTACACCAACGTCCTCGGCAAGGACGAGGATCTCGGCTTCGGCATCCTGCGGATGACCCGCGACGAGCAGTGGAGACCGATCCACCTGGTGCAGCCGCTGGCCAACCTGCTGCTGGCCGCCACCTTCGAGTGGGGCATCGCGCTGCACGACTGGAGCATCGAAAAAGAGCTGTCCGGCACCCCGCCCCGCGAGCTCATGTCGCAGCCGAACAAAGACTTCGGGCGCAAGATCTCCCGGCAGGTGGCCAAGGACTACCTGATCTATCCCGTACTGACCGGACCCGCCTTCAAGCAGACCCTGAAGGCGAACGCGATGGCCAACCTGGTCCGCAACCTGTGGGCGTACGCGGTGATCTTCTGCGGCCACTTCCCCGACGGCGCGGAGAAGTTCACCATCGAACAACTCGAGAACGAGACCAGTGGTGAGTGGTATCTGCGCCAGATGCTGGGCAGCGCCAACTTCAAGGCCGGATCTGCCATGGCATTCATGAGCGGCAACCTCTGCTACCAGATCGAGCATCACCTGTTCCCCGATCTGCCGAGCAACCGGTATCCGGAGATCGCGGTGCGGGTGCGCGAGCTGTGCGACAAATACGACCTGCCTTACACCACCGGCTCGCTGGGCAAGCAGTATCTGCTCGCGTTCCGCACCATCCACAAGCTCGCGCTGCCGGACCGGTTCCTGAAGGCGACCGCCGACAACGCCCCCGAGACCTCTTCGGAACGCAAGTTCGCGGGCATCACCCTGCAGTCGATCGGCACCGGCTGGGATCTGACGCTGCCGGGTGCGGAGTCCACGCATTGGCTCCGCATCGATCCGGAAACCGGCAAACGGCGCGGTCTGCGCTCGGCGCTGCATGAGGCGAAAGTTGTGCTCAAAGAGAAGGCGCGGCAGGAGAAGGAGCTGCTGCGCGAGGCCAAGGCTGCGTTGCGGGAGAAGGCCAAGCACGAGCAGGCGATGCTGCGTGAGGCCACATTCGCGCTGCACGAGCGTGCCCGCCACGAGCAGGCAGCGCTACGCAGGAAAGCCGTGCGGGACAAGCCTTTTCGCTTCGGCCGTAGGCGGCGCTGAACTATCCGGTCGCTGACCGCAAGAGCGTGCTCCATCCAGTAGTGACGACTTACGCACAACCTACGGCCTCGTAACCTACGGTATAGTAACCGGCATGGCCATCTCGGATGTCAAGGAATACGCGCACCTGACCGAGGCCGACGTGGAGGCACTCGGCGCGGAGTTCGATGCGATCCGGCGGGAAATCGAGTCCTCGCGCGGCGAGCGCGACGCGAAGTACATCCGCAACGTCATCCGGCTCCAGCGCGCGCTCGAGATCAGCGGCCGCGCTGTACTGTTCGGCAGCTTCCTGCCGCCCGCATGGCTGGCCGGCGTCGCCCTGCTCAGCACCGCCAAGATCATCGAGAACATGGAGATCGGGCACAACGTCATGCACGGGCAGTGGGACTGGATGAACGATCCGGAGATCCACTCCAGCTCGTGGGAATGGGACAACACCGGTACGTCCAAGCACTGGAAGCACACGCACAACTACCTGCACCACAAGTACACCAACGTGCTCGGCATGGACGACGACATCGGCTACGGCCTGCTGCGGGTGACCCGCGATCAGCGGTGGAAGCCGTTCAACCTGGGCAACCCGCTCTACAACCTGGTGCTGCAGCTGTTCTTCGAGTACGGCGTGGCCATCCAGCACCTGGAGCTGGGCAAGCTGGCCGCGGGCCGATACAAACCGGGCACCCCGGAACGGGCCGAGTTCGAGCGCAAGCGCGGCGAGGCGCTCACCAAAATGGGCAAGCAGGTCCTCAAGGACTACGTGATCTTCCCCGCGCTCACCGGTCCCGCGTTCTTCTCCACGTTGACCGCCAATCTGGCGGCCAACGCGATCCGCAACGTGTGGTCCAACGCGGTGATCTTCTGTGGCCATTTCCCGGACGGCGCGGAGAAGTTCACCAAGGCCGACATCGATGGCGAGACACACGGCCAGTGGTACCTGCGTCAGATGCTGGGCAGCGCCAACATCTCCGGCGGGCCACTCACGCATTTCATGACCGGCAACCTCAGCCATCAGATCGAACACCACCTGTTCCCGGACCTGCCGAGCAACCGGTACGCCGACATCGCCGTGCGGGTGCGCGAGCTGGCCGAGAAGTACGACCTGCCCTACACCACCGGTTCGCTGCCGGTGCAGTACTTCAAGGCGTGGCGGACCATCCTCAAGCTGGCGTTGCCGAACAAATACCTGCGCGCCACCGTCGATGACGCGCCCGAAACAGCCTCGGAGCGCAAGTTCGGCGGGAAGACCACAGCCACCATCGACCCGGTGACCGGGAAGCGCCGGGGTCTGCGCACCGCGATCGCCAAGGGCCGACGCCGGATCACCCGTCGCCCGGTCTGATCGTTTTGCCAGCACGCACACGCATCAATCCGACTGCGCCCGCCCACAACACGGCTGCGCCCGCTCACAACACGAGTGCGCCCGCTCACAACACGGCTGCGCCCGCTCACAACACGAGTGCGCCCGCTCACAACACGGCTGCGCCCGCTCACAACACGAGTGCGCCCGCCCACAACACGGCTGCGCCCGCCCACAACACGAGTGCGCCCGCCCACAACACGAGTGCGCCCGTCCACAACACGAGTGCGCCCGCCCACAACACGAGTGCGCCCGCCCACAACACGAGTGCGCCCGCCCACAACAGTGCTGACCTACCCACCAGAAGCGGCTCAACCCCCGTTTCCGAGCGTAGCGAGACCGAGCATTCCCCGTTCGCGGCCCGGCTCGCGTCCGAGCGGCCGCCGCGTCCGCGACGAAGTCGCCAGCGGCGGTCGCTCGGACGCGAGCCACAAGGGGGCCGCGAACCCGCCGCGCCCGCGCGGCCAAAAACACAGCGTGCTGATGATCTGACCGTCTACGAAGCCATCCAGCGGCGCCGCGACGTACGCGCGGAGTTCACCGGGGAACCCGTGGACGATGCCACGCTGTGGCGGATGCTCGGTGCGGCGCACCGGGCGCCGAGCGTGGGCAACTCGCAGCCGTGGGACTTCGTCGTCGTCCGCGACCCGGCGACATTGCGGAATTTCGCCGACCACGTGGCGGGCAAGCGCGGCGAGTTCCGGGACGCGCTGCCACCGGAGCGCGCCGCGACCTTCGAGCCGATCAAGATCGAAGGCGTTACCGAGAGCGGCACCGGCATCGTGGTCAGCTACGACCACGACCGGGGCGGACCGCAGGTGCTCGGCCGGGCCACCGTGCCCGAAACCGGGATCTACTCGGCGGTTCTCGCGATCCAGAACCTCTGGCTGGCCGCTACCGCCGAAGGCATCGGCGTCGGCTGGGTTTCGTTCTACGACCCCGAATTCCTCGCCGAGTTGGTGGGTCTCCCCGACGGCATCCACCCCGTAGCCTGGCTGTGTGTTGGCCCAGTGCACGAGTTCCAGCAGATTCCCGACCTGGAACGATTCGGCTGGCGCGCCGGAAGGCCACTCGCGGATGCCGTGCACCAGGAGACCTACCGAGGCTGAGGCTACGGCCGAGATGCCGGAGTAGCGCTGGCTCGACGAGGTCGAGTTCGACGATGCGGGCCGAGTGAGTCGTTCATGATTCAATTGCCCGCAGAGTGGGTACGCCTTGGGCGAAACTGCTTCTGACGCAGCGTTCTTCGTTTCAGGAGGTTTGTGCAATGGCCAATGTCGCTGCCGTTCGGCTATCGAGCGAGCTGGGCATCGATCTGGCTCAGGCGATGTTGCGCCTGCGGCGGGAGGGCGTCCCCGGCGAGACCAAGCACCAGACCTGCCTGCGGATCATCGCCGACGAGGGCCGCGACCGTCGGCCCGACCCAGCCTCTGGGCAACCTGAGCAGAGGCGCTAGCGCCACAGACGGCGCGCTCGCGCACTCGTCCCGTCCCACGGGAGTTCCATCATCCGGACTCCACCGCGCCCGACCCGCGTCTGGTCGGACCCGCTCGAGCACCGCTGAAGCGCGGATGCCGCCAGCGGCGCAAATGCCGAGCAGCGCCGTGCTCTTGCCGGCGCGGGTCACCTCGTCGGCATGGTGGTCACCATGCGCTCCGCGGTGGCGCCGAACGGGTGCCTGAGGGCGCCCCAGCCGCCGTGCGCGTTCAGTTCGTCGATGCCCACCGCGCCGACGGCGGTGTCGCGATCCCGCCAGTCTTGGTTCACTCGTCGCTGGAGAGGCGCACTCGACACCGACAGCAACTGCACGGCGAAGGCCTCTAGCTCGCGGCAGCGACCTCGGGCTGCGCTGCTTGACCCGGCGATCCGAGTTGCTCGTTCCGGCGCGCCGATGACCAAGGAAGAGAAAGGCTTTCACAACGATCTCCGGGCACCCAGCAGTCGAGCTGGGCACCCGGAGAAACGGACGGATTCGATCAGGCGAGCCGGATCAGGCCGTAGTCGAAGGCATGACGGCGATAGACGACCGACGGCCGGTCGGTCTCCTTGTCGTGGAATAGGAAGAAGTCGTGGCCGACGAGTTCCATCTCGTAGAGGGCGTCGTCGACGGTCATCGGAGTCGCCGGATGCACCTTCGTACGCACGATATGACCGGGACCCGTGGCGTAATCCGTGTTCTCTGCGTCGTCGATGCGGCGGCTTTCACCTTCGGGATGAGCATGCGCGGCGCTCGACCCGCTCGGCCGCTCGAACAGGGACTCATCCACCAGGTCGGCCGTAGCCTGGGCGACAGAGACCGGGGTCTTGTCCCCGTAGTGCACCCGGCGCCGATCCTTGGTACGACGCAATCGGCTCTCCAGCTTCGCGGTCACCGACTCGAAGGCGGCGTAGAAGCTGTCTGCGCGGGCCTCGGCCCGGACGACGGGACCTCTACCGCGCGAGGTGATTTCGACGCGCTGGCAGCTCTTGCGCTGGCGACGGTTGCGTTCATGAAACAGCTCGACGTCGAAGAGGAAGATCGACGGGTCGAAGCGCTCGAGGCGGGAGAGTTTTTCCGCGACGTAGATTCGAAAATGATCAGGCACCTCGACATTGCGGCCTTTCACCACGATATCGGCGAGCGGAGCCCGTGGGCTTTCCGCTACAGGTCGCTCTGTCGCATCCTGGGCGCCGGAATCCAGCACCGAAGGAGCTGCGTCTTTCACTGAAGGTCGTGAAGAAGTCGTCACGCGTACCTCCCGGATATGGCCGCACAGACCGATTCATGCGGCGGGATTGAGCAGTGCCGATCGAAAATCGCTCGGCACATGTTGTCCGAGGCGACACCTCCAAACTCCCGGTTCGGGTGTGTGATCGCGACGCTAGTACGACATCGGGCGGACCGCCAGTCTTCACGCAAATTTCCCGGCGTCAAGCGGCACAGATAACCAAAACCCCACGTATCGGAAGTCCGATCCCCGCGAGCGCACGGACCGATTCCCGAGCCGTCGCGCCGGTTGTCAGTACGTCGTCGACCACCACTACCTCGGCGTTCTTCTCTATGCCCCACTCGGAGGCGCAGCCGGGTACAGTAGTCACCCGCCCACGGAGATTGTGTACCCGCTCACCGGGCGTCAAGCCGACCGAATCACGCACCCCGCGCCACACTCGCAACACTGATACCACCCGGCTATCGGGCAGCCACCTCGCGGCTACCCGCGCCGTGCGCAGCACCGGATCTCCGCCCCGCAGCCGAGCCGCCGCCGCCCTGCTCGGCGCGGGCACCAGTACCAGCGGCCGATCCCACGACCGCAGCCGCGCCAGTCCGCCCGCGAGCGCCGCGCCGAGCGGCTCCGCGAGATCCCGCCGACCCCGCTCCTTGGCCGCGAGCACCGCGCGGCTGCCCGGCCCACGGTAAGGACCGAGCGCCCAGCACGGGACACCCGGATCCGTGCGCGGTCGCACCCGGACCGGCGGCGCGGCCATGGCGGCCCCGCAGCCGGCACACCACGCCGCCCCGGCCAGCCCGCACCCCCCGCAGGCCGTCGGCAGAATCAGATCCAGCAGCGTCCCCATCGCCCGAGTCTGCGCCCGGGCACCGACAACTTCGCCGTACGACGGCTACGGCTACGGCTACGGCTACGGCTACGGCTACGGCTACGGCTACGGCTACGGCTACGGCTACGGCTACGGCTACGGAATACGATGCCCTGGAAGTAATTACGACGACCCAGCCGCAGTTCGAGGACCGTAGGCGCCGGCTACCGCCAGAGCGATCGCTATAGCCGCGGTCGTGTCGTCGTCAACTCCGAGGCGGTGGGGCCTCGTCGCTCGGTATCGTGCACACGGCTGCGCGGCGGACCTGATCGAGACCGGAGTGCGCGAACTCGGCGCACACCGCCGCGCGAGCGGTGGGACGGCCGCCAACTGCTGCTCCCCGAACGACCGACCGCCACGGCGTTTCCGCCCGCCGACCGGTTGCCGTCCTCGACGACCTCCGCGGTCACATCAATGCGTCGACAACCCGACGATCACGCCGCGGGTCACGGCGAGCCGGAGGGACCGACCAAGGCGCGATCTCAGCCGGGCAGGACCGGAACAGCGTTCGCGCCGAGCCCGGGCACCTCGCGCCAGTACGGCTCACCGCCGTCCGGATTACTGGTCAGCTCGAGCACCGCGCGTGAGTCCGCGACGTACTGGTGTTCCGGCGACGCGCTGACCTCTCGCACCGGAGGCGTCAGGTTCCGGCTGGTCTGTGGCATCGGCTGGGAACCATCCACCGCGACGGTGTTCACCGGGTCGACATTGCCCTCGCGGGCGATGATGATCGTGTCCACGGTGAGCCAGCTGAGCGACACAGCGCGGGTGCTCAGGGTGATCGCGACGGGCAGCGGCGCAGTAAGGGCGTAGTGGCCGTTCGGACGCCGTTCCACCACCGCCACATAGACTTTGCCGTCGGCGATCAGCGCAGCCTGGACGCCGGTGCGTGAGATCTGCAAGTCGGTGATCGGCGACCTCGGCGCGAAACCGGAGGACACCGTGGCCAGCGCCGAGGTGTCGACCTCCTGCACCGAGACCGTCGAGGTGGCCCGGTCGTTGATCGCGCGGATCACCCGCTCGCCGTCGACCACCGCCCACGCCGCGCTGCCGTCCGAGGTCCACGAAGGTCGGGTGATGGTCGAGCCGGCGGCCACCGGGAAGGCGTTGCCGCCGTAGGTGCCGACCATCAGTGTGCGGGACTGCTCGGACCTTCCCGTCTCGGCCACCGCAGCCACCAGCTGGCCGTCCTGGGACAGCGCCGCAGACTGCAGGTTGTTCACCGCGCCGAAGTACCCCGGTGTCGGCGTGATGCCGCCGTTGCCCTGGAACTGCACCAGTCCGCCGCCGCGCAGCGCGTGCAGCCCGACCTGGTTGCGTGCGGATGTCGCCGGATTCAACTGCTGCACGTCACCAACGGTCCATCCGTTCGCGGCGAACCGGTCGTCCAGCGGTTTGCCGTCGGCGAGCAAGACGTAGGGGCCGAGGACATCGGCACCGGACAACGTCAGAATCACCTGGGCGGCGAGCAACTCGCGATCGCGTGGGTTCAAGGCGGAGGCACCGGCGAAGTCGATCTTGACGCCGCCGAGTCCGATGCCGACCCCGTCCGGGTCGCCGTTCGACTTGGTGATCGGACCGCGGAGGGCGACCGGCCCGGCCAGCTGGTTGCGCAGGACCGGGGTGAGCGCCGGTTGGGTGCCCTCGCTCAGCAGGCTGAGCAGCTTCTGGGTCAGCTGAACCTTGGCCACCGAGATCCAGCGCAGATCCGGGACGACGGTGGTACCAGCGGGGTCGACGAAGTACAGCACGTAGCGCCGATAGGACCTGGCGAACGCGGTGGAGTCCATCACGACGCCGTCGGGCAGCTCGTCGATGCGCCACTCGCCATCGACCTTGGTCAGCTCGATCTTGTTCTCGACGAGGTCGTCACTGGCGCGGTACGCGCCGTCCGCGGCCAGCTCGCCGACCTTGCGCGCGCGGATTCGGTACGTCGCCTTATCGCCGGTGCGCGATTCACGCAATGTGTCCGGCTTCTCCACGATCACGGTGTTCGCGGCGTCGTCCCACTGGGTCGAGGCCGCGGGGGTCATGTATTGGCGCGCGGCCAGGTGACGATTGGCCGGATCGGCGGTGGCCTGCAGGAAGTCGCGCAGCAGCAGATCCGGATCGCGGTTGGCGATGGGCGGCGGCGGACCCTCGGATGTGGGCTCTCGATCGATCGTGCCCAGCGCCTGCGGCGCGGAGGATTCGGGCAGACTGGCGCATCCGGTCAGTGACAATAGGATCGCGACCACGACCGCGACCAGCGTGGACAACCGCTGCTTCCGCGCAGACCTGGCACGCATGCTCATGACTGTACGTCCCCGGACTTGCGCTCCGCCCCGCCCCCGGCCTGCGCCGACCGGGGCGCCTGCAATCCGTTCGCATCGGGGGCGGGCCGGTCACCGAATGCAGGCGTGGCACCGGACACGGTCCCAGAACCCGACACCGGCGCGACCCCGGACACCGTCCTGACACCCGGCGCAGGCGCGTCCCCGGACGGAGTCTTCCCGTCGCCGCGCGCAGGCATGCCACCAGAAGCAAGCGCACCACCAGACGCCGACGCCCCGCCAGAAGCGGGCCCGTCACCGGACGTGGATGTGCCACCGGACGCTTGCCCGGTTCCGGACACGGGCGCCGCATCGGAAGCAGGCGCACTATCGGACGCGGGCCCGGCGCCCGGTGCAGACGCACCACCAGAATCCGACACGCCACCCGAGGCAGGCCCGTCACCGGACGCGGAAGGGCCACCAGACGAAGGCTCGCCACCGGGCACAGACGCAGCCGCAGCACCCGATGCCGAAGCGCCACCATGGGCAGGCGCGTCACCGGGCACAGAAACATGTGCTGTACCCGACGCGGTATCGGCGGGCGTTGCTGCGCTGTCGCCCGCAGCGTCCGGATTCGCGGCAACGGGATCGGCGGCCGGCGCCGGCTCGACCACCCGCATCGACTTGCGGGCAGGTTCCAGCGGCAGCGGACTCGCGCCGAGTTTCTTCCCGCGCAGCAGCGGCAGCGTCAGTCGGAAGGTGGCGCCGACGCCGACCTCGCCCCACGCCTCGAGCTTGCCCTCGTGCAGGTTCGCGTCCTCCACGCTGATCGACAGGCCGAGGCCGGTGCCGCCGGAGCGGCGCATCCGGGACGGGTCCGAGCGCCAGAACCGGTTGAAGACCAGCTTCTCTTCGCCGGGTCGAAGGCCGATGCCCTGATCGCGCACAACGACGGCGACCGCGTTGGCGTCGGCGTCGCCGCGCATCCGGATCAGCACCGGCTTGCCCTCGCTGTGGTCGATCGCGTTGGCCAGCAGATTGCGCAACACCCTCTCCACCCGGCGCGGGTCGACCTCGGCGACCAACGGCTCTTCCGGCATATCGGTGATCACCTCGACACCGGCATCCTTGGCCAGGTGCCGCACGGTGGAGATCGCGGCCCGCGCGCACATCCGCACGTCGAGCGATTCGACCTGGAGTTCGGCGACGCCCGCGTCGTGGCGGCTGATCTCGAGCAGATCGTTGAGCAGGCCCTCGAACCGGTCCAGCTCGTTGACCAGCAGCTCGGCGCTGCGAGCAAGGGCGGGGTCGAGGTCGTCGCTGCTGCCGTGGATCAGATCGGCGGCCATGCGCACCGTGGTGAGCGGCGTGCGCAGTTCGTGGCTGACGTCGGAGGTGAAGCGGCGCTGCAGGTTGCCGAACTCCTCCAGCTGGGTGATCTGGTTGGAAAGGCTTTCGGCCATCTCGTTGAACGCCTGGGCCAGCCGCGCCATATCGTCCTCGCCGCGCACCAGCATGCGTTCCTTGAGCCTGCCGTCGGCGAAACGACCTGCGATCCTGGCCGCGGAGCGGATCGGCAACACCACCTGCCTGGTCACCAGCGCGGTGATCGCCGCCAACAGCACCAGCAGCACGATGCCGCCGACGAGCATGGTGCCGCGCATCAGTGCGAGGCTGCGTTCCTCGTTGGCCAGCGGGAAGATCAGGTAGATCTCCAGTGTGGGGATGTCGGCGCTCGGGCTGCCGATGATCAGCACACGACCGTTGTAACCGCCCGGGTCGTCGACTGTAGCGAACTGGTAGCTGACCTGGTTGCGCTGCACGAACCGGCGCAGCTCGTCGGGCACCTCGTGGATCGGGCCGGTGGAGATCTGCTGCTGCGGCATGCCACCGATGATGGTCAGCGCCGAATCGAAAGTGCCGGCGGCACCAGTCGATTGGCCGGCGTCGCCGCGGTTGGACAGCGCGTTACGCGCATCCTGCAGACGCTGCTGCTGGGTACCGATGTCGTGCACGCCGGCCAGCTGGCTCTGCACCGTATTGCGCGCGCGGTCCATTTCCTCGACCGCCGCATTGATCTTGGCGTCCAACAGGCGGTCGGTGATCTGACTGGTCAACACCACGCCGAGGATCGTGATGACGATCAGCGACAGGGTCAGAGTCGACACGATGACGCGCAACTGCAGCGAGCGGCGCCAGAGGTGGCCGAGGGCGCTGCCGACGGCTTGGAACCAGACCACCACCGGTGCCATCGATCGTCGAAGACGTGCGATCACGCCATCGGTGTCCGAATCCCGGCCTCGGCGGGGCCCTTCGTGGTCACGCAAGCTACCGCCTCCGGGCTATGAACTCGGACCGGGTCACGGTGGTCCGGCCTTGTAGCCGACGCCACGCACGGTCAGCACGATCTCCGGGTTCTCGGGATCCTTCTCGACCTTGGCGCGTAGTCGCTGCACGTGCACATTCACCAGGCGGGTGTCGGCGGCGTGCCGGTAACCCCAGACCTGCTCGAGCAGGACCTCACGGGTGAACACCTGGCGCGGTTTGCGGGCCAGCGCGACGAGCAGGTCGAACTCCAGCGGCGTCAGCGAAATCTGCGCGCCGCCGCGGCTGACCTTGTGCGCGGGCACATCGATCACGATATCCGCAATCGACAGCAGCTCGGCAGGCTCCTCCTCGGTGCGGCGCAGACGGGCGCGCACCCGGGCGACGAGTTCCTTCGGCTTGAACGGCTTGACAATGTAGTCGTCGGCGCCTGACTCGAGACCGAGCACGACGTCGACCGTGTCGGTCTTGGCCGTGAGCATCACGATCGGAACCCCGGAATCGGCCCGCAGCACGCGGCACACGTCGATGCCATTCATGCCGGGCAGCATCAGGTCCAGCAGCACCAGATCCGGGCGGATCTCCCGAACCGCCGCAAGGGCCTGTGTGCCGTCGCCGACCACATGCGGGTCGAACCCTTCCCCGCGCAAGACGATCGTGAGCATCTCAGCGAGTGCCATATCGTCGTCGACGACCAGAATCTTCGGCTTCATAACTACTATGTTGTCATCTCCCAGGCCAGGATCGGGCCGCCACGCCAACACTGGTGTGAACCCGCGGCACAGCCAACCTTATCGACCAATGATTTCGGTGATCCGCGCGGTCAGCGTAGCCGGGTCGTCGTCGGATCGGTATGTCCACCATGGCCCGTGCCAGTCGCGTTCAGCCAGCTGACGGTACACCGCACCGGTTCGGTGCTGCAGACCGCCGTCGCGTTCGTAGGCGTCCAGCGCGCGGGCGGCGTCGAGTTCGCCTCGCCTGCGGGCACGCTCGGCCGCAACCTCGGTCGGCACGTCCAGCAACACCTGCAGCGTGGCCGCGGGAAGGTCGAACCTGCCGAACTCCAATTCGCCGACCCAGCCGACGATTTCGTCGTCGGCCGACTGTCTGAGCCGGGCAGCGGAATAGGCTGCGTTGGAGGCGACATAGCGGTCCAGAATCACAACGTCGTTGTCGGCCAACAGCTTCGACAGCTCATCGTGGGCGCCCGCGCGGTCCAGCGCGAACAGCAACGCCATGCCGCGGACGGAGTCGGCCAGATCGCCGTGCACGCCACGCAGCGCCTCGGCGGCCAAGTCGGCGTGTACCGAGCGGTGGTATCGCGGGAAGGCCATCGCCTGCACCCGCAGGCCACGTTCGCGCAGATCGGCGACGACCCGGTCGATCAGCGTGCGCTTGCCCGCGCCGTCGAGGCCCTCGACCGCTATCAGCACTCCCATAGGCAGGCACGATACCCCGCCGCCTGTTCACCGCCGACACGGACTTACCAGGGCCGATACCGGGCAGACATGGCCGGACACGGCTCGGTTGTCCACCACGCGGTGCCCGCCGACCGGACGGTCGACGGGACACCCCGCCCGCCGGCCGCTCAGTAGCGGTAGTGCTCCGGCTTGTACGGGCCTTCCACGTCCACGCCGATGTACTCGGCCTGGTCCTTGGAGAGCTTGGTCAGTTCGCCGCCCAGCGCCTCGACGTGGATGCGAGCGACCTTCTCGTCCAAGTGCTTCGGGAGACGGTAGACCTCGTTGTCGTACTCCTCCGGCTTGGTCCACAACTCGATCTGCGCGATCACCTGGTTGGAGAAGCTGTTCGACATCACGAACGACGGATGTCCGGTCGCGTTGCCCAGGTTCAGCAGGCGCCCCTCGGACAGCACCAGGATCGATCGGCCGGACTGGAACGTCCACAGGTCGACCTGTGGCTTGATCGTCAATTTCGTTGCGCCGGAACGCTCCAACGCCGCCATGTCGATCTCGTTGTCGAAGTGGCCGATGTTGCCGAGGATGGCCTGGTCCTTCATCGCCTTCATGTGCTCGAGGGTGATGATGTCCTTGTTGCCGGTCGCGGTGATGACGATGTCGGCCTCGCCGATCGCCTTCTCCACGGTCACCACGTCGTAGCCGTCCATCAGCGCCTGCAGCGCATTGATCGGGTCGATCTCGGTGACCTGCACCCTGGCGCCCTGTCCGGCAAGCGATTCCGCGCAGCCCTTGCCGACATCGCCGTAGCCACAGATCAATATCTTCTTGCCACCGATGAGCACGTCGGTGCCGCGGTTGATGCCGTCGATCAGCGAGTGGCGGGTCCCGTACTTGTTGTCGAACTTGCTCTTGGTGACCGAGTCGTTGACGTTGATCGCCGGGAACACCAGTTCGCCCGCCGCCGCGAACTGGTAGAGCCGCAGCACGCCGGTGGTGGTCTCCTCGGTGACGCCCTGGACCGAGTCGGCGATCGCGCTCCACTTGCCCTTGTCGGTCTCGAAGCGCTGGCGCAGCAGGTTCAGGAACACCTTGTACTCGGCCGAGTGGTCCTCGTCCTCCGGCGGAACCAGGCCCGCCTTCTCGAACTGTGCGCCGCGGAGCACGAGCATGGTGGCGTCACCACCGTCGTCGAGGATCATATTGGCGGGCTGGTCCGGCCAGGTGAGCATCTGCTCGGCGGCCCACCAGTACTCCTCCAGGGTCTCGCCCTTCCAGGCGAACACCGGGGTGCCCTCGGGCTCGTCGACAGTGCCGTGCGGTCCGACGACGACCGCGGCCGCCGCGTGATCCTGGGTGGAGAAGATGTTGCACGAGGCCCAACGAACCTCGGCGCCGAGACTTGTCAGTGTCTCGATCAGCACCGCGGTCTGCACGGTCATGTGCAGCGAGCCGGAGATGCGCGCGCCCTGCAGCGGCCGCACCTCGGCGTACTCACGGCGCAGCGCCATCAGACCGGGCATCTCGTGTTCGGCGAGGCGGATCTCCTTGCGACCGAATTCGGCCAGCGACAAGTCCGCCACCTTGTAGTCGATGCCATTGCGGACATCGGCGGTCAAAGATGTGCGTGCGGGAAGTTCTGAGGTGGTCATCAGCCTCTCCTGGTTCGGCAGGTACCGAGGCAAGGCTAGTCGCTGGCCGCCGGATACGGACTAGGCGGTCACCCCGTGTGCCGACAGGATCCGGCGACGCTTGCGCGGCTGTATGTTCGCGAGCGTGATGTCGCCGCCGTAGTGGTCCGCAACGCGCCTGTCCATGATCCGGCGCCACAGCGGCGGGATGGCGGCGAGCACGATCATGGTGGCGTACCCCGCCGGCAGTTGCGGTGCCTGCTGAGAGCTGCGCAGCGTCTGGTAGCGGCGGCCTGGGTTGGCGTGGTGGTCGCTGTGGCGCTGCAGGTGGAACAGGAAGATGTTGGTGACCAGATGGTCGCTGTTCCAGCTGTCCCGCGGCGAACAGCGGGCATAGAGCCCGTTCGGGCGCCGCGACCGCAGCAGGCCGTAGTGCTCGACGTAGTTCACCGTCTCCAGCAGGGCGATGCCGATCACGGCCTGCAACGCGAGATAGGGCAGCACGTGCGGGCCGAACGCCGCGATCAGGCCGCCGAACAGCACCAGGGTCATCGACCACGCCTGCAGGATGTGGTTATCCACGTTCCACCAGCCCTTGCCCTTGCGGGCCAGTCGCTTACGCTCAAGCCCGATCGCCGAACGGAAGCTACCGGACACGCTGCGCGGCAGGAACTCCCACAGCGACTCACCGAGCCGGCCGCTGGCCGGATCCTCCGGAGTGGCCACCCGCACGTGGTGCCCGCGGTTGTGCTCGACGAAGAAATGCCCGTACCCGGACTGAGCCAGGGCAATCTTGGCCAGCCAGCGCTCCAGGTGCTCGACCCGGTGCCCGAGCTCATGGGCGGCGTTGATGCCGATGCCGCTGACGAGACCGAGGGTGGCAGCCAACCCGAGCTTGTCGACCACGCTCAACTCGTCACCGGCCCACATGTAGCAGGCGACGGCCAACCCGATCAGTTGGATCGGCAAGAACAGGTAGGTACACCACCGGTAGTACCGGTCGTTCGACAGCAACTCGTAGTCCTCGTCCCGAGGATTGCTGCCGTCCTCGCCGATCAACCAGTCCAGCACCGGGATCACGACCAGCACGATGATCGGCCCGATCCACCAGAAGACCACAGCGCCCGTGTGGAGCACGAGTTGTGACGGCAACAAGGCGGATGATGGAGCGATCAGGCCGAGAACCCACAGATGGCGTTTGGGGTCGACCGACCCCGCCGGTTTGCCAACCGTTTGCACGTTTGCCCCGCTTAATAAGACCCTGACTTCGACGACGCATGAAGATAGTTGCAGACTCTATGTCTGTTACATCTGGCTGAACGGTTGAAACGTGGCAGAGATTACCTGCCTGGCAGTCGGTTCTTGCGGACGTTCTCATGTGATGAGAATCACTATCCTCGATCGCGAACCGGTTGCCCTGTGCCGATCGGCTCAGCTCTGCACCCGTGCCGCCAGGATCGCCTCGACGTACGGGCCGAGCAGCGCGCTCAACTCCCCCGGGGCATCGCGCCCCGGACCGGGCGGGGTGGGAATGTAGCTCAGCGCGATCCGCACCAGCGCGTGCGCGATGACGTCCGATTCGGCGGCCGTCGCCGCCACCCAACTGTGCTGGAACGCGAGCGAAAGCCGCTCGGTCGCGTGGTCGAGCAGCGGCCCGGCATCGAGCGTGATCAGCCGCAGCAGATCCAGCTTCACCTCGCCCGCGAGCAGCGACCGCACCAGCGGGTCGGCAGCCGCGTCGAGGAAGAAGTTGGCCATCCCCTCGCGGAACGCGGCGCGGGCATCACCGACATTGCCGGCGATCGCCGCGTCGACGTGGTCGACCAGATCGTCGGCCAAGCGCAACGCATATGCCTGGGTGAGGCCGTTGCGCGAGGAGAACTCGTTGTAGAGCGTCTGCCTGCTCACTCCTGCCCTGGCCGCGACATCACCGAGCGTGATCTTGGACCAGTCACGCTCGGTGAGGAGCTCGCGCATCGCGTCCAGGACCGACGTGCGCAGGAGTTCCCGTGCGGCCTCCTGGTAGGGAATCCTGGTTCCGTTGCGCGGCATACCCGCGACACTGTCACGGGCGCTTGCCGCAGTCAAAATCTCACGACCGCTCGATCTCGACCATGAAGAAGTCGGCCTTGGCGGCTCCGCAATCGGGGCAGGTCCAGTCGTCCGGGATGTCGTCCCAGCGCGTTCCCGGCGCGATCCCGTCGTCCGGCCATCCCTTGGCCTCGTCGTATTCGAAACCGCACTGGATGCATTGAAAGAGCTTGTATTCGGGCCCACCCGTCTCCCCGCCGCCACCCCTCATCGAATCGCTTGGCGATGCTGTACTCATTTCGTGGCCCCTATCTGCTCGAAGTCGATCTTCTCCCGTACACCGCAATCGGGGCAGCACCAATCGTCCGGGACGGCCTCCCACCGGGTGCCCGCCGGAAAACCCTCATGCGGCGCCCCTTTCGCCTCATCGAAGACATAGTCGCAGACGGGGCAGCGATAAGCGGTCACGACTCCACCTCGCCAGCGCTCGGCTCCCGCATTATCGCCATGACGACCGCGCCCGCTGCTCGCTCGCTGCGCGCACTCATGCCTCGGCCACCTGTGCGCCGCCGGTCGGGGCATCCGTGCCGTAGCGCGCGAGCACCTGGTCGCGCTTGCCCGGATGGATGTTGGCGCGCGTGATGTCGCCGCCGTAGTGCGCGAGCACCCGCTTGTCCATGACGCGGCGCCACAGTGGAGGGAAGTAGGCGAGCAAGATCATGCTGGCGTATCCACTGGGCAGGTTCGGTGCGCCATCCCAACTGCGCAGCGTCTGGTAGCGCCGGGTCGGATACGCGTGGTGATCACTGTGCCGCTGCAAGTGGTACAGGAAGATGTTGGTGACGATGTGGTCGCTGTTCCAGCTGTGCACCGGAGCGGGCCGCTCGTAGCGTCCACCGGCCGTCCGCTGACGCACCAGGCCGTAGTGCTCGAGGTAATTGACCGCCTCCAGCAGGCTGAAGCCGACGACAGCTTGCAGGATCAGGTACGGAAACAGCTCGATACCGAACACCGCCAGCAGTACCGCGTACAACACCGCCGACATCAGCCAGGCGCTGAACACCTCGTTCCGCGGGCTCCACGGCTTCTTGCCCAGCCGCTCCAAGCGGACTCTCTCCAGGTGCCAGGACGACTTCAGGCTGCCCCACACGGTGCGTGGCCAGAACGCCCAGAAGGTCTCGCCGACACGGGAACTCGCCGGATCCTCCGGCGTCGCGACGCGCACGTGGTGGCCGCGGTTGTGCTCGATATAGAAATGCCCGTAGAACGACTGGGCCAGCGCGATGCGCGACAGCCACCGCTCCAGGCTCACCTTCTTGTGGCCGAGTTCGTGCGCGGTGTTGATGCCGATGCCGCCGATCATGCCGACCGTGATCGCCAGGCCGATCTTGTCCACTACGCGCAGCCCGCCATCGATGCCGAGCCAGCTCACGTTGTCCGCGGTGATCAGGTAGGCCGCAAGAAGCAGCGTCGAGTATTGGAACGGCAGGTACAGGTAGGTGAGGTAGCGGTAGTACTTGTCGTTCTCCAGATACTCCATCACCTCGTCGGGCGGGTTGTCGCCGTCCGGGCCGAAGAAGATGTCGGCCAATGGGATCAGCACGTAGACCAGGATCGGCCCGAGCCAGAACGGCACCTGCGCCAGGCGGTGCCAGCCGAATTCGTTCAACGCCCAGACGAGCGGTAGGCCGATCGTGAACAGACCGGTCGGTGCGAACAACCCCCACAACCACATGTATCGCTTGCGGTCGCGCCAAGCCGGCAACTCGACCGGCTGTGCGGACAGGTCGGCGTCCGTCGACATCGTCGTCTCCATTCAAAGCGGCACATCACGTGTGATGTGCATTACCTCCAATATTGGACGATACCGCCCCATTTGTCGCATGTATAGACAAATACGGCAATTTGTAAAGACAGCAGTGGCTTCCCTTCGCTGCCTATGGGGAAGGTCGGACGCGACGCAGGCAGCCGACCAGTTCCGCAGGATGGGTGCGGTCGTCGGATGAGACGCCCCCGGCGCCGCAAGACGCTCCACCCCGCAAGCGGCCATCGGCACTGTGCGGGATGGAGGTCTGTAGCAGTGAATTTCAGCGGTAGGGCGTCAACGAAGCAGGACGTCCGCGTCGGCGGGCAGCGCGTCCACCGGCCACCAGCGCAGATCAGTGGACTCACTGCTGCGCACCGGTACCGCGCCGACGGGCGCGGTGAGCCGGAACAGCAGGTCCAAGTGCCTGGTCGGTGCACCGAGCGAACAGGTGATCGGATGCGCCTGCACGCCGTACAGCTCGGGCTCCAGCCGCAGGCCCGCGATGCCGGACTCCTCGGTCGCTTCGCGCAGCGCGGCGTCGGCGACCGTGGCGTCCCCCTCCTCACAGTGCCCGCCGAGCTGGATCCACCGGCCCACCCGTGGATGCAGGGTGAGCAACACCTCGCGCTCGTCGTGGGAGAAGACCACGGCCGAGGCGGTGATGTGGCCGGGTGCGTGTTCGCGTAGGCAGCCGCGCGGAGCCGAGCCGAGGAAAGCCAGCATCGCCTCGCGCAGCGAGTGGTCGGAACTCGCTGCGGGACACCAGGATTCGAGCAGCTTGGTGGCCGAGGCATGCAGCGAGGCCGCGGTCATGACGCCACCTCGCTGGCGCTTCGACCCCTCGTGACCGAGCGACGCCCGGCTGTTCCCGTGGTTCGCTCGCCCACGCCGAGCGGTGCTCGCGTACTCACAGCTCGACCAGGCCGAAGCCGACACCGCGCACCGGCCGCGGGGACAGCTCCTCCAGCGGATGACCGACCGCTATGGCGCCCAGAGGGTTCCAGTCGTCGGCCAGGCCGAGGATGTCACGGGTGAGCTCCGGGGCGAAGATGGTCGACCCGATCCAGCAGCTGCCGATCCCCTCGGTGGCCAAGGCGACGAGTAGGCCCTGCACCGCGGCGCCCACCGCGACCGTGAACATGGTGCGCTCGTTGGCGCGCCGCCGCTCGTCCGGATAGTCGTGCGCGCCGTCGGGCACGCAGAACGGGATGATCACCTCGGGCGCGTCGAACAGGATGCGGCCGCGGGCGATGCGGCGCTCGACGCGTTCCGGCGCGAGGCCATCGGCGGCGAGATCGGCGCGCCACTTCTCCGCCATCGCCTCCAGCAATTGGGCGCGCAGACCCGGCTTGCGCAGCCAGACGAACCGCACCGGGCGGGTGTGGTGCGGGGCAGGCGCGGTCAATGCGACAGACACCGCCGCACGGATGCGTTCCGGATCAACCGGGGTATCGGCGAACTGGCGGATCGAGCGACGCAGCAGAATCGCCTCCCGCCGCCCCTGCTCGATCGCCTCCGCGGTGCCGAGCCAGAACAGGTCGTCGGTACCGCTGCGCAGCAGGTCGGCGGCGCCGGACCCGTCGTCGGTGACCGGAAACCCGCGCACCACGGCGACGGGTACGCCGCCGAGCTTGCCCTTCACCAGGTCCGCGGCGGCAGCCAGCTCGTCGGCCACCGCGACCTGGGTGACGTGCAGCTCGTTGCCCTGGCCGTCGACAGCACCCGCATAGTCGTGCAGCACCCGAAGCCCTGACGCGCCGATCGCCGCGTCGGTCTGGCCATTGCGCCAGGCGCGGCCCATGGTGTCGGTTACGACCACCGCGACCGTCACGCCCAATCGCTGGGCCAGCGCCGTCCGCAGCGCCTTGGCGCTGCCGTCCGGATCGGTCGGTAGCAGGACGAGTTCGCCCTGCTCGACATTCGAGCCGTCGACCCCGGAGGCCGCCTGCACGATGCCGAGCTTGTTCTCGGTGATCAAGGTGCGGCCCTTGCGCGCGAGCACCCGCACCGCCTCTTGGTCGATGAGCCTGCGCCGGGCGCTGTCCCGTTCTTCGGGGTCCATCGGCGCCTCCACGACGCGGCCCTCGACCTTCGCGACGATCTTGCTGGTGACCACGAGCACGTCGCCGTCGGCCAGCCAGGGTGCACACCGAGCAAGGTGTTCGGCCAGGTCGTCACCGGGCCGGAACTCCGGAAGGCCGGTGACGGGCAGGATACGCAGCTCGCCCGCCCCGTGGTCGGTGGGTGTCGTCATGGCTTCACTCCCGCGAGATCCAGTGCCTGGCGCACCATTTCAGCGGTAGCCGGCGGGTCGGTCATCAGCAAAGGCACGCTACGCACCTCGACACCGGGCACGTCGGCGGTGTCGGTGGTGTGGATCAGCCAGCCGTCCAGGATTCCGGTGGCCGAGCGGGCGCCGTAATACCGACCGATCGCCTCGGCCGTGGTGTCCACTCCGATCACCGACAGGCACTCGTCGGCCATACCGCGCAACGGTTTTCCGTCGATCACGCCGGACACGCCGATCACCTTGGCCTCGGTCGTGCGCAGGGCGCCCCGAATGCCCGGCACGGCGAGGATGGCTCCGATGCTCACGACCGGGTTCGACGGAGCGAGGAGCACCACATCGGCGGACGTTATGATCTCCGTCACATTTGGGCCCGGTTTGGCGTCATCGGCGCCAATTGTGGCGAATCCATGGGTGTCGATGTTCGCGCGATAGCGAACCCACCACTCTTGGAAATGGATCGCGCGCCGTTCGCCAGGATTGTCCGGGTCGGTCACAACGACATGCGTTTCGCAGCGATCGTCGGTTGCCGGGATCAGTTTCACACCGGGCTGCCATCGATTGCACAGCGCCTCGGTGACCGCGGAGAGCGGGTACCCGGCACGCAACATTTCGGTTCGGATCAGATGGGTGGCGATATCACGGTCCCCCAAGCCGAACCAGTCCGGCTGGGCGTGATACTTCGCGAGCTCCTCCTTGGCGTGCCAGGTCTCGCCGACCCGGCCCCAGCCGCGCTCGGAATCGATACCGCCACCTAGGGTGTACATGCAGGTATCGAGGTCGGGGCAGATACGGAGGCCGTGCATCCAGGCGTCGTCACCGACGTTCACGATCGCGGCAACGTCGGCCTCGGGCAGCAGTTCGCGGACGCCCTGAAGGAAACGCGCGCCACCGACGCCACCGACGAGGACGGCGATCCGGGGCCCGTTCCCAGCTACGGCGTCCGCTTGTTGTCCAGTCACATCCGCACAGCCTATGCGGTACCCCGATGGAGACGACTCGCGGTAAATTTGCTATCTATTTGCTAACGTACGTGACAAGATCAATTCGGAATGCGGCTGCGGATAGTAACGGAATAGCGTCGGCGGCTTGACCATCGACACGTCCGGCGTGTCTAATCACAGTCATGTCATTCCGGGTTCGCGCGAGAGCCCAAGGCGCGAGCGGCTTTTCGAACAGATGTTCGAGCGAATGACAGGCTCGGGGACGTCCGCGGGACAACGTCGCGGGGTATGGCCGTCGGCGTGCGTGTTGGTCCGACGGAACGAATCATTCTGCGCTAACACACAGTGAGGAGGCGGAGCGATGGCCAACGAGATGGTCTCGCCGACCGATTCCACAGCAGGCGCAGCACGTGGCGTCTGCACAGACAACGGCTGGAAGGACGAAGAGGGGGGTGACGGAGTCTCGGCACCCCGGCTCAGCCTGGTCGTGACCGGCTTCGACGAGATGTTCGAATCCATCGAAGAGCAGTGGCAGGAGCGTGCCCTGTGCGCGCAGACCGATCCGGAGGCGTTCTTCCCCGAGAAGGGCGGCTCGACCCGTGAGGCGAAACGGATCTGCATGGGCTGCGAAGTACGTGACGAGTGCCTGGAGTACGCACTCGCGCACGATGAGCGCTTCGGCATCTGGGGCGGGCTCTCCGAGCGGGAGCGCCGCCGCCTCAAGCGCGGCATCAGCTGAGACGTACGCGAGGCCCGGAGTTGCCCACCTCCATCAGGGCGACTCCGGGAACACGCGAGGACAGCCGATCCCGCGCCCGATCATCGGTTCGCGACAGCACCGACACGACACTCACCGACACGACAAGACCATCACGCCGCCTCGATGAGCGCGGCCGGAATCGACTGGCCTAGATTTTGTGCCATGGCACGTTCCCGTAAGCGTCGACCGCCGACCGCCCGGTCGGTGATCCGCCGCGGCCGCGGAGTGCGCGGGCCGATGCTGCCACCCACGGTGCCGGCCTGGCGGACCCGCGGCCAGAAGTTCGACCGGCTGGTGCTGGAGGCGTTCGCCCCGTTGGACACCCGCTGGCACGACCGGCTCACCAAGCTCGACATCGCCGTCGACGACGTTCCGAAAATCCGTCCGCTGCATCCCGATTCGGTTACCTGGCCGGACGAGGTCGTCGCCGACGGTCCGGTCCCGCTGTCCCGGCTCATCCCGGCCGGTGTCGACCGGCACGGCGCGGCGACCCGGGCGCGGGTTGTGCTGTTCCGCAAGCCGCTCGAACTGCGGGCCAGCGATCCCGATGACCTGGTCGACCTGCTGCGCGAGGTCCTGGTCCAGCAGGTCGCGACCTACCTCGGCGTCGACCCGGACGTGATCGATCCGGAAGCCGAGTGATCCGCACCCATCCAGACGGCCCCACCCCTCGAATGCCATTGCGGGGCGAGCGAAACCGATACCACGGGTACTTAGGCTCGATACCCGGGGAACTCCACCGCGGAACACACCGTCGGACGCGCCACGGGCGCCTCTTGCGGGACGCCGTGCTGCTCGCATTCTGCTGAGAGCAGACCGAGATTCGTTCAAGCGTGTCTGCCCCCATCGACGCGCCAGGAGGGTTACTCTCGTCGGCGTGATCCCCATGCGTCGTTGCTGCCGACCAGGCTGCAAGAACCCGGCCGTCGCGACGCTCACCTATGTGTACTCGGATTCGACGGCGGTCGTCGGACCACTCGCGACGGTCGCCGAACCGCACTCCTGGGACCTCTGCGAAACACACGGCTCACGGATCACCGCCCCGAAGGGTTGGGAGCTGGTTCGGCACGAAGGCGGATTCTCCTCGAGCACTCCGGACGACGACGATCTGACCGCGCTCGCCGAAGCGGTCCGCGAGGCCGGACTGCGCCGCCGCCCGCAGGAACACGACCAGCGCGGCTACCACGACTATGCTCCCCCGCCGCCGCGCACCGGTCGCACCGGTCGCCGCGGCCATCTGCGCGTGCTCCCCGATCCGCCGTCCTGACCCGGACCAGGACGGTGTCGGACCGACCGGGCGCAACCACTAGGGTGTTGGGCATGACAGTCGCCCGCTCTGCCGAATTCGTGAACGCGGTGATCAAGGCTTACGACGTTCGCGGCGTGGTCGGTGAACAGATCGATGCGGAATTCGTCGGGGATGTCGGGGCATCGTTCGCCCGGTTGATGCGCGCGGAGGGCGCGACCCGAGTCGTCATCGGACACGACATGCGGGACTCCTCACCAGAGCTGTCCACCGCCTTCGCCGACGGCGTGCGCGGCCAAGGGCTGGACGTCGTGCACATCGGCCTCGCATCGACCGACCAGCTGTATTTCGCCTCCGGCCACCTGGACTGCCCCGGGGCCATGTTCACCGCCAGCCACAATCCGGCCCGCTACAACGGCATCAAGCTGTGCCGGGCCAAGGCCCTCCCGGTCGGGCAGGACACCGGCCTCGCCACCATCAAAGACGAGCTGATCGAGGGCGTGCCCGGCTACGAAGGAGCGCCCGGCGCCGCGACCGAACTCGAGCTGCTGGCCGACTACGCGAACTTCTTGCGCGGCCTCGTCGATCTCGGCGACATCCGCCCTCTCACCATCGCGGTGGACGCGGGCAATGGCATGGGCGGCCACACCGTGCCCCAGGTGCTCGGCACGCTGCCGCAGGTGACCGTCGTGCCGCTGTACTTCGAGCTGGACGGCAGCTTCCCGAACCACGAGGCCAACCCGCTGGATCCGGCGAACCTGGTGGACTTGCAGAAGTTGGTCCGCACGTCCGGCGCGGACATCGGCCTCGCCTTCGACGGCGACGCCGACCGCTGCTTCGTGGTGGACGAGAACGGCGACCCGGTGTCGCCGTCGTCGATCACCGCCCTGGTCGCCGAACGCGAGCTGGCCAAGGAGCCGGGCGCGGTGGTCATCCACAACCTGATCACCTCACGGGCGGTGCCGGAACTGGTACATGAGCTGGGCGGAACGCCGGTGCGCACCAGGGTCGGTCATTCGTTCGTCAAGCAGCAAATGGCCGCCACCGGAGCCGTGTTCGGCGGCGAGCACTCCGCGCACTACTACTTCCGCGACTTCTGGGGCGCGGACTCCGGCATGCTCGCGGCCCTGCACGTACTTGCCGCGCTCGGCGAGAAAGACCGGCCCGTGTCGGAGCTGATGTCGTCGTATGCAACGTATGCGGCCTCCGGAGAGATCAATTCCACAGTGGCCGATGCGAAGAAGCGGACGATGGCCGTAATGGAGGCTTTCGCGGACCGGGCGCACTCGGTGGACCGGCTGGACGGGGTGACCGTGCAGCTGGCCGACGACGCCTGGTTCAATCTGCGCGCGTCGAATACCGAACCGTTGCTCCGGCTCAACGTCGAGGCCCGATCGGCGGAGGAAGTAGACGCACTCGTAACCGAGATCCTGAGCATCGTCCGCTCCTGACTGGAATAGTGGAATCACAGGCCTTGGATTCGCCCGACTCGGTCTCGGTGTGGCAGCTGAACCGGGTGGGTGCGGGGGCGGAAACGACACAGCGCGATGAGGGGAGGTGGGACGCCCGATGATCGCTGGAACACCGGTGCTCGACCTCGACGATGCCGCTTCGCTCGAGGCGGCCGATACCGGCGGCGCCCTGCGCTCGGCCGCCTCGGGCGGCGCCCAGGTGCGCGCCACCGCGGCGGCCGTGGGTGAGGATGCGCTGGCCCGCCTTGCCGACCTGAGACCGCGCAGCGTGGTGTTGGTTGCCGGTTCCGGACGCGCGGCGCGTGCCGCGAGCCTGCTGGTCGCCGCTCTGGGCGATCGAGCAGGCCTACCCGTCGTGCCCGCGGCCGCCTTGCCACCGTGGGTCGGACCGCTGGACGTAGTGCTCGTCTCCGGGGACGACGCGGGCGATCCGCGCCTCATCGACGCCGTCGACCGGGCGCGGCGCCGCGGTGCCGAGGTGGTCGTCGCCGCGCCGCACGAGGGCCCGCTGCGCGCCGCCGCGGCCGGTCGGGCCGCGCTGCTGGAACCGAGGGTGCAGGTGCTCGATCACAACCGTCTGCTGCGCTTCCTGGCCGCCGGAATCGCGGTACTGCGTGCGGTCGACCCCCTCCGGTCCGGCGCTGCCGTCCCCGAGCTCACAGAGCTGGCCGACGTGCTCGACGCGGAGGCGCTGCGCGACGGCCCGCAGAACGAGGTCTTCCACAACCCGGCCAAGACGCTGGCCGCACGAATGCAACAACGCGGCATCGTGCTCGCGGGCGACTCGCCGGCCGCGGCCGAACTCGCCGAGCATGGCGCCGAGGTGCTACTGCAGTCCGCGGGCCGGGTGTGCGCGGCGGTGGATCTCGCCGAGGCCGTCGCGGCGAAGGGCCGAATAGCCGAAGCGGCAGGCGGATCCACGCCCGACTTCGATCCGCTGTTCCATGACGAGGAGCTCGACGGGCCCGCGCCGGTGGAGCGCATCCGGGTGTTCATGCTCAGCACCGATCGCGATCAGGCGGCCGCGCGCCGTCGGATCGCGGTGTTCGGCGGCGCCGCGTCGAGCCCGGTGGACGCCGATCTGGTCAATGCCGATGTCGACCTGCTGCGCACCGACCTGACCGACCCCGCCGTGCCCGTGCAGACCCAGGCCGAGGAGTCCGCATCCGGACACGGCACCGAACTCGAACAGCTCGCCGTGCTCGCGCTACGACTGGAGATGGCCGCCGCGTACCTAGGGCTGATCGGATCTCGCCCCGCCGCGGCCGACAGCCAGGGGCAGTACGGGGGAAGCTACTAGTGCACGAACTCGTCGGTGCGCTGCGCTCGTATGCCTGGGGATCGCGCACCGCGCTCGCTCAGCTGTGCGGACGGCCGGTTCCTTCCGCGCACCCGGAGGCCGAACTCTGGTTCGGCGCCCATCCCGCCGACCCCGCGCAGGTGCGGGTCGGTGACCACACCGTCTCGCTGCTCGAGCTCGTCGCAGCCGACCCGGATCGAGAATTGGGCGCCGCCGCACCGGAGTTCGGTGGAAAGCTGCCGTTCCTGTTGAAGGTCCTTGCCGCCGAGGAGCCGCTGTCGCTACAGGCGCACCCCAGCACGGCGCAGGCCGAGGCCGGATTCGAACGGGAGAACCGGGCTCGGGTGCCGCTGGACTCGCCGATGCGCAACTACCGTGACGAGAACCACAAGCCCGAACTGATCGTCGCGCTGGACCGGTTCGAGGCGCTCGCCGGATTCCGCGACCCACACCGTACGGTCGAGCTGTTGCGTGCGCTGCGCGTGGACGGGCTCGACCCCTACGCCGAACTGCTTGCCGCCCAACCGGATTCGGCGGGTCTGCGCACCCTGTTCACGACCTGGATCACGCTGCCGCACCAGGTGCTCGCCACACTACTGCCCGCTGTGCTGGACGGCTGCGTGCGCTATCTGTCGGGCAAGGGCAAGCGTGAATTCGTCCCCGAGGCCCGCACCACGCTCGAACTCGCCGAGGCCTACCCCGGCGACGCGGGCGTGCTCGCTGCACTGCTGCTGAACCGGTTGACATTGGAACCGGGCCAGGGCCTGTTCCTCGCAGCCGGGAACCTGCACGCCTACCTACGCGGGCTCGGCGTGGAGATCATGGCCAACTCCGACAACGTACTGCGCGGCGGTCTCACGCCCAAGCACGTGGACGTGCCGGAACTATTACGAGTGCTGGACTTCGAGCCGATCGACCTGCCCGTCGTGCTGCCGGAACCGGCAGGCGACGGGTCGGTGCGCTACCGGACGCCCGCCCCGGAGTTCGTGCTGCGGCGCTTCGATCTCGTCGCAGGCTCCGCGCAGGTGCCGCTGACCGCGGCGGGGCCGGGCATCGTGCTGTGCACGGCGGGGGCGGTACGACTGTTCCAGAACGGCTCCCTGCTCGAGCTCGAGCGTGGCGCCGCCGCGTGGATCTCCGCGGCCGACACCGATATCCGCGCCCAGGCGATGAACGGCGATGCCCAGCTGTTCTGCGCGTGCGTGGGCGGAACACATTGACCGATCCGAATTGTCCGGTCCGGCTGCCCTAGGCGTACCTTCGCATTCGCTCCGGCCATGCGCGGCCTGACGACGGCCTACGCCCGACTGCGCCCATCAGGCGTACCTTCGCATTCGCTCCGGCCATGCGCGGCCTGACGACGGCCTACGCCCGACTGCGCCCATCAGGCGTACCTCCGCATTCGCTCCGGCCATGCGCGGCCTGACGACGGCCTACGCCCGACTGCGCCCATTAGTCTGTTCGCGGATAGGTCGAAAACAGAGAGGACATGCTTCCATGTCGGCTGGTGGTGGCAAGAAGGCGATTATCGCGGCGTTGTCGGCGAACGCGGGCATCGCCGTGGCGAAGTTCGTCGGTGCGGCGATCACGGGCTCCGGGTCGATGCTCGCCGAGGCGGTGCACTCCGTGGCCGACACCGGCAACCAGGCACTCCTGCTGCTCGGTCAGCGCCGCGCCGAGCGTGCGGCCGACGCGCTGCACCCGTTCGGGTACGCGCGCAATCGCTACTTCTATTCGTTCATCGTGGCGCTGGTGCTGTTCACGCTCGGCTCCGGATACGCGATCTACGAGGGCATCCACAAGATCCAGCATCCGGAGGAACTGAGTTCGCCGCTGGTGGCGATCGTCATCTTGGTGATCGCGATCGGGCTGGAGTCCTACAGCTTCATGACCGCGATGCGGGAATCGAAGCCGCTCAAAGGTGATGCGAGCTGGTGGCGGTTCATCCGCAATTCGCGCAGCCCCGAACTTCCGGTGGTGCTGCTGGAGGACACCGGCGCGCTGGTCGGTCTGCTGTTCGCGTTCGCGGGCGTCGGCCTGACCATGCTCACCGACGATGCGGTCTGGGACGGCGTCGGCACCCTGGCCATCGGCGGGCTGCTCGGTGTGATCGCGATCGTGCTCATCGTGGAAATGCAGAGCCTGCTGATCGGCGAGGGCGCGACCCCCGACGAGGACCGGCAGATCCGCGAGAATCTGGTCGACGGCACCCGCATCGACCGGTTGATCCACCTCAAGACCCAGTACCTCGGCCCAGAGGAGCTGCTGGTAGCCGCGAAGATCGGCGTGGTTCCCGGCCTCGATGTCGCCGCCATCGCCACCGCGATCGACGACGCCGAATCCCGCGTGCGCGCCGCCGTCCCCGCCGCCCGCGTCATCTACCTCGAACCCGACCTCTACCGCACCGAACTCGCCAAGGGGTAGCTCTTCGCACACCGCCGGTACCTGACACGGCGCAAGCATGGTGGGACGAACTGGCGTGCGAAGGAATCAGCGAAGCTGCGGGGTGCGAGTGCGGAGAAGGTCCAAGGGGTCGGTGTGGATCGCGAAGCGCCCACGCAGGGCGTGGCGAGCAGCGTGCAGGCCGTTCATACCGTGCACGCCCGGACCAGGCGGGGTCGCCGACGAGCACAGGTAGACGCCGGGAATGGGTGTGGTGTAAGGGCTCCAGCGCACGGCGGGGCGGAAAGCGAACTGGCGCAGGGTCATCGCGCCCGCGGAAATATCGCCGCCGACGTAGTTGGCGTTGTGCGCGGGCATCTCGGCCGCGGTGCGGACATTCGTGGCCGCGATCAGGTCGCGGAAACCCGGTGCGAAACGGTCTACCTGGGCGATCACGGCGTCGCTTACGTCGCGGGTGGAGCCGTTCGGCACGTGCGCGTAGGTATAGAACGTGTGGCCGCCCGCGGGCGCCCGGGTCGAATCGACCACGCCGGGTTGGATGGACAGCACATAGGGCCGTTCGGCGTGTTGTCCTGCGGCGACGGCGTGTTCAGCCGCCATGGCCTCGGCGCGAGTGCCGATGACGTGCACCGTTCCGGCCAGTTCGCAGCCATCGGCCTGCCACGGCACCGGCCCGGACAGCGCGAAGTCGATCTTGCACGCGGCACCACCGTAGCGGAAACGCCGCAGCCGCTCGGCATATCGCGCGGGCAGCCGGTCCCCTGCGATGCGCAGCAGTTCGGCGGGGGCCAAGTCGAGCATGATCGCGCGGGCGTCGGAGAACTCGTCCAGCGAGTCGACCCGGTGCCCGGTGTATATCCGTCCGCCGAGGCGTTCGAGTTCGGCGATCAGAGCATCGGGGATCGCCTGGCTACCGCCGCGCGGAATTACCCAGCCTCCGGCGTGGGCCAGGGTGCCGAGCAGCAGTCCGGCGCCCGCCGCGGTGATGGCGCGCGGCGGGATGATCGCGTGCGTGGCGATGCCGGTGAGCAGGGCGGGCGCGGCTTGATCACGAAACCTGATGTCCCACAACGGCGTGCCTTGCTCCAGGGTTCGTAGCCCGAACCGGAACGCGGTCCCGGGTCCCGGCGGCATCCTGCGCAGGTCCGACATGGCGAAATCGACGACGTCCGGCCAGTGCCGTACCAGCGGCGCGAACAGGGAACGCCAGGCCGCGCCGTCCCGGCCCAAACCATCGACGGTCCGCGCCAGATCCCGCCAGGCCAGTCCGGCCACACCGCCGTCGAGCGGATGCGCGTAGGACACCTCCGGCGCGAGTAGCTCGACACCGTGTGCCTCGAGGTCGAACGCGCGAAAGAACGGCGACGCCAACGCCATCGGATGCGCGCCGGCGCACACGTCGTGCCGGTATCCGGGCAGGGTCAGCTCGGCTGTGCGCGATCCGCCCCCGGCCGTCGCCTCGGCTTCGTACACCTCCACCGCAAGGCCGGCGCTGGCAAGGATTACCGCGGCGGCCAGCCCGTTCGGCCCGGAGCCGACCACCACCACATCAGCCATGCTTCCACGCTACCGGCCGACGACCACCTCGACGGGCGAGCCGACGCCGCCGGATCCGGTCAGGTGAGCGGCGCGCCGACGGCGGCGAGCCATTCGGCTACCAAGAGCGTGAGGCGTTGGTCGCGAAGTTCGGGGCGAAGACGTCGGCCGCGTTCGAGGGTGGCCAGGCCGTGCAGGGCGCTCCAGGCGACCTCGGTGCGGGCGCCCAGGTCGGGTTCGCCGACGAAGGGCCGGAACATGGCTTCCAGTTCGCCGAAACCGTCGCGCAGTGGCTGCGGCGCCGCCAACCCGAACGTGAGGTCGGTGCTCATCAGGAACATCGCGTCGTAGAGCGCCGGGTTGGCCGCGGCGAAATCCTGGTAGGCCCGCGCTACGCGGGCCAGCGCGTCGACCACGTCGGCCGCCGCGGCGTGTGCCTGCCGCAGGACGGCGCTGAGGTCGGCGAATCCCTGTTCCGCGACGGCCGCGACGATCGCCGACTTACCGGCGAAGTGGCTGTACAGCACGGGCTGGCTGTACTCGATCCGCTCGGCGAGACGGCGCACGGTCACCGCCTCCCATCCCTGTTTTTCGGCGAGATCGCGTGCGGTGTCGATGATGCGCTGCTGGCGGTCGGCCCGCTCCCGTTCCTTGCGTGTCTGGGTGCTCATAGCAAAATTCTAGCATCGCTAGACAAGCTATCGCGGCTCAGTTAACGTTGCCCTTGAATCTAGCGTTGCTAAATTTCAGCGCAGCGATAATCGAACCAGGAGCGCCGCCATGACCCTCTCCCGCATCGCCACCGTCCTGTCCCTGATCGGTGCCGCGTTCATCCTCTACATCGGGATCAGCTACCTGTTCACCCCCGACACCATCGCCCCCGGATTCGGCCTCCCCGCCTGGCCGGACGGCGACGCGGCCGCATTCATGAACCTGAAGGGCGTGCGCGACACCGTGTCCGGCGTGCTGATCCTGGCATTGCTCGGCGCGCGGCAACGCTACGCACTCGGCATCGCGACACTGGTCATCGCGCTCGTCCCGATCGGCGACATGCTGACCGTGCTGAGCTGGAGCGGCTCCACCGCCACCGCGTTCGGAGTCCACGGCCTGACCGCCGTTTTCGTCGCGCTGACCGGTGTGCTGCTCATCCGCGAGCAGAGTCTGCGGAATCGCACCGAGTCGAGGCCCGACGCGGTCGGTGCGGGCGCCTGAGGCCGGCCGCCCGGCGCGCCACCTCGGCATACTGTCCAGGCATCGCTTCGAATGGGGCCAGCCCCAGAAAGTTCGAATGCCCCGGTGAATTGGAGCACACCCGCTCCCCCGGCGATGAATTACGCGAGGCCGCCCCGTCACCACCACCGAACGCACGACGAGCAAGGAGATCGACCATGGCGACCAAGCCCCACGGCCCCGCGTCCTACTTCCCCTCTATCGAGGCCAAGTACGGCCGCACCATCGAGGAGTGGAAGGCCGCCATGCGCGACACCGGGCTGACCTCGCACAAGGAGCTCGTCGAGTGGCTGAAGACCGAGCACGGTTTCGGACACGGTCACGCCTCCGGCATCACCCAGCACTACCTCCACCCGGAGAAGTGGGCAAACTGACCCGGAAACGCGACGAAGGGCCCGCAGATCCTGCGGGCCCTTCGTCGTTCACCGTGCGGCTAAGCCGTAACCAGGTCCTTGGTTTCGGGTTGCCGCGGCGGCGGCGTCCCGTGGTCGTCGTCGACCATGGTCCGCTCGTCGAAGGGCAGCTTGCGATCGAGCACGTCCTTCACCCGGTCGACGTTGATGGTCTTGGTCCAGGTGCCGATCAGCACCGTGGCGACCGCGTTCCCGGAGAAGTTTGTCAGCGCGCGTGCCTCGGACATGAAACGGTCGATGCCGACGATCAGACCGATACCGTCGAGCAGTTCGGGCCGGTGACTCTGCAACCCGCCGGCCAGCGTCGCGAGACCGGCGCCCGTGACACCCGCCGCGCCCTTGGACGCGATGATCATGAACAGCAGCAGTCCGACCTGCTCGCCGAGAGCGAGCGGTTTGCCCATCGCGTCGGCGATGAAGATCGACGCCATGGTCAGGTAGATGGCGGTGCCGTCCAGGTTGAACGAATACCCGGTCGGCACGACCACCCCCACCGTGGTGCGCTCCACCCCCAGGTGGTCCATCTTCGCGATCAGGCGCGGCAGCGCGGACTCCGACGACGAGGTCGCGACGATCAGCAGGTACTCCCGCGCCAGGTAGCGGACCAGCTTGAGGATGGACACCCGCGACACCGCCCACAGCAGCACGCCGAGCACACCGAAGACGAACACCAGGCAGGTCAGGTAGAACGCGGCCATCAGCGTGGCCAGCTTCACCACCGCATCGAGCCCGGTCTTGCCGACCACGTTCGCGATCGCGCCGAACGCGCCGATCGGCGCCAGCCACAGGATCATCGCCAGGATCCGGAAAACGAGCTTCTGAATGATCGCCACCGCGCGCAGGACCGGCTCACCCGTCTTGCCCATGGCCTGCACCGCGAAACCGACCAGCAGCGCGACGAACAGCGCCTGCAGTACGTTGCCCGCGGTGAGCGAGGACAACAGCGTGGTCGGGACGATGCCCTGGATGAAGTCCCAGGTACCGCCCGCGCTATGCGCGGTGTTGGCTAGATCGTGACCGGCTTTGACCGACTTGGTGACGTTCAGGCCGGTACCCGGCTGCAGCAGATTGCCGACCACGATGCCGATACCGAGGGCGATGGTCGACATGACCAGGAAGTATCCGATGGCCAGGCCGCCGACCTTGCCGACGGTGGCGGCCGCGCGCACCGAGCCGATACCGAGCACGATGGTGCAGAAGATGACGGGTGCGATCATCATCTTGATCAGGTTGACGAAGATGGTCCCCAGCGGGGCGAACGACTGCCCGACCTCGGGCGCCAGCCAGCCGACGAGGATGCCCCCGACCACCGCCACGATGACGGCCAGATATAGCCAATGGGTGCGGTCGTGCCGCGTAGTAGTCGAATCGCTCATCGCGCTGGGTTCTCCTGCGAGTGGTACCGAAGTGAGGTGTCTCATGCACCCCAGGCAGAATGATGACTGGCCGGGGTGATCCGGGTCACTGTTTGGTGCATTACGTTCAGCGAAGGAAGAGCTTGTGAGACGCGGTCGGCTGTCCCTAGCCGGTCAGGCATTCGCCCTCCAGCTGGTCGTGCTCGCGATGATGATCGCCATCGGCGCGGTACTCGCGGTCTTGGACGCCAGGCACGACAGCGACGTCACCACCACCCGTGAGGTCATCGACGTCGCAGTGACCGTCGCGGACGCGCCGTCCACCGTCTCCGCACTCCACACCGCCGATCCGACAGCGCTGCTGCAGCCGGTCACCGAGGACATCCGGCGCGAGACCGGCATGGACTTCATCGTGGTCATGGCGCCGGATCGGACCCGCTACACACACACCAACCCCGCGAACATCGGACTGCCTTTCAGCGGCAACATCGATCGCGCGCTGGCGGGCGAGACATTCACCGAGACCTACTCGGGCACCCTCGGCCCTTCCATCCGTGCGGTCACTCCGATCTACGACGACGGGCGCGTCGTCGGTCTGGTTTCCGCCGGAGTGACCCGCGCGAAGATCGGCGACCAGGTCGCTACCCAGGTGCCGCTGATCCTCGGCGTGGCGAGCGCGGGTCTTGTGGTGTCGGGGGCCGGCTCGTTCCTGCTGAGTCGTCGACTGCGGCGGCAGACCCACGGCCTCGCGCCCGACGAACTGCGCGTGATGTACGAGCACCACGACGCCGTGCTGCATTCCATCCACGAGGGTCTTGTGGTGTTCGGGCCGTCCGGCGAGCACGCCGAGGTGGTCAACGACGAGGCACGCAGGCTGCTCGACCTACCCTCCGGCAAGATCCGGCGCAGCGACCTTCCGCTCTCGCTGCAGCGGATGAGCTGGGGTGTCGTGCGGGACGAGATGCACGTGACCTCCGATCGGATCCTGCTGGTCAACCAGGACATCGTGACGTGGGAGGACCGGCCGATCGGCACCGTGATGACGATCCGCGACCACACCGAATTGCGCGCGGTGATGGGCGAACTCGATACCGTGCGCAGTTTCGCGCAGTCGCTGCAGGCGCAGGCGCACGAGTCCGCCAACCGGCTGCACACCGTCGTCACGATGGTCGAGCTGGGCCGCCACCGCGAAGCCGTGGAGTTCGCCACCTCGGAACTCGAACTGTCTCAGGCGCTGATCGACCGGCTGCTCGCCGCGGTGGGCGCGCCCGCGCTCGCCGCACTGCTGCTCGGCAAGGTGAACCAGGCGACCGAGCGAGGCATCGAGCTGACCATCACCGAGGACACCGCACTCGACTCGGTGGACCCGTTGTCCCCGCACGAAACCGTCACGCTGGTCGGCAATCTCATCGACAACGCGATCGACGCCGCGGCGGCCACTGCGTCCGGATGGGTGGAGGTCACCATGCGATATCAGGACGCCGACGCCGACGCGGCGGATCGCAATTCGGTGCTCTTCGTCCGGGTGGCCGACAGCGGTCCCGGCATGTCGGCGGAAAAGTTTGCGCGCGCCTCCCAGCGCGGCTATTCGACCAAAGCCGATCATCACGGGCTCGGTCTCGCACTGGTTCACCGTCTGGTGGCCCGCTACGGGGGAACCATTCGCACCGAACGGGATCCCGAAAGCGCGGTGACCGTGACGATTCCACGAAAGGACACCGCATGAGCGGTCAGGCCCAGAGGCGGCAGCGAAGCGTGACCACGCAGGGCCCCGCTCATGCGAGAAAGGACACCGCACGATGATCCGAGTGCTGATCGTCGAGGACGAGCCGCTCATCGCCGAGGCACACCGCGCCTACGTGGAGCGCATCGCCGGGTTCACCCCCGTCGGCGTCGCCCATACCGGACGCGAGGCGATGCGCGCCGCGGCCGATGCCGCCGCCGAGGGCGCGCCGATCGATTTGGTGCTCATGGACATCGGCCTGCCGGACGCGAGCGGCCTCGATGTCGCCGCCGCCCTGACCGGCCTCGCGCCGCGCCCGGACGTCATCGCCATCACCTCCGCGCGCGACCTCGCCCTGGTGCGCACCGCCGTGTCGCACGGCGTCGTGCTGTATCTGCTGAAGCCGTTCACCTTCGCCGCGTTCCGCGACAAGCTGGACCGCTACCGGGAATTCCGCACCGCTCTCCCCGCCGGCGAGTCCGCCATCTCCCAGCACGACATCGACCGGGCGCTCAGCGCGCTGCGCACCTCCGACCAGCGCGCCGCCACCCCGAAGGGCGTCGCGCCCCAGACGCTGGACGAGATCTCCCGCGCCGTGCGCGCCGCCGAGACCGAAGGAATGACGGCCGCCGACACCGCGACCTCGATCGGGGTTTCTCGCATCACCGCGTGGCGCTACCTGGAGAAACTGGCCGACGACGGCCTGGTCGTCCGGCGCTCGGACTACGGGAGGGCGGGTCGCCCGAAGACCCGCTACGTCTGGAAGAGCGCGTCCACTGGCTGATCGGGCGATCCGGTCAGACCGCGGTCGGTTCCGGCGCCGTAGCCCGGCGTCCGAGCCGAACCGGCATCCGCTCGTAGCCGTGCAGCGTGAACAGCTTGCGGCGTTGCGGCGCGCCGTCCAGCCGGAGGTCGGGGAACCGGTCGAACAGGGCCTGTAGCGCGTAGACACCTTCCATCCTGGCCAGGCTGGCACCGAGGCAGACATGCACGCCGCTGCTGAACGAGAGGTGATCCTTGGCGTTCTCGCGCCCGACGTCGAACCGCTCGGGGTCGGCGAAGACCGCGGCGTCGCGGTTGGCGCCCGCCAGCGACAGCACTACCGTGTTGCCCTTGCGTACCCGCACGCCCTCGATCTCCACGTCGGTCAACGCGGTCCGTGCCGTCGTCTGCACCGGCGAGTCGATGCGCAGGATCTCCTCGACGGCGTTCGGCCACAACTCCGGCTCGGTGCGCAGCCGCTCCAGCTGATCGGGATGGGCGAGCAGCTGCACGACGCCGTTGCCGATGAGGTTCACCGTCGTCTCGAAACCCGCGCCCATGAGCAGGCTCGCGGAGGCCTTCAGCGCGTTGTCGTCCAGCTCGCCCGCGATGACCAGGCTGCTGAGGATGTCTTCGCCCGGCTCGCGGCGCAATCGCTCGATATGCTGGCCGAGGTAGTCGTTCATCACCTCCATGGACCGCAGCGCCTTGCGGTGCACCCGCCACGAGATGCCGAGGTCCAGCAGCGGCGTCATCCGATCGCCCCAGTCGAGGAACATCGCCCTGTCCTCGTCGGGAAAGCCGAGCATCTCGGAGATGATCGCGATCGGCACCTGCGCGGCGAACGACTCGATCAGGTCGGCCGATCCGCCCGAGGGCAACGCGTTCAGCAATTCCGCCGTGACGGACTCGACCCGGTCGCGCAGCCTTCGGATAGCGCGCGGCGTGAACGCCGAGGCGACCGGCTTGCGCATCAGGGTGTGCTGCGGCGGATCGATCACCAGCATCGATGGCGGCTCGACCGGGTTCGGCGGCAGCGGGAAGCGCTCGGCGAGCTTCTGCATCGGCGTGGGGATATTGAAGCTCTCGGTGGTGCGCACGCCGAATCTGTTGTCGCGCAGGATCGCACGACACAGCTCGTGGTCGAACGTCGCCCACGAGATCGGAGTGCGGATGAACTTGCCCTGGCCGCGCAGCCGCTCGATCAGCGGGTACGGGTCGGCGCAGCCACTTGGCCCGCCTACCAGCTCGGCGAACGGGTCACCGCGGCGGGCTTGCGCGCGCAGGACGAGACGCGGCACTCCCTGCACCGACAACCAGCGGAACCAATACTGCGGCTTCATATGTCCTCAACCCCCGTCGTTGTGCGATCGGCTCCACCGTACGGAATCCGGCCGACTTGTGGAACGTCCCCTGGTCGGACTCCGGCCTATACCGCGGTAGGAGCCGGGAAGCGTTCGTCCACGATGCCGGGTCCTGCTCACCCGCGCTGCGCGGTGACGCGTTCCGACGCGATCCGCCGGTCACGTAGCTCCGGATCGGGATTGACCACCTGCACCAGCGAGGCGCCCGCGGCGAGCACCGCGACGTACCCGTCGATCAGCTCCGCCGGGGTCTCCCACGGCGTGCTCGACAGGACCCGGTCGCCCTCGGAGAAGCCTTGCCGCATGGCCGATTTCCTCGCCTCGGCGAGTACCTCCGCGACCGGCATACCGTCCAGCGCGACACCGGCCCCGCGGGGCAGGAACTGGTCGCCGTGAACACGCACCGCGGTGGCGAAATCGGTGATCCCGACGGGTAAGTCGCGCACCGGGGCGCCCATCGCGTCGAGCGACAGCGCGGCGACCTCGCCGACGCCGTCGGCGTCGTCCAGGCGGTCGGGGGTCACCAGGGCCAGGTCGGCGTCCTCGTCCGGGCGCAGCACCACCTCGGTGCCCGCCCACCAGCAGCCGAGCAGCACCGCGGCGGTCTGCCAGTGCGCGGGCAGCAGCACGGCGATCCGGGCGCCGGGGCTCAGGCCGAACTCGTCGCGAATCAGGTTGGCGGTCTTGGCCGCCCAGTTCGCCAGCGTCAGACCGGACAGCTCGATCCGCGCGCCGGTAGCGTCGTCGTAGTAGGTGACGCGCGGGCCCGCGGGTTCGCGGGCGAGGATCGGATCGAGTACCGCTTCGGTGAGGGTGTGGGCCTGGTCGATGTCACGCATGGTTCAGTTCACGCATTTCGGTCCGTTCTGGCCTGCGTCGATCGGTGGGGCGGGCGGCACGGGTGTAGCGGAGGTCGACGTTCCGGAGAAGTCGGACACACTGCTGGCCGCCGAGCCGGGACCAGAATAGTCGTTCGCCAGCACGACGCTCACAGAACCCGCCGACAGTGCCGAATCGGCGACGACCGACAGCCCGCCCAGCGCCTTCGCTACCGCCTCGGCCTTCGGGTCCGAGGTGGTGGCGGCGAGCACCCGGCTGCTCGTGACGCTTCGGCCGGTGTAGTTGGTCACCGCGCCTTCGCGAAAACCCTTGGCGTTCAACGCCTGCGCCACCTGAGCCGCGAGTCCGACGACGCCGCCGGCGTTGTAGACGCTGACGGTCACCGTTGCCGGGTCGACCCCGAGATCGGAGTTCTGCGCGGATTCACCGTCGGCTACCAGCGCGGCGATGTAGGTCTTGACCGCCTTGGGATCCACCTTCACCACCGACTCGCCACTGCTGGTCTCACCGTTGAGATCCTTGACGGGAATGGTCTCGAACTTCACCTGCCCGCCGGACAGATCCTCCAACTGCTGCAGGAACGCGACCACGTCCCAGGCGTCGTCCAGCACGACCGTCCGCCCCACCGCGTCGCTGAGCTGCTTCAGCCTGCCCGGATTCCGCAGCGTCTTCGCGCTGAGCACCTGCCGCACGAGCTGCGCCATGAACACCTGCTGGCGCACGATGCGATCGAGGTCGCCGCGCATCAGATCGTGTCGCTGGCGCACGAAGCTCAGCGCCTGCGGCCCGTCCAGGCGCTGGCGGCCCGCGGGGAAGTCGGCGCCGGACATCCACTCGTCGACCGGCCGGTTCAGGCACACCTCGACGCCGCCGACGGCATCGGTGAGCAGCACGAAGCCGAGCAGACTCACCTCGGCGTAGTGGTCGACGGTGATGCCGGTCAGGTTGGCCACGGTCTTGATCAGCGCCTGTCTGCCCGCCTTCGTGGACTGCTGCTCCGCGTCGGCTGCCGAGACGCCCTGGTCGAGCAGCTTCGCCTGCTGCGTCGCCTTGGTCACGCCGTAGGCCGAGTTGATCTTGCCCATGCCGATACCGGGAATGTCGACGTAGGAGTCGCGCGGAAGGGAGATGGCGGTCGCGGAGCGGCCGTCGTTCGGCACGCGCAGCAGCACGATGGTGTCGGTGTTGGTGCCGACCTCGTCGCCCGCGTGCAGCATGGCGCGCTCTCCGTCCGACAGCGGGTTGCCGTGCGCGTCGGCGCGACTGTCCACGCCGACGAGCAGGATATCCACCGCGCCGTCGCGGCCACCGCCGAGACCGAGGTCGCCGATGCGCTCGATATCGGCGATCAGCGAGTCGACGCTGCGCCAGGCGAAACCGGTGAGCACGAGCACAAGCACCGAGGCGACCGCGACGGCGAGACGCAGTGGCCCGACCGATTGCGCGCCTGCTCCGGTCGATCGCGACGGGATCGATGTTCCCCTCCGCTGCGACAACTCTGCATCCTCCTCGCCGAAAGTTGGTGTCCTCGCGTCGCTTGCGCACTTGCCCCGTCGCCCCGGTTCCCGCCCCGCCCCGCCCGGTCCGGGAAGCCCCCGATACTCCAAGGCTAACGAACGGTTACTGGGAAGGACCTCAACCACCGGTATGACGGCGTGCCAGACTTGCGCCCGTGACCGCCCCTACCGCGCCCGACTTCGCCGCATCCGCACACCTCGTCGTCACCGGCGCGCGCGGCCAGGTAGGCCGGGAACTGCTGCGTCTCGCTCCGGCTGCCCGCGGCTATGGACGCGCCGAACTGGACATCACCGATCCGTCCGCGGTGCGCGCGGTGCTCGCGCCAGGTGACGTGGTGCTGAACTGCGCCGCCTACACCGCCGTCGACCGCGCCGAAACCGAAATCGAGGCGGCGTACGCGGGGAACGAGACCGGTCCCGCCGTGCTCGCCGCCGCCTGCGCCGACCTCGGCGCCCGCCTGATCCATCTGTCCACCGACTACGTCTTCCCAGGAACCCACGATCGGCCGTACGACACCACCGATCCGACCGGGCCCGCAACCGTCTACGGCAAGTCCAAGCTTGCGGGCGAACGGGCGTTGCTCGCGCGATGCCCTGACGCGCACGTGGTGCGCACTGCGTGGGTATATGCCGGGCGCGGCGGCGATTTCGTCGCGACGATGCTGCGTCTCGAACAGGAACGTGACACCGTCGACGTGGTCGACGACCAATTCGGCTCGCCCACCTACGCCGCCGACTTAGCCGCGGCCCTGCTGGAACTGGCAGAGCGACCGGATACGCCACGCGTGCTGCACGCCACCAATGCCGGGCAGGCCAGTTGGTTCGAACTCGCGCGCGCGGTGTTCGCCGGGGCCGGCGCCGACCCAGGGCGCGTCCGCCCGTGTGACTCGTCCGCACATCCGAGACCCGCACGGCGCCCGGCATATTCGGTGCTGTCGCCTCGCTCCTGGAACGAGGCCGGGCTGACCCCGCTGCGCGATTGGCGGACGGCACTGGAGGACGCGCTGGTGCGAGTGTCCGACTAGGGTTGGCAACTGTGAGTGAGCGCAGCGAGCGAACCGAAGACACAGCAGCTTCTGATTCCGTCACCCCCGCGGGCGTGGCCGTCGTCACGGTGACCTATTCACCGGGTGAGCACCTAGAGCACTTCATCACCACCCTGGCCGTGGCCACCACCGAGAAACCACAGGTGATCCTCGCCGACAACGGGTCGGTGGACGGCGTGCCGGAGCTGGTCGCCGAGGCCAATTCGCACGTCCGGCTGCTGCGCACCGGAGGCAACATCGGCTACGGCGGTGCGATCAATCGGGCGGTCGGGGAGATCGATCCCGACATCGAGTTCGTCGTGATCGCCAATCCGGACATCCGCTGGAGCACCGATTCCATCGACAAGTTGCTCGCCGCTGCCAAGCGCTGGCCGCGAGCGGGCGCGCTCGGGCCGATGGTGCGGGAGCCGGACGGCAGCGTGTACCCCTCCGCGCGCCGGGTGCCCGGGCTGCTCGACGGCGCGGGGCACGCGATCCTCGGCGCGGTGTGGAAGTCCAATCCGTGGAGCCGCCGGTACCGGCAGGAGAACGAGGAGATCTCCGAGCGGGCCGTCGGCTGGTTGTCCGGGTCGTGCCTGCTGGTGCGGCGCGCGGCCTTCGACTCGATCGACGGCTTCGACTCGCGCTACTTCATGTACATGGAAGACGTCGACTTCGGCGACCGCATGGGCAAGGCGGGGTGGCACAACGTGTTCGTGCCGGACGCCGAGGTCACCCATGCCAAGGGCCACGCCGCGGGCCGCCATCCCGAGGTGATGCTGCCCGCGCACCACGCCAGCGCCTACCGTTTCCAGGCCGACCGGCATCCACACTGGTGGCAGGCGCCGTTGCGGTTGGCGTTGCGGGCCGGACTTGCGGTGCGCTCACGGATTGCGGTTCGATCTGCCCTGCGCCAACAGGCGCAGAGCGCCGGGTAACCGGCGCATGAGCGGATAAGGACCCACTGTGAACAGGGGAAGCTTGATGGCAGGCAATGCAGGCACCGACGCCGTGATCCTGGTCGGCGGCCAGGGGACGCGGCTGCGTCCGCTGACCCTTTCGGCACCCAAGCCGATGCTGCCGACGGCCGGACTGCCGTTCCTGACCCATCTGCTCGCCCGCATCGCGGAGGCCGGGATCACGCATGTGGTGCTGGGCACCTCGTTCAAGGCGGAGGTGTTCGAGGAGCACTTCGGCGACGGGGCCGATCTCGGGCTGGAGCTCGAGTACGTCACCGAGACCGAGCCGCTCGGCACCGGCGGCGGCATCCGGAACGTACTCTCCAAGCTGCGGGCGGACAACGTGATGGTGTTCAACGGTGACGTGCTCGGCGGCACGGACCTCGGCGCGGTGCTGGACACGCACGAGTCCACCAACGCCGACGTGACGCTGCACCTGGTCCGGGTGAGCGATCCGCGCGCGTTCGGCTGTGTACCGACCGACGAGAACGGGCGGGTCACCGCGTTTCTGGAGAAGACCCAGGACCCGCCGACCGACCAGATCAACGCCGGCTGCTACGTCTTCCGTCGCGAGTACATCGAGAAGATCCCGGCCGGGCGTCCGGTCTCGGTGGAGCGCGAGGTGTTCCCGTCGCTGCTCGCCGAGGGCGCCCGCGTCCAGGGCCATGTCGACGCCTCGTATTGGCGGGACATGGGCACCCCCGAGGACTTCGTCCGTGGCTCCGCGGACCTGGTGCGCGGTATCGCACCCTCGCCCGCCCTGCCTGGTCAGCGCGGCGAATCGCTGGTCCATCCTGGTGCGGGCGTCGCGCCGGGGGCGTTGCTCATCGGCGGCACGGTCGTCGGTCGCGGCGCCGAGATCGGCGCGGGCGCGCGACTGGACGGCGCGGTCGTCTTCGACGGCGCTGTGATCGAAGCGGGTGCCACGGTCGAACGCACCATCATCGGCTTCGGCGCGCGCATCGGGCCGCGCGCGCTCGTCCGCGACGGCATCATCGGCGACGGCGCGAACATCGGCGCACGCTGCGAGCTGCTGCGCGGCGCGCGAGTCTGGCCCGGCGTCGAAATCCCCGACGGAGGCATCCGCTTCTCGACGGACGTTTAGCCGATCGCCTTTCACGGTATCGAGTTGCCAGAGCTGGGTTATGAACGGCGAATGATGCTCTGAGCTACGGTAATACGGCTTTTGGTTGCAGTTCCGCAGAGGACAAGGATGGGGATGAACATCAACACCGAACGTCTCGCGCGGATTGCCGCGCTCACCACGGTGGCCTGCGCCGCGCTTCTGATCGGTGCGGGTACCGCCGCCGCCGACGACTGGCCCACGGACGGCGGCGGCGCGTTCGCGGTTTACGAGACCAACAATTTCGCCGTCCCGAGCGACCCCGACTACTGGAATCCACTTTCCGACCGGAACCGGTTGACCTCACCGTTCGGCACGAGCACCCGTATTGTGTGCACCAGCTTCCATGGCGTTCAGCAGGATTGCTGGCAAGCAGACCCCGACGGCAACCCACACAAGCTCAACACGGCCCCACTCGACATGCCATATGCCGGCTCCAGCAAGACAGGCAACTCCGGGCCCCGCCATTACGTCTACCCGGGCTGATTCCACCGGGCTCGCCAGGGTGCGGCGGTGCTGGTCACCGCCGCGATACTTGGCTGCGTGCAGATATACCTCGAGCCATGATTCCGGGTCGACACGCAGCCCACTGCGGACAGAACGAACGACATCGCGGCAGCGTGCTAACTGAACCCCACCGCCTGTTCGCCCCAGGCGCTGTGCAATTCGCGGTCGGGGTCGTCTACCACTCGGTCGGCGGTGTCGATGACCAGGGTGGTTCGGGCGGCCAGACGGTAGGGGGGCCAGTGTTTGGAACCGTCGAGCGCGGCCGGAACACCATGTGCCGCGAAGGCGAGCCAGCGGCGCATCATGCGACCGGACACTTCCATGGCCACCTTGCGTCCGCCGAGCCAGAAGGTCGGGTCATGGTTGAAGGTACCGAAATTGCCGAAGACATAAGGCAATTCGGTGGCGTGCCCCGCTCCGACCCGAGCCGCCCGCAACATCGGCGTCGCATAGTCGAAGCGGTACATCCAGGTCGGTGAGTGCTGGGCATGCGCGTCGGCCACCCAATGCGCGGGCATCCGGAAGGCAGCGTCGGTGGACATGGCCATCGCGCCGCGGGTCTTGGTGAGATCCGGGTAGGCCGACGTGATTTCGGCGATCCGCTCCGGCGGCATCTCCGGGTGGTTGGCCGCGACGTCACGAAGCATCGCGTTCACCGCGTCCGGGGTCACCGGCATGATCGGCGAGCGGAACACCCGGAACAGTGACGCCTCGTCCTTATTGGTGCCGATGATCAGCGGCACCTGGTGCGAGCGCCCGTGCTGGAACCGGTCGATCGGGTAGGTCGGCAGCAGGTCGCCGTCGACCACCGGCGCGGCGGCCAGCCTGCCCGGCTCCTTCAGCGGGATCTCGTCGAGCAGCACGCCCGCCGCCGCGACGATCCGATCGATAGGGCATTCCAGCAGCTCCTTGGCACGGGACGCGGGCAGCTTCATCAGCTCCAGGAAGCGCCGCGCCACCGTCGCCGCCCGCTCCTGCCCGAACACCGTGGTCGCCGGCGGGCTCTGCGCGATCGCCTTGTGGAACAGGCCGGCGGCGCGCGGCGAGGTCAGCAGCGCGGTGACGCAGCCGGCGCCGGACGATTCGCCGAACAACGTGACATTGCCGGGGTCGCCGCCGAACGCGGCGATGTTGTCGCGCACCCACTCCAGCGCGGCGATCTGGTCGTGCAGGCCGAGGTTGGGCACGAAGTCGTCGCCGAGCGAGGACAGGTCGAGGAAGCCGAGCGCGCCGAGCCGGTAGTTCACCCCGACCACCACGACGTCACCGGTCGCGGCCAGCTTCCGCCCGTCGTAGATGTCCTGCGCGGCGGTGCCGAGGCAGTACGCACCGCCGTGCAGCCAGACCATGACCGGCCGAGACTCGCCGGCATCCACGCTGCGCACCGGGCCGCCGACAGCCTGCTGCGGCGACCAGACATTCAACCAGAGACAGTCCTCGCCGATCTTCAGGTGCGAGTCGACCGGCACCATGTTGCCCATCGTCTGTGGTGCGATCTGGCCGAAGGTGGTGCAGTCGCGCACTCCCGCCCAGGGCGGTGGCGGCTGCGGCGGCGCGAATCGGGCGGTTCCGGTCGGGGCGGCCGCGTAGGGAATACTGCGCCAGACGCGAACCGATCCTTGGCGCATGCCGCGCACATCACCGTACGACGTGCGGACGATCGGCTCGGCAAGGTCATCGGGACCGGGCGCCGTCTCGAAGAACTGAGCGCTCATCTCAGACCTCCTCATACTTCTCTCTCGAGAGTACGTCGAAGATCAGGACGACAACGTTTCGATGCCGAGACATTGCTGCGTCGGATCACATTCATCCGCTGTTCAGGCCAGTGCTGAGGCCATCGTGTCGAATCGGTCACGGTAGCGAGGTATCGGCGGAATCCTTCCGATAGCTCGTAAGGTGCTGACATTCGGCCGGGCGGGCTGTTCCACCGTCATTTCTACCGAAACCCCGACTCCTGGAACCCGAGTCGGGCCTCGGGGCTATTCTGCGTCTTGGGCCGGGTAGGTACTCGATGTCCAGTACGCTGCACGCGGTTTCAGGCCCACGGGTCGATGACGGGCACTCCGGCAGCCCGGAACGGTGCGGTGTCGCGGGTTGCCACGGCCATGTTCGCGGCGCCCGCCGTCGCCGCGATGTAGCCGTCGGAGGTGCCGATCGCGGCCTCGGCAGCGCGGGCGGTGGCCATGAGTTCGGCGAAGGCGGCGGACACGGTCGTGTCGAAGGCGAGAACGCGCCCCGCGAACAACGGCAGCACGCGGATTTCGAGCCTGTCGCGCAACGTATCTCGCCGTCTACCCGTGGGCATGGCGGCAATACCGAACCGCAGCTCGGCCACGGTGATCGCCGAAAGGTACAGGGTGCGCAAGGGCTGGGCGTCGATCCAGCCGACCACCTGGGAATCGGGTGCCTTGCGCAGCGGTTCGGAGATGACGTTGGTATCGAGAACGATCACTCGAACTCCATGGGGGCGGCGGGACTGCGCTCGCGAGCGGAGACAAGCTCGACGAACCAGGACCTGGTCGACGACCGGTTGATACCGCAGGCCGATCCGAACAGCTCTGCGGCGCCGCCCTACACTGGGGGAATGCCGAGTTACAGCTATCGGTGCCGCAGCTGCGGCGACACCTTCGAGATGAACCGTCCGATGGCGGAGTCGTCGGCGCCCGCAACCTGTCCGAGCGGGCACGACGACACGGTCAAACTGCTGACCACCTTCGCCACGGTCACCAGGGGCGGTGGCAGCATGCCTGCGCCGAGCCCCGCACCGCGGCCGGCGGGCGGCGGCTGCTGCGGTGGCGGCTGCTGCGGCTGACTCCGCTTCGGCCGGTCCGGGTCTCAGTCGCGCCGGTCGGTGTGGCCGAGGTCGCGTTCCGGTGCGACCCGGTCGCGCACCCGCTGTTTGAGCACCGCGATATCGGGGAACCCGCCGTCGGCCTTACGCTCCCAGATCTGCTCGCCGTCGACCGTGATCCGGAAGACGCCGCCCGAACCAGGAATGAGCGCGACCTCGCCCAGCTCGGTGGCGAAAGTGCTCAGCAACTCCTGCGCCATCCAGCTCGCGCGCAGCAACCAGCGGCATTGGGTGCAGTACTCGATCGCGACGCGTGCCATGCCCGCTGACGCTACCGGTCAGGCCTTGTGCGTGCCGTCCAGGTAGACCCACGCGCCGTCGGACCGGGCGAATCTGCTCACCTCGTGCAACGCGCCGCGACCATCCGCATCCCGGTAGTGTGCGACGAACTCCACGGTGCCGGTGTCATCGAACAGGCCACCGCGTTCGGTCGCGCGAATCTCCAGAAACAGCCAGCGCTGCGCCGGATCGAGCATCACCTCCGGCGGGCAGGTGCGCGGATGCCAGGACCGCAGCAGGTAATCCACGTCCCCCACCGCGAACGCGGTGTAGCGCGACCGCATCAGCGCCTCCGCCGTCGCGGCGCTCCGTTCGCCGCACAGCACCGGACCACAGCAGTCGTCGAATGCGTCGCCCTGCCCGCACGGGCACCTGCGCGATCCGCTCATGACTGCGCGACGCTCGCTGTGCTGATGATTCGCTCGCTGCACTCGCTCATGCCACCGATCTTGCCGCCAGGCGAACGACGCACCTCCTCCGGGCGTCGCCTATGCCCCGGAAACCTTCAAAACCGGTGACGACAACCTCGGAATCGACGCGCTTACCCACAGAAAAATATGGGGGTCTGCGCCGCCACGCTGCTACGAACAACGGGCCGAGGCTGCCGATTTCGTACCCCGACACGCTGCGTCCCGAAATCCGACGAGCCGCCGAACCGACGCAGATCACGGTGCTCAGCATCGAACCCCTGAACCGAACCCCAGTGACGCGGCTACCTCCGACGCGCGTCGACGGCCGCCAGCGCCGCGGCGAGGGCGACAGTCTGTTCCCGCCAGCGCCGTAGATCGGTGACGCTCGGCGCGAGTTCGTAGTCGTGGTGGTGCGCGGCCCGGGACAGCGCCGCCCACAGCGCCGCGACCCGCGCCGCCACCTCCGGTCCCGCGAAGGCGCGCAACGCGATCAGCTGCGCCCGCATCGGACAGCGGATCAGCGCGGGCGCAAGCCGCATCCACAGTTCGTCGACGGACTGCTCCAGAGCGATCCGCAGAATCCACGCGGTCGCCCGGGACCACAGCCCGCCCGCGTCGGTCACCGAACCGGCGAGCAGCCGGTCCACGGTGTCCAGCCGCTCGGCCACCGACGGACGATTCGCGCGCGGCCGCCGGGAGCCGTTCTTCGGCCCGCGCCCAGGTCCGCGGCGTGCGCCGGCGGGCGGACGCCGCCCGCTCACCGGCGCCTCACCGGGCCAGCCACGCGACGAATTTCTCGGTCTCGCCGATCAACTCGCGCATCGTTCGCCCGATCGGCACGTGCGCGCCCGCCGTGGCGTCGCGCAGCGCGTCCACCACCCACTGTCCTTCGCGCGCGACCAGGTTCTTGTTCAAGTCGTCGACCTTGCTGCCCACACCGAACACCGCGAGCGCAACCTTGGCCCTGGTCGACTGCGCGGCGTCGATGTGGCGTTCGACCTCGTGGTGGTTCATGCCCGCGGCGAGCAGGGTGCGCCGGGCCCTCGCCAGGCTGGCCGCCTCGACCGCGGAACGGCAGCAGGTGGCCACGAGTTCGTCGGCGATCGCGGCAGGCAACTGCGGAGTGCGCACCAGCGCGCGGGCGTCGTCGAGATAGCGACGGATCGGATCACTCGACACCCGCACCTCGACCACCGAGCGGTCGCGGCGCTGCACTTCGAGCACGGTCGCGTCGAGCTCCATCCGCCGCACCGCCTCGGCGAGGCGCTCGTCGTGGGTGAAGACCACCACCTGACGGGTCCACGCCACCATGGCGAGTACCTGGGCCAGGCCGTCCACCTTCGCGGGGTCCATTGCCTGCACCGGGTCGTCGATCATGACGAAGCGGAACGGGCTCTCCTCGACCGTGGCCCTCGGCAGGAACAGCGAGAGCCCCAGCGCGTGCAGCTCCCCCTGGCTCATCACGCCGAGTGCGGCGCCGTCCACCTCGTCCACCGTGACGTCGAGCAGCACCCGGCGCGCGGTTCCCGCGTTGCCCTGCAGGCGGATCGCACCCAGTTCGACACTGCTCTGCTGGCGCAGTGTCTGCCACACCCAGCGCGCCGTCGTCTCCAGCGGCGTCATGCGCTCGCCGCGCAGGCCCGCGGTCGCCGACTTCAACCAGTCCTCAGCCTTCTTCACCGTGCGCAGTTCGGCGGCACGCGCGGCGACCTCGCGCGCCCCCGTCAGCCAAGTCGCGATCCGCGGGACCAGCGGCGTCCACACCTCGTCGAGGCGGTCGAGTTCCTTGCGGGTGCCCTGCTGCAGCAGGTCCAGTTCGTCGACCAACCGCGCGTGCGCGCCGCGCAGCCGGTCCGCAAGGTCGGGGGTGTATTCGGCGGTCGTCAGTGCGGCCCAGTCGGACCAGGCGCCGCGTACCGCAGAGGTGTCCACCGACGGCGGGTTGCGCGGATCGAATTCCAATTCCGCCGGAACGAGATCCGGCAGCGCCCGCGCCGCCCGTACGGCATTGCCCAATTCGACGCGCGCGATGGTGAGCGCGTCGACACGGGCGGCGAGCCGGTCTATGGCGGCCTCGGCGGCGTGGGCCCAGGCATCGTCGAGTGCGCCGCTTCCACAGACCGGGCACGGACACGTTCCGACCGCCGCACGGTGATCGCGCGCCTTGCGCAACAGCTCGAGCACCCGCAGATCGGCTTCGGCGTCGGCGGTGGCGCCCTTGGCCAGCGCCTCGCCGCAGCACTCCAGGCGAGCGGCCACCTCCTCCACTTCGGTATCGGTCGGCAGCACCAGCCGCACGATCGCCCGCAGCCCATCCGGCCCGGCCGGGTCGTCGACGGCGCCGAGCACCTCGCGCCCGATCGCGGCGAGATCCGGCTGAGCAGGGCGCAGCAGACCCGCCACCCGGATCGCCCGGTCGTCTGCCACCGATGCGAGGAGCTCGAGCAGCTCCAGTCGTTCCTGGCGCGAATCACGCACGGCGCGTTCCAGTTCCAGCCGACGCATTCGGATTCGTTCCTGCGCCGTGGTGAGTTCGTCGAGACCGAGCAGCTGGTGTAGAGCGTCGAACAGATCGCTCGGCTTGCCGTCGACCAGGGCACCGAGCTCGCTGTAGGACAGGAAGGGGCGGTAGAGCTCCAGCTGGGCCGCCCATCTGTCCACGTCGAATTCCGTTGGCGGGGCGGGCGGATACTGCTGGGTCCAGTGCGCCTCGGCCAGATCCGCGGCGGAAGTCCACTCCTTGGCGATGGTCAACTGTGTGTCTGCCGAGGCTTCGCTCGGCCGAGCACTTCCGGTGTCTGCCGAGGCTTCGCTCGGCCGAGCACTCCTTGGCGTACCACCCGCGGTGAGCAACGCCAGCTCGATGCGCGCCGCGTCGCCGTCGTGCAGATTGCGCCAGCCCTCGCGCCAAGCGGCCGACCGGCCGTCCCACCGGCGATTTCCGCCGGTCAGGGCCAGTTCGGCGGCTTCGGCGAAACTGGATTTTCCGCTGCCGTTGCGGCCGACCACCAGGGTGAGGCCAGGCCCGGGCGGCAGGTGCAGCGTCGTCTCCGGCCCGATGCCGCGGAAGCCGCGCACCCGGATGGAGCGCAAGAAGATGTCGGAGTGGTTGAATGCCGTTGCCGGATCACCGGACTCGGCGCCGCCGAGCGCACGCAGCACGGTCCGCATCACCGACGGCGGCACCGCGGGATCCTCGGCAAGGCGCCTGGTCACCACCGCGGACAGCCGGGGCGCCGCGTCCGCTGGGCTGTTGACCTGGACGGCGTCGGGATCCAGGCGCATTCGATAACCCCCTCCACCACCGAGCCACCACACGTCCTCCGACCCCGTGCGCGGCGCCTTTGTCGAAGCTGTGCGAAACGGTACCCGATCGCGCCGCATTCGCAAGGAGTGCTCAGCCGAGCGAACCCTCGACAGACACCAGAAGTGCTCGGCCGAGCGAAGCCTCGGCAGACACCAGAAGTGCTCGGCCGAGCGAAGCCTCGGCAGACACCCACCGTGCCCCGTGCGAATCTGCCCGCGGGGATGGATATGGTCATCGAAACGGCTCGGCCGCGTCTCGATGTCCACCCCTCGCCAACCCCGGCGGGCAGCTCGATGGTGTCAACACCCGTTTCCGGGTGGCTCGGTCGAGCCGAACAGGACAGGATGCCAGAGCACCTCGATCGGCGCAACATAAGCGCGGCTGACGAATGTGGCACGGCGACAAGAATTTCCGTGCGAAAGGCACCGGCGGCGTCGGCATTTGTCGGTGCGCTGCGGTAGAAATCCGGTCAACCGAGGAATGGGGAAGGCGATGAGGCACCACCGAGCTGGAACCGTCCGATGACGACACCCTGGACCGAAGACCAGGTCAGGGCGCTCGCACCGGACGCGAGTTCGCTGTTCGCGGCGCGAAAGCTCACGGACCGTTGGCGTGGCGCCGGGCAGCACGGCGTCGCGCTGTGGGGGCGGTGCCAGGGCAGCAGCGCGATGCTGTACCAGACGGTGGTCGATCTGTCCGGCCCCGCGTACAGCTGCTCCTGTCCGAGCCGCAAGTTCCCCTGCAAGCACGCGCTGTCGCTGTTGCTGGCCTGGACCGCGGGTGAGGTTCCCGCGGTCCCGGAAACCGCGGACTATGCGGCGGCCTGGATCGGCGGCCGCGCGGCGCGGTCGGCGTCCACCACGGGGCGCAGCGTCCGCACACCGAACCCCGCCACCGCCGAGCAGCGCAGAGTGCGGGTGACCGCGGGACTGGAAGAACTCGACATCTGGCTCGGTGACCAGGTGCGCACCGGACTTGCGCAGACGGACCGCTCGTTCCGCACCTTCGAGGCCATCGCCGCCAGAATGGTCGACGCGCAGGCACCTGGCCTCGCTTCGGCCTTGCGCCGACTGCCGACCACGGTGGCCACCAGGACCGACTGGCCGGATCTCGTGCTGGGCGAATATGCGCGGATGCACCTCCTGGTCGCCGCGCACCGGCAACTCGATGATGTGGCGCCCGCGCTGCGCGCCAGTATCCGCATGCACATCGGCTACCCGAATCCGGCCGAGGCGGTGCGTGGCGAACCCGCGGTGCGGGACCGATGGATGGTGTTCGGTGTGCGGGTCTCCGAGGAGGAACGGCTGCACACCAGGCGCACCTGGCTGTACGGTCGGGCGAGCAAGCGGTGGGCGCTGATCGTCGACCACTTCTTCGGCTCCCCGAACTTCCCCGCCGACGTTCCCGCGCTCGGTCAGCTCGCCGACGTCGAACTGCACTACTATCCGGGCGCCGCGCCGCTGCGTGCGCTCTGGGGCGAACGGCACGGCGCCGCCGAACCCTTCACCACGCTGCCCGCCGACGCGGACCGGCCGAACACCATCGCGGCCGCGCTGGCCGACCATGCCGCTGCGCTCGGCGCCGATCCGTGGCTGCGTTCATGGCCGATGCTGCTCGTCGATGTGATTCCCGCGTTGACCGAACAGGGTTGGTACCTCACCGAATCCGACGGTACGGCGCTGCCGATCGCTTCGGCCGAGCAACCGTGGCGACTGTTGGCCGTCTCCGGCGGCCACCCGGTGACGGTGGCCGCCGAATGGAGCGCCGGCGGGCTGGTTCCGATCTCGGTGTTCACCGCGGGCGAGGTCGTCGACCTGACGCCGACGGATCCCGTCGGCCGCCCGTCGAATTCGCCTGCCACGCACGCGTCGAGCGCGGATTTGACTTCCGTCGCACTGCTGGGCACCGCACGCCGGACACCGGATCTCGACCGGCTGGCGCCTCAGGTTGCGCGCGCCGCGGTCCACTTGCCGACCGACCCTGCGCTGCGGCTGCTCGAGTCCACCGCGCTACAGGACATTTTCACGCGCGGCGCGGTCATGCCCGCCACCGCGACCGCACCGGAACCCGCGGCGGACGACGGCCGCCGCTCGCTGCCGCGCCTGGCCGCGGCACGACTGGCGCGCATGGTGCAGGAGCGCTCGCCCTTCCTCCCGGAATGGTTCGACGCGGCGGAGCCGCACGATTATCGGGCGCCGGACGCGCTGAGTGTGCAATTGCTGGAGCACGCGAAGATCAACGCCGCGCTGCGCGAGCCGCTGCTGCGCCTGGCCGGCGCCCGCGGCAGCTGGCTTGCCGCACAACACCCGGAGTGGCGAAACCTGGTGCGACAGCAGCCCATCGCGTCCGAGCGCTCCGCGGAGACCTGGCAGTTCGGGCAGCCACCCGAGCGGCGCGACTGGCTTGCCGCGCTCCGTCGTCGTGACGCCGCCGCGGCCGGAAGGCGGCTCGTCGCGGCATGGCCGAAGGAATCCGGTCCGTTGAAGGCGGAGCTGCTGGCCGTGCTCGCCGAGGGCATCGGGCCGGATGACGAACCGCTGTTGGAGACGGCGCTGGACGATCGGCGCGCCGATGTGCGGCGCACCGCGGCGGGACTGCTCGCGCTGCTGCCGGATTCGGCGTTCGCGCAGCGCATGCGAAACCGGGCGAGCGCGTGGATCCGCGCCGAGCACCGGATGCGGCACACGAATCTGGTGCCCGCTCTGCCCGATACGCTCGACGCCGCCACCCAGCGCGACGGAATTACCGACCGCACGGTCGAAATCGTCTACCGCTGGAACGGCGCGCCCGACGGGCAGGCCGCCCGTTTGCGGCAGGTGGTCGCTGCGACACCGCTGGCGCACTGGTCGAGCCTGCTGGACACGCCGGAGCAGGCGGTGCGCACCACGATCGACGACCGGTTCCGACAGCCGATCTTCGACGGATGGGTGGATGCCGCACTCGCACAACATGATTCGGCCTGGGCACGCGCGTTGTTCGAGGCGGGCGTACCGACCGATCTGGCTATGCTGCGCCGGCGTGAGCTGTTCGCGCTGCTCCCGCCGTCCGACCGGACCGCGCATCTGTTGCGGCTGGACGGCTCCTGGCTCTCCGAGATCGAGGCACTGCTGCCCGCGATGGGCCACCCATGGCCGGAAGCGCTGGCGCAGCACCTGATCCTGCTGCTGTTCGGGCGGGCACGAGCAGCGGCCCGCCGCCCGGACGCGCACGGCGCCTCCCCGAACGCGCATCGGTCGCTGCTGGCCACCGCCGCTGTCCATCTCCCCGTCGCCGCCGCAGACGCCGTCGCCGCGGTGGCCGGCCGGTGCGACGATCCCGCTTGGGAGCGCGCCTTCGACCAGCTCGTCCACGACCTCAACCACCGCTCGATGATGCTCGAGGAGTTGCATTGACCACAATCGACCCGAAGCCGAACCTCCTGCGCCCGCATGCGGAACAGGCGTACGCCGACGAGCTGCGCGCCCTCGCCGACGCCGACGAACGGCCCCGGCCGCCGTCCTGGCGGCTGTCGCCGTGGGCGGTGGTCACCTACCTGCTCGGCGGAACTCTCGACGACGGCACCGTGATCACCCCGAAGTACGTCGGGCCGCGCAGGCTGATGGAGGTGGCGGTGTCGACGCTGGCAACCGATCGGGCGCTGCTCCTGCTCGGCGTACCGGGGACTGCCAAAACCTGGGTGTCGGAACATCTTTCGGCGGCCATCAGCGGTGCGTCGACGCTGCTCGTCCAGGGGACGTCGGGCACGGCCGAGGAAGCGATCCGGTACGGCTGGAACTACGCGCGACTGCTCGCCGAAGGGCCGAGCGAAGGCGCGCTGGTGCCCTCGCCGGTGTTGACCGCGATGCGCACCGGTGCGATCGCCAGGATCGAGGAGCTCACCCGCATCCCTTCGGACGTGCAGGACGCGCTGATCACCGTACTGTCGGAGAAAACGCTCCCGATACCGGAACTCGGCATGGAGGTGCAGGCGAGCAAGGGGTTCAACGTGATCGCCACCGCGAACAACCGCGACCGGGGCGTCAACGATCTGTCCTCCGCGCTGCGCCGCCGGTTCAACACGGTGGTGCTTCCGCTCCCCGCCAGCGAGGACGAAGAGGTGGCCATCGTCAGCAGGCGGGTCGAGCAGCTCGGGTCGGCCCTGGAACTGCCCACGGTGCCCGCCGCGGCCGAGGAGGTGCGGCGGGTGGTGCGGGTCTTCCGTGAGCTGCGCTCCGGCAGCACCACCGACGGGCGAACCAAGCTCAAGTCACCGTCGGGAACGCTGTCCACCGCCGAGGCGATCTCGGTGATCACCAACGGGATCGCGCTGTCGGCCCACTTCGGCGACGGGGTGCTGCGCGCCTCCGACATCGCCGGCGCTGTGCTCGGCTCGGTGATCAAGGACCCGGTGGCGGATGCGGTGGTCTGGACCGAGTACCTGGAAGCTGTGGTCCGCGAGCGGCCGGATTGGTCGGACTTCTACCGCGCCTGCCGTGAGGTCACCGGTTGAACTCCAATACCGCAGCCACGCCGCTGACCAGGGTGTTCGGCATTCGCCACCATGGTCCCGGCTCGGCGCGCTCATTGCGGCTGGCACTGGAGGCATTTCGCCCCGACATGATCCTCATCGAAGGTCCCGCCGACGCCGATCCGCTGGTGGGCTACGTCGCGGCCGAAGGGATGTCGCCGCCGGTCGCGCTGCTGGCCTATGTCCCGAACGCACCGGCCAAGGCCGCGTTCTGGCCGTACGCGGTGTTCTCCCCCGAGTGGCAGGCGCTGCGGTACGCCGTGCGGAACTCCGTGCCCGTCCGGTTCTGCGATCTGCCCGCGACGGTCGTCCTCGCGGCGGAGGATGAGCCCGGCGACCGATTCGATCCACTGACCGCCTTGGCCGAGGCGGGCGGCTACGACGACGCCGAGCGCTGGTGGGACGCGGCCGTCGAATCCGCCCCCGACGCCGACGCGTTCGACCCCATCACCGAGGCGATGGGCGCGCTACGGGAATCCGCCGAGCACACCGCGCGCGAACAGCGACCTGCGCCGTACACCGTCGAGCACGCACCGGCAAACACCGATGCGGCAGATACCGAGACGCACGACGAGCCGGCGCACCACAAACCACCACGGGGCGCACCGGCCCACAGCCGAACGGTGCGCGGCGAACCACCACACGGCGAATACACGGATGCCGAAGCACCGGAGGTGAATTCGGTTGCCGAAGCGCTCGCCGACGCCGGCCGACCGGTTCCGCCCGATCCGATCACCATTGACGCGCACACCTTGCGACGTGAGGCCTACATGCGGCAGACCATGCGCAAGGCGCTGAAGGACGGGGCTGTCCGGCTGGCCGTCGTGTGCGGCGCATGGCACGCGCCCGCACTCACGGGCAAGCTCGGCCCCGCCGCCACTGATACCCGTCTGCTGAAAGGGCTTCCGAAGACCAAAGCCCGGCTCACCTGGGTGCCGTGGACGCATTCACGGCTGTCCACGACCTCCGGATATGGTGCGGGCGTCACCTCGCCGGGCTGGTACCACCACCTGTTCACCGAGACCGAGCGGCCGATCGTCCGGTGGCTGACCAAGGTCGCCGGCGTGCTGCGCGCCCACGATCTGCCCGTCTCCAGTGCGCACATCATCGAATCCGTCCGGCTCGCCGACACTCTCGCCGCGCTGCGCGGCCGCCCGCTCGCGGGGCTGTCGGAGGTCACCGAGGCGACCAGGTCGGTGATGTGCGCCGGCGACGAGACGATGCTGCGTCTGGTGGTCGGCGAGCTCATCGTCGGCGAGGCGCTCGGCAGCGTTCCGGAGGGGACACCGACCGTGCCGCTGGACGCGGACCTACGCGCCAAGATCCGGTCACTGCGCATGAAGCAGGAACCGTACGCTCGTACCATAGACTTGGACCTGCGCAAGCAGCGCGAGGTCGAGCGGTCGCGACTGCTGCACCAGCTGCGCGTGCTCGACATCGATTGGGGCACGCTCACCACGAGCGAGGTACGCGCCACCGGCACCTTCCGGGAGACCTGGACGCTGGAATGGCGGCCCGAGTACGCGGTCTCGATCATCGAGGCCTCCCGCTGGGGCACCACCATCCGCACCGCCGCCGAGGCGAAGATCCTCGACACCGCGAGCCGGACGGAGAGCACCGTCGGCCAGTTGACCGCCGCGCTGGAGGTGGCCCTGCTCGCCGATCTCGGCGACGCCACCGACGGACTGATCGCCCGGCTGGAATCCGCCGCCGCGCTCGACCACGACGTCACCCACCTGCTCGCTGCCCTGCCCGGCCTGATCAGAACGCTGCGCTACGGCGACGTGCGCGGTACCGACACCAAGGCACTCGGGCACGTCGCCGACGGACTGCTCGTGCGCATCTGCGCGGGCCTGCCCGCGGCGGTGACAGGACTGGACACCGACGCCGCCACCGAACTGCGCACCCTGCTCGACGCGGCACACACCGCCATCCACACCAGGGACGACAGCTGGGCGACCGGCGAGTGGCTGGCCGTACTCGGCCGTCTCACGGACCGCGACGACGTGCACGGCGCCTTGGTCGGGCGGACCGTCCGGCTACTCGCCGACGCCGGCCGCGTCGGCGACGCCGAGTCCGCGCGCCGGCTCGCTGCGGCTCTTTCGGTCGGTAACACGGCCGCGGCCAAGGCGGCGTGGATCGATGGGTTTCTCGGCGGCCGCGGCCTGCTGCTCGTGCACGATCGAGAGTTGTTGCGGCTCATCGACGACTGGCTGCGCAAACTCGGCGACGACGCGTTCGTCGAAACGCTGCCGCTGCTGCGCCGGACCTTCGGCGCATTCGAATCCGGCGAGCGCCGCGCGATCGGGCAGGCGGTGCGCGACGGCGGATCCGTCGCAGCAGCGGGCACGACGGCGGGATTCGACGTGGAGCGCGGAACGATCGCGGTACGCACCGCCGCGGAGATCCTGGGGGTGACGGTATGACTGCCGACGAAACACAGGCGCGGCGTTGGCGTTTGGTGCTCGGCGCGGCGGCCGAGGAGGGTCTCGGCGGCCTCGGCTCCGCCGACGACGCGGCCATGGACCGGGCGTTGTCGGCGCTGTACAACACCGACGACGACGAGTCGCCGGGCAAGCGCACCGGCGGCCTGCAGGGCTCGGCGCCGCGCGTCGCCCGCTGGCTGGGCGACATTCGCGGCTACTTCCCTGGCGCTGTCGTCGAGGTGATGCAGCGCGACGCCGTGCAGCGGCTGAACCTCACCCAGCTGCTGTTGGAGCCGGAGTTGCTCGAGGCGGTGGAACCTGACGTGCACCTGGTCGGCACGTTGCTGAGCCTCAATCGGGTGATGCCCGAGACCACCAAGGAGACCGCGCGCATGGTGGTGGAGAAAGTGGTCCGCGAGATCGAGCAGCGCATCGCGGCGCAAACCGTCGCCGCGGTGAACGGTGCGCTGAACCGCGCGGCCCGTGTCACGCGCCCACGCCTGCGGGATATCGACTGGGACCGCACCATTCGCAAGAACCTCGCGACGTACCTGCCCGAGCACCGCACCGTGGTGCCGGAACGCCTGGTCGGCTATGGCCGCAAGGCGCAGGCGGTACGTCGCGACGTGGTGCTCGCCATCGATCAATCCGGGTCGATGGCCACCAGCGTCGTGTACGCGTCGGTGTTCGGCGCGGTGCTCGCGTCCATGCGGTCGCTGCGGACCTCGCTGGTGGTCTTCGACACCGAAATCGTCGATCTCACCGACAAACTCGACGACCCGGTGGAGGTGCTGTTCGGCACTCAGCTCGGCGGCGGCACCGATATCAATCGGGCCCTCGCCTACTGTCAGTCCCTCGTCACCCGACCCGCCGACACGCTGTTCATCCTCATCTCCGATCTGTACGAGGGTGGCATCCGCGACGACATGCTCCGCCGTGCGAACGCGATGAAAGAGTCCGGCGTCCAGATCGTCGTCCTGCTCGCCCTTTCCGACGACGGCGCCCCCGCCTTCGACCACGACAATGCCGCCGCCCTCGCGGCCCTAGACATTCCTGCCTTCGCCTGCACCCCCGACAAGTTTCCCACCCTCCTTGCCGTAGCCCTCGACCGCGGCGACATCCGATCCTGGGCCGAGACCGATGCCGCCCACCGCTAGCGCACCACCAGGCCGGGGCTATCTCCGACCGGTGCACCGAGTCGCCTCGGCGCCACAGGGGCAGCGCCGAGGCGACTCGCTCAGCCGCCTACGGAAAAGCCGCTGTCCCCCTGGACCAGGGACAAGATCTGGACGGCAAACGAGAGCAGCGTATTCAGGATGGCAAGCGGATCCACAGCAACTCCTTGTCCGAACTGGCAAACAAGATGGGCCCCGTGATCGTACTGGTGAATACAACGCCCTTCGGGTGACCGCCGCGCCGCGTGTATGACGACCGCTGACAGTGCAGCCGACGGGTACCGCCGACAGCGGGGCGCACACCCAGCGAAGCCAATTTCTGCTCTCGCGGCGACGCCGCCATTTCTACCGTCGATGACGGCTCCACAGTTGAGGCGCTGGCGGTTCCGACGGACGGCGACCCCATCGCCGCCCCGCCACACGCAACAGACGCCGCCGCCGACACAGCGGTATGCGCATCGACCGCCCTCGTTGCCCGGCACGGCTGCGCATCGCCATGCACACCGAACGTAGCCCAATGGTGGCTCTGCTCCGGCCCGATGCCACCATTTCACTACCGTCGACGATGGCTCCCCCGCCGCCGACGAGGAGGCGAGAGCCGGGGGGCGACTCGTTCGGCTGCGCAGCACGATCGACCGCAACGAGAACATGCGCGTGGACTTCGCCGCGTGCCCGACCGCCGCATCGGGGACGCACTACTGACGACTGTTCAGGACGGCCTTCCTCGAAGCAGGGCCCATGACACCCCACGCGGTGGACGACGCGGGGACCACGAGCGGGTGCAGCGCGGCGGACAGGGCCAGCAACACCACGGCGACAATAATGTCGAGCCAGTAGTGGTTGGCCGTGCCGACGACGACGAGCGTGGTCAGGACGGGGTGGGCAAAGGCGAGCCAACGCCAGCGGGTGCGGTTCGCGGCGACCACCGCGAAGGCGAGCAGCAGTGCCCAGCCGACGTGCAGCGAGGGCATGGCGGCGAACTGATTGGACAGTCCGCCGGAATCGGCTGCACCGTAGACGGATTGGCCGTGTATCGCGGCCAGGTCGATGAAGCCTTGGTCGGGGAGCATCCGCGGCGGCGCGAGCGGGACCAGCATGTGCACCACGAGCGCCGCCCCGGTGAGAGCCACCATGAGATTCCTGGTCCAGCGGTAGTGCTCCGGCCGGAATACCCACAGCCACAGCAGGATCCCGACGGCGGCGGTGAAATGGGCTGTGGCGTAATAGAAGTTGGCCGGAACAGCGAAAAGATCATGGTGGACGAAGATGGCCTGGATCGTCGTCTCCTCCGGCAGACCGAGTCGGTCCTCGAAGCCGAGCAGGTCGTGCGCGTTATCCATGGCGCGCCCCGTGTCGTCGGCGGTGACCATGCGGCCTGCTCGATAGCCGAGGTAGAGGACCGTGATCAGGGCGAGTTGCCGAATCGCCTCGCCGCCGCGGCCGTGCACGGCCGCCCGCACCCGTTCGACGACCCCGCCGGGCGTGAACTCGAGTTCGACGCCAGGGCCGCCCAGACCCACTGCGACCATCGCGCGGCCTCCTTCCCCGTTGAACCAGGCCGCTACCAAAAATTAAGCGGAGTGATAACCTCCACTTAAAATTAGCATCACCCAGCCGACAACTTCAGCAGAATGTGACGGGGCATACACGCGACCGCACGAAGCCGGATTCGCTTATACAGAAAGCGGATTCGCGATGAATGCTGCCCGCGTACGGGCACCCGGATGCGGACAACAGGCAGGCGACATGCAGCCGCCCGCAATGAAGCCTTTCGCGGATGTTCCTCATGCCCGCCCCACTCGACCGCACCAGCTGACCCGCCCCGCACGGTCACTCGCTCCAACGGCAGGGTGTTCATCAGCGCTGCGGTCAGTGTGCCGATCACATTGCCGATCGAGAGGCCCTTGGGTTCGCCAGTTGCGGCGGAGTCGTTGGTGGTCAACGTTTCTCGTTTCGACATGGCGAGTTGACGGGATGATGGAGTCCCTTATGTGCGGGTTGCGGGGATGGTGGGTTACTCGTGCCCAGTAGTCGTCGCGAGTTCCGGCGCGCTTTCGGCGATGCCTGCCGGGGTTGTGACGAGATCGGCGCGCCCACACGCGCGTCCACCCAGCCCATGTCATGATGCGAGCGGCCTGACGCCTCACCTGAAGGAGACGACCGTGCGACTCGCCCGCATCCTCGCTATGCCCGCCGTCGCGTTGCTACTCGGTTCCGGCCTCACGCTCGCCGCCGCATCCTCAGCCCTCGCGGAGGGCACCGGACTCGACATCGCCGCCTTCAGCTGTCCCCAGCCCAACGGCCTCTTCCCCTTCCCCGGGGACGTGACGAAGTACGTTCAGTGCTCGAACAACATCCCGACCGTTTACACGTGTCCGAGCGGCCTGAATTGGAACCGGACCGGCCAGTACTGCGATTGGCCGGCCAGCGCGGGCGCGGTGGCTGACCGATACCAACTCGAAAAATTCCGTTGACCTAGGTACGACGAAACGACCGCACCGGCCGGACCAGCTCGGCGATCACCTACCACAAGGCCCCTGGTGGGTATGCCTGAAATTTGTTGTTCAATTGCAGGATTCGTCGGTGGCGAAGACCGGTCGGCCGAAGAAGGACGTACTGACGGTGACGGAGGCCGAGCGGCGGGAGTTGGTGCTGGGCGCGCGGTGCACGCCCGGAACCAGCCACAGCGATGACACCCAGAGTGGCTTGTAATTGGGTCACAGATCGTTTTCGGCCCACGCTTCGTCGGGGTGCGGATCATGATGGGCGGTCAGCCGAACCGGGTGCGCCGTCGCGGGGCGTGATGGCCGCGGTGACGCGGTGCGCCAGCGCGCGTAGGTGGTCGATGAGTTCAGGTGGTTCATGCACGTGGAATCCGAAGCCGAAAAGTCCGGTGTAGACGGCTATTTCGTCGAGTGAGTTCGAGCCGGTGTGCAGCAGGCAGTGCCCATCGTCGATCGCCTCGATGACACCGACGGTCGGCGGGATGCGGTCCGCCGCGACGGCGGCCGACACCTCGAGGGTGATGCGCACCTGGTAGCGATAAGGGGCGGTGCTGACCCCGCGGGACACCCAGCCGGTCAGGTCGACCTCGGGTGCCTCGCGCGGGGTGAATCGTGGCCCGTTGGGGATGCGCGGGCGGAGGCGGTCGACACGGTAGGGGCGCCAATTCTTCTTCTCGACGTCCCAGCCGACCAGATACCAGTGCCGCCCGGTGTGCACGAGCCGATGCGGTTCGGCCGCCCGCTGGATCTCGGAACCGTCGTGGGTGCGGTAGTCGAAGCGGAGCTGTTCGTGGTCGCGGATCGCGGCGGCGATCGTGGTGAGGACGTCCGCGTCCACGGACGGCGTGCCTGCCGGCATGCTGACGGTCGCCGCCTGGAGCGCGGAGACTCGGTGACGCAACCGGGTCGGGAGGATCTGCTCCAGCTTCGCGAGCGCCCGCAACGAACTCTCCTCGATGCCGGTGATCGTTCCGCCCGCCGCGGTGCGCAACCCGACGACGACGGCGACCGCCTCATCGTCGTTCAAGAGCAGCGGGGGCAGCTTGGTTCCCGCGCCGAGGCGATATCCGGCCGCTCCGGCGACCGCGTGCACCGGGTAGCCGAGATTCCGCAGCTTGTCGATGTCGCGGCGGATGGTTCGCGCATCGACCTCGAGGCGTTCGGCCAGGTCGGCGCCGGTCCACACACGGGGTGTCTGCAGGAGTGCCAGGAGTTCGAGGAGGCGAGCCGACGTTTCCAACACACTGCACATCCTTCCTCAGAGCTAGGGCGATAGTTGTCCTAGCCGCTCCATAAAGTCGTTCTCATGAGCGCAGATATCACTCCCTTCCGTATCAACGTCCCCCAAGTCCAGCTCGACGATCTGCATCGGCGACTGGAGGAGACCCGCTGGCCGGACGGCGTCACCGGAGTCGGCTGGGCGCAGGGCATTCCGCTCGACTACACCCAGGAGCTGGTGCGGTACTGGCGCACCACCTACGACTGGCGGGCGCAGGAGGCGCGACTCAACGCGTTCCCCCAGTTCCGCACCGAGATCGACGGTCACGATGTGCACTTCATCCATGTCCGGTCCGCGGTGCCCGGCGCCATGCCGCTGATTCTCACCCACGGGTGGCCGGGATCGATCGTGGAGTTCCTCGACGTGATCGGTCCGCTGACCGATCCGGTCGCGCACGGCGGCCGGGCCGAGGACGCGTTCGATGTCGTCGTGCCGACGATCCCCGGATTCGGATTGTCCGGGCCCGCGGTCGGCTGGTCGACGAGCCGGGCCGCGCGGGCCTGGGCCGAACTTATGCAGCGGCTCGGCTATGACCGCTACGCCGCACACGGGGAAGACACCGGCGCGGCCATCTCGCGTGAACTGGCGGTGATCGATCCCGAGCACGTCGTGGCGCTGCACGTGACGATGATCGCCTCGGCCACCGTCACTCCCGAGACGGCCGATTTCGACAATCCTGCCGAGAAGCGAGCACTGCAGCTGGCTCAGCGCGCACAGTACGAACTCGGTGCGTATGCGATGTTGCAGTCCACTCGCCCACAGACGCTGTCCTACGCGCTCGCCGATTCCCCGGTAGGTCAGCTGGCGTGGATCGTCGAACGATTCAAGGACTGGACCGACTCGACCGACGTGCCCGAGGACGCCGTCGATCGTGACGCGATGCTGACCAACGTCATGATCTATTGGCTCAACGGCACCGCGGGCTCGTCGGCGCGCTACTACTACGAGGGCGCCGCGACGTGGGGGAGGCCCGAACCGGAGACCGATGTGCCGGTCGCTGTGGCGGTGTTGCCGCAGGACCTCGGCATCCCCGTCCGTCGCATCGCCGAGCGGAACCACAACATCGTGCGGTGGACGGAATTCGATCGAGGTGGTCACTTCGCGGCGATGGAGGAACCGGACCTCATCGTCGACGACCTGCGTGCCACATTCCGCGAATACCGTAAATAGACACGGAATCTCGCGCTTGATCCGTGGTAGCGGATCGAATCCCAGGAGCTTAGGACCTCGAGCAGCCGAGGGCTGACTGCCAGCAAGAACCAGCGGCGACCAATGCCGGCGCCTCGACCGGACCCACGATCATTCCTGGTCTCCGGTCGAGGTTACGCACCGCGTCACTCGTAGCACAGCACCGCCGCGACCGAAGCACCGAGATCGGCCACCCGCGCGTTGCTCCCCGCGACGTGAGTGAACGATTCGGTCAACTCCGGGAACCGGCTCATCACCCCCAGCACCAACTGACCATGCGATTTCACCAGTAAACCCCCAGCCGCTCCGGCGAACTCACCAGTAGGGCGCGCCGACCTGGGGCTGTTTGATTGATTGGCGGCCATGACTTCACCAGTGTTCGAGACCGCCACTCCCAACTCGCTCGTCTACCTCGACCGTCTCGCCGCAACCGATCTGGGCCGCTTCTACAAGGGTCGCATGCTCAATGAGCTCGACGTCCGACTGGCCAGACGGTGGTGGATCTCGGCTGCGGCCCCGGCACCGATCTCGGCACACTTGCCGAAGCTGTCACCGCCACAGGAGCAGTGATCGGTGTCGACCACGACCAGGCCGCAATCGACGCTGCCAGGGAGCACACCGCCGAGCTGCACAATATCGCCGTTCACCTCGGCGATATCCACGCACTGCAGCTGGCGGAGCACATTGCCGACCGCGCCCGCACCGACTTCGGCCCCGGACCTACTCGGTTCAGGGGCCGAAGTGTGGTGCCCCGCACCAAATGGTGGCTCGGCAGTACGCGGTTACGCGGCGTGAGAGTCGCCGGCCGCCGGATTGGCCCATTTCATATCAACGAACCGCTTGAACGACGCGAGGAGATCCTCGTTGTTCTCGTGGGCCCGATGGGTGATCGCGCGGTTCGTGTGACGCCCGCGACCAATGCCCGGTTCCTTCATAAGACGGTCCTTCGGCGTCTTGAGCACCTTGCCGTCGGGCGACGTGTGGACCGCTCCAACTGGATGTAGTCCAGCACCGTCGTCTAGTAATAGCGGTTCGCCGACATCAGCAGATTCGGGCGCACCCATCCGCGTGGCACCAGCAGCAGAGGCCTTCCTGCGGCGATCGGCAGTCGGAAGGGTTTAACCATCCAGTCGCGAGTGCCTACATCCCATGCCTGGCATCGGGCCGTTTCGGTGTGGTGACCGAGCCTGGAGAATTGCGGGTAACGCTCCACCATGTGGTCGGTGAAATTCGCCAACGCTTCGAACGTGACACGGGTGGCGATGTCCGAAGTGATGTCCTTGTCGATGCCTTCGACAAACAGCGGAAGGTCTTCCAAGTGACGAAGAAGTCCGATCGCAGTCAGTGCCTCGAGGTCATGGTTGAGCGTCCGCCAGATCCACGACCCGAGACCGACGCTGGACCTCGTCGACTGATCTGTTGCCGCCGAGCTGCCCGCCGGAATCGACCGCCACGTCCTGCGCCGTTGGAGCGCTTTCGCGCTGTACCGGATTGAAGCTCGCGTGCCACCGAGTGCGGGGCCCGGGGCATCAGTTCATGCGGCGGTGGGGTCGAACTCGGCGGTGACGCGGTCCACGAGTTTCTTGGCTTCGGGGCTGTCGTGGTCGGTGGGCAGCTCCACGGGCTGTCCGTTGATCGGGACGGTTACCGGCCGACGGTTCGCCAGTACCTTCCCGGCACCGTCGCCGAGCGGTACACCGGCCGAGGCGAGGATGCGGCCTATCACGGTGTCGGCGCCGACCGGCGGGAGGGCTACGACGCCCTGCGGCCACTGGACGCCTTTGATTTCGAAGAACTCATGGTAGCCGCCTATGTGCTGGTACCCGACCTGTTGCAAGTACAATTCGTCTGGCGTCGAGCCTTGCGTTTGATTTATCTCATTGTTGAACGTGCCTTGGAACACGCCGCTGGTGGGGTCGAAGTGTGCATAGTGGCCCGACACGGACGCCTGTGTCTCGAGCAAGTCGAACATAGCCTTCATACCGTCGGGAGCAGGCTGGTTGTTCTTGGAGTAGAGGGCCTTGGCGCTATCGATGTCGGGCGGGTTCCACATGTGCGGGACGATGTCGAGGTCGTTCGCGTAGCGCTGCACTCGTTGCAGGCGTTGGGTGGTGTAGTTGACGAATTCCTGATTGCAGAAACTCGGTCCGGCGGTCGAGAGCACGCTGATCCTGGCTTTCTCGGAATTGTCCCATAGCCACTGGGTGTCGCGCAGGAACAGGGCCAGTGTGGGTGACAAGGCACCGCCGAGGCTGTGACCGGTGACGGTCAGGTCGATCGCCTTGTCGCCGAGCGTGCTCAGGAACTCGGGCAAGGTGTGACCGGCGCCGGGACGGGGGCCGGAGGGTTTGAGACTTATGAGGGTTTTCACCCCGATGGCCGTGCCGATCGTGTGCAAGGCGGCGTTATTCGCGAACCACGGCGTCTGGAGAATGAAGGAGTCCTCGACGAGCCAGTCGAACACCAGTGCGTCGGTGCTGCCGGCCATGGCGATCACGTACCGGGAGCGATCCTCGGTGCTTCGCACCATGTACAGGGCGTTGACCGCGTACAAGTCGGTGTCGAACAGCGCGACTCCGGGACCCCATACGATCTCCCACCCTCCGATGACCTCCTGGTTGGTGTGGAGATACTGCTGGATCTGCTGATAGAGCGTCCCCTCCAGGTCGCTGTCTTCTTTGCTGATGCTGTTGACCAGATTCGCGTACTCGCACAGCTGGTATGTGATCTTGTCTTGCAGAGTCGGCTCATTGATCGTCGTGGATTGTGCAGTCATGTACCGCTCCTTGCCGTATGAGTTTCATCCGAAACAGAGAGGAGAAAGCGGTGACGCGAATTCACACGCCGCGTCCGCATCGGGAACAGATCATCCCGGACCGGTAGCTGTGGATGCGAGTCTAGACGATCCACCACACATGCGGGCGAATCACCTGCTTTTCCGGGACCTGACGTCGTCGCCCGCCGACGGGGCTCGGTCCGCGCGGTCACCGGAGACGCTGGTAGGCCGGCGCGCTCGGCGAGCCAGGCCACCAGCGCGATCCGGGTGCCTGGGTGCAGTGCTTCGGTGCGGGTTGGCCCGAAACTCGTCATCAGGCAAGGCCAGCGCCGGCCTGGGCTTACCGCCGGACCATACGGGCCCCATCAGAGGCCAGTATCGACCTAGTCTTGGACTCGCTGGCGAGCCAGCTCGCAGCGCTATCGACCAGGGGTTACCGCCTGTGGTGACAAATATCGTGAAAAAGCGACAGGTACGGTGAACAGCCACAACAACCAGCGATCAACCCGCCTGCACTCATCACGAACTCGCGACACTTGAATACGCGAGCCCAGCAGTACACAGGCCCACAACTGCGGGGCTGACCTGGTCGCGACGTGTTCGCGCTGTGGTATCGAGAGTTCGACCGTGACGGACCCGCGCGGCGCCGAGGTCCCCCATCGGAGGGCAGCGACGACGGGTGGCCACCCTCGAAAACTGGTCAAGGAGTGACCACAATCTTGCCGAAAACCGAACCGGCGGCCAGCGCCTCCAAACCTTCGCGGGCACGAACCAGCGGAAGTACATGATCGATGACAGGCGTTATCCCGTGTGCGGTACAGAAGTGGCTGAGCTCGGATAACTGATCGCGCGTTCCGAGAGTGGAACCGACGATGCTCACCTGCCGGTAGTAGATGTGCGTCAACTCCGCAGGGGGGAATGCGCCGCTCGTCGCTCCGCTCACCACAATGTGGCCGCCGTCCCGGACGCTGCGCACCGAATGCGCCCAGGTGGCCGCTCCGACGGTCTCCATCACCGCGTCGACGCGCTGCGGGAGCCGGGCACCCGATTCGAAAGCTGCCTCGGCACCGAGTTTCTCAGCCGCCCTGCGGCGCTGTTCGGCGCGGCTGGTGACCCACATCCGGTATCCGGCCGCCGAACCCAGCACGACGAGCGCGGTGGACACCCCACCGCCGGCACCTTGCACCAGAACGATGTCACCGCGGGTGAGCGACACCCGCTCGAAGAGCATCCGGTATGCCGTCAACCAGGCGCTGGGCAGACACGCGGCCTGCTCGAAGGACATGGACTTCGGTTTCGGGACGAGGTTGCGTCGCGGCACCACGAGCCGCTCGGCGAGCGTGCCGTCGAACACCTCGCTCAGCACCGAACCATCGGGATCGAGCGTCTCGTCACCATGGCCGGCGGCGGGATCACCGATGACCGGATACACGATCACCTCGTTGCCGTCCTCGTCGATGCCCGCCGCGTCGGAGCCGAGCACGATCGGCAGCCGCTGCTTCGCGGGTCCCGCGCCGCGCAATGTCCACAGATCGTGGTGGTTCAACGCGGCCGCGACCACGGAGACGGTGGTCCAGTCGTCGTCTTCGACAGCCGGCACGGCCCACTCACCGACGTGCAGACAATGCAGCGGGTCGTCGGCATCCGCTGTCAGGGCAGCGACCGCGAGCATCAGAGTGTGCCCGTGTGATGCCGGAAGCACAGCGATCCCCAGATGTAGCCCGCTCCGATCGCCGACAGGATCAAGTAGTCGCCGTGCTCGATGGAGTCGGCCATACGTTCGTGCAGCACCGTGAAAATACTGGCAGAGGCGGTGTTCCCGAGCCGGTCCATATTCATCGGAACGCGGTCCGGGAGTATGTCCAGCGTCTTCATGACGTCGGCCAGGATGTTGGCGTTGGCCTGGTGGAGCAGGAAGTGCTGGACCTCGTCCAGCGGAACGCCCGCGCGGGCGGCCACTTCCCGGATGCTGTGCGGGAGGTGGCCGGTCGCCGCATTCCACGCGGCTTTCCCATCCATCTGCAGATAGTGGCTGCGATCGTCGAGCACGGCCCCGGAGAACGGCCGCCTGGATCCACCGGCGGGGGTGCCGACCGCATACGAGAGCTCGTCACCGGTATCCCAGGCGAGCAGACCGAACCCGTCAGGGGCGGTCCCGAGGACAACCGCGCCCGCGGCGTCGCCGAAGAACACGCGGGTGGTGCGATCTTCCGGATCCGTGGCCCGGGATCCACAATCGGCACCGATGACCATCACATGGGAAAACGCGGGGTTCTGCATCAGGTGAGCGGCCACGACCAAGGCGTAGATTCCGCCGGCACACGCGGCTTGCGTGAGATCGAGCGGCATCGCGTTGGCGGCACCCAGTGCCTGCTTGACGGTGATCGCGGTAGAGGGCAGCGGTTGATCGGGCGTGAAGGTAGCGACGATGACGGCGTCGAGCGCGGTCGCCGGAATCCGAGCGGCGTCGAGCGCGTCCCGAGCTGCCTCGACAGCCAGATCGGAGGTCGCCGATTCCGGGTTGGCGAAACGACGTTCGGCGATTCCGGTCCGCGCTCTGATCCATTCGTCCGTCGTGTCGAGTCCCTCGATCAATTCCTTGTTCGTCATCACGCGAGGCGGGATGTGCAGCCCCGTTCCGACGATTCCGACCGGTCGGATCAGGGATCCGAAATGTTCCACGTTCGACATCGTTCACTATCCTTGCTGTCCGAGATCCCCTGCCGCACAGGTGGTGCCGAGATCCGCAATCCGAACCAGGGGGACCCTGTCGACGAACCTCCGCTGGCCCGCTCAGGTGGCTGTGGGGGTGCTGCAATGCCCTGCCGATTCAACTGCAGCCGACGGGCTTACATCGTTGGCAGCCCATCCAGGGCCGTCGCGGTATGCGGGACTGATTGTAGGTGTAGCTAGCGGTTTCCTCTACTTCACTCGTCGAGTGGCCCAATGCAGGTCGAACAAGCAGACTAAGCCGAGCGTCGTTGAGTGGTCAGTGGCGGAAGCGACATCTTCCGTGCGTATTCCGACATGACCGCCAGCGTGGGCAGGCCGCAGAGATGGCCAACAGGTGATGCCGTTCGAGCGGCGGAGGTACAGTGTCCGCCCCGGCTCCGAGCGGATCTCCGCAGTCGGCGACTGATCCCGCCGTCGCCGTAACAGCGCCGTCAGCGCTACCGACAGGCGGTGACCATGCGGCATACAAGGAAACCCGGCATCGCTGGACGTTGGGCATGCCTGCCTGGAGAATACGAGATCATGTCCGGCTTGCACGACCCAGTATGGCGAGAACCGAACTTCGTCGCCCGACCGCTGAGCTTGCTTGCGGATCGGGTTGGCAGTGCCGCTGCGATCGGATTGTGGCTCTGGGTGCGGACCGCTTCCGATGCCACCGTGCGCTGCGAATGTACTGTCTCCGCCGAGAGGTTCGCTGTCGGAACAATCACCGTCGGGGTGACAGGCCACGCCGAATTCGTCCACACGCCGCGCGCCATCGCGGTCCGCGGCAATCTCGACTGGTGGGCATCGCGAGATCCAGCCAACTGCCCTGCACTGGAGAACAGGTGGATTCGCCCTTATCAAGGAGTGGCTTTCCCGGTCGACATCGTGAATGTGTTCAGCCCACCGGACCTGGCCAAGTACCTACGTGAAATGGCCGACCATGCGGCAATCGACGAGTACGCATACGATCCTGACGAGTACGTCGATGTCGACGAGTACATCGACGACTGGGGCTGTCTCGATGTTGTGGCCGGTGGCTGGAAAGTGACACTGAAGATTGCCGAGCCGGATCAGGTGTCCCACGACAGCGTGGCCATGCCTTACCGTTCCGGTGGGGTGATTCCACCACAGGAGCCGGTGCCGGACAGGCACCCCTGTTGGGTGCACTGCACGATCGACTCCTTCGCCGAAAATGCTGCCGAGGTGCGCAAAGCGGTGCTCGCGGTCATGCCAGAAGACACCGCACCCAATTCGCCCGCCCCCGATCCCGCGCCGCCGCGCAACTCACAACGACGGCCGGCCACGCTCCGGACGCCGGGCAAGGGCCCGCTCTGGCCATACGAGGATCTAGCGGAGCACCTGGACAGCGCCGAGGCGGTGCAGGTGTCGGCCACCGCCATCGACGACACGTGGACGTCGACCCGATGCGACTGCATCGTCACTCACGACCGTTACGCCGCAGGCACCCTCACCGACAAGTCCTCGGGTCGAGCGGAATTCGTCGCCATGCCGCAGACCATCGCGCTGCGCGGCAATGAGTCCTGGTGGGCCCGTGGTTCATTGGAGAACACGCGAACCATGGCAAACGAGTGGATCCGTTCGCCGGAAGGCGCTGGCTTCGACCTCGACATTGCCGACACTTTTGATCCGGCACGGTTGGCCGACCAGTTTCGTCTGTTGTGCACCTGTGCCGTAGTCGAACGAAAGCCTGGCGAGGACGGGTTCGGCGACCTCTGCGATCAGATCGAGCGCACCGGCAACATTCGCGCGCATGCGGGGAGTTGGACGGTATTCCACTATGCCGACCGGCCCGGCGAGCCGTGGAAGGGATGGGTGCTTGCACCGATCCGGTCGTCGAAGTTGGTCCCGCCCGGCGAACATGTGCCGGAGTTGCACCGGGGATGGATCGTCTTCCACATCGAGAACGTAGCTGCCGACGCGGCCGCGACACGCACCGCGGCGACCGGTGTGCTGGAGGAGTGGCATGGGCTGTGACATGCACGGCGTGATAGAAATCAGGCGATCCGGTCGGTGGGAATACTTGGTGGACCTCGAGCCGCTCATCGCGCGGAACTACGCCCTGTACGGTTGCCTGTTCGGTGTACGCAGTGAGCTGGAATTCCGGCCGGTGGCCGCTGATCGCGGACAGCCGGACAACGCCAGTCCGCGTCTTCGTACCACGTTGCGGTCGGAGGGGCTCGACGCGCACAGCGTCACCTGGATTACCTGGGACGAGATCAAGACGATAGATCTCGACGAACAAGCCGAGCATCTGACCTCACGACCGCTCGTCTACCAGCGATTGCCCGATGGCTCCGAGATATACCTTTACCGAGGTGATTTCCTGCCCGAGTTCCCTCGGCTGGAACACGACGGGAGCGTCTACCGATATTGGACACCGGACGGGAAACCATGGGTCGAAGGGGCGGAATGGAACAGCCCCAACGGCGATATCTACCGCTACGCTCGTCCACGCCGCCGTCACGTCCTCAACCAGCCTTGGTGGCAGACCATCTGCCGACTCTGCGAAGTCGTCGAACCATCATGCGGAGCGGACAACATCCGACTTGTGGTGTGGTTCGACAACTGATTCGGATCTCTCCCGCCATTTCAGTGTCTGCAGTCAAAAGCTTTGCCGCCGGATGCAGGGCTGTCTCGGCGCCGAACTCCTGAAGCCGTCGGGGGGTGCAACTGCTGGCGTGTCGATGCGGCGTGCCGTCACGAACCTGAGTGAGCGGGCGACGTATACCGTTGCCGGCCACAGGGGTCGCTGATCGAGATCTCGACGCATACGTCCGAGGTCTACAGCGCCGAGGTCTCCAAACAAGCGATCCCGCGAGACCGTGTCGGGTAATTTATGACGAGTCTGTGCATATTCAATACTTTGGAGTACGCATGTTGCGGTCTGTCGTTGCCACGTTCGCATCGACCGTGGCTGCTGGTTCTATGCTATTCGCCGCTGGCATTGCCTCCGCTGCCCCGTCGCAGCCGGAATTCGAAGACAGCCTCACCGTGACGGTGGACCACAGCGGAGTCTTCGATGGGATGCACGAGCTGAAGTGTCACCCGACCGGAGGCACCCATCCCGATTCCTCCGCCGCCTGCGCCCGGCTGGATGAGCTGGCCGCCGAGATGCACGCCCAGATGCACAGCGGCGAGCCGGCAAAGAACCCCTTCACGCCAGTGCCACCGGCGGCTACGTGCACCCAGTTGGACGGAGGACCGGCCACTGCCCATGTCGTCGGTACTTGGTTGGGCCAGCCGCTCGACACCACCTTCACGCGGACCGACGGATGTCAGATCGACCGCTGGGAGCGGCTCGTACCGGTCTTGCCCCGGGTAGCACAGCAGTGATGGATCCCGCTCCGACCACGGACCGACCGGCTGCACATCACGCATCCGGTGGCAGCGGCCGCCCCTTGGTCAGATCGGCCATCAGATAGTCATGGGCGTTGCCGAGCACTGGCGGAACATTCAACCGAGCAGACGTGGATCGAGGACGTGATCGCGGCGCTGGGCAGATGTGTGTTCAGAGTTCGCCGAGCAACCGTTCCGCCTTGCGTTGATCGAAACGGAAATGCGCCTCGGTGACGCCGTCGACGAGTCCGGCGTAACGGGTGAACGGCTGTCCGGTGTCGAAGTCCAGGTCGGGTAGATACCGAAGCGCCGTCTGCAAGGCGATGTGGGTTTCGACGCGTGCCAGTTGTGCGCCGATGCAATGGTGCCCGCCGGATCCTAAGGCGAGGTGCCGGTTCGGTCGTCGGGTGACATCGAAGACGTCCGGCGGCGCGGCATGTGGATCGGCGCCGTTGATCGCGTTGTCGCGGTTGGCCGCGCTGAACCAGGCCCGAACCTGGGTTCCTGCGGGCAATGTGAGTTCGCCGTCGTTGACGACGACGTCCGTGACCGTGAACAATGGCGCAGCGGGAAACGGCGTGCCGAACCGCAGAATCTCCTCACCGGCCCACCGGTACCAGTCTGCATCGTCCAGTTTTGCTCGTGCGTCCCCGAGGAGACCGAACTCGCCGAGTAGCGCGAACGCGTTGACGAGATTGGTTCCGGTGGTATCGGTGCCTGCGGAGAACATGCCCCAGATGTATCCGAGCAGTTCGAGATCGGTGATCGACCCAGCTTGCCAGGCGGCGGCCAACAGTCCGAGAAGATCGTCCTCAGGGTGCGCCACTCGATGCCGGATGATCGCCCAGAAGTAGTCTTCGACCTCCTGTGGCTCACGTTTGGCCTGATCGAAAGCGGTTCGCTCGGTGAATTCGCTCAGCTGCGTGCGCATCCATTGTTCTCGTTCGAGAGGAAGTCCGACGAGCCCGCAGATGTTTCGCAGAGACATCCGATAGGCGAATTCATCGGCCAAATCGAACTCGCCGGTTCCCTTCTCGATGATCTCGCGTACGAGAGCCTTGGCGATCTTTTCCATCGCGGGCCGTAATGTCGCCACCGCCCTCGTCCGGAAGTACGGCTCGACGAGTCCGCGCAAGACGTCGTGCCGACCCGGCGAGCCGTCGGCCTGCCACTTCCCGGTGGCCCACATGAAATAGAAAGCAATGTGAATCCGCTCCCCAGCAGGCGCCCAATACGACGTGTCCTGAGCGAACTCGGTGCTCTGGTCGTCCAGCATGGCCCGCTGAAGGTCGGCGTAACTGCGCAGGTGAGCTACCCCTTCTTCGACAATGACCGGACCCGGTGTATGGAAGCGTTCGGCGCGGGGAAAGTCGGATGGCTTCATCGGCACAGCTCCTCGATCAGGTACGACAAATCATGTCAGGTAGCCATCGGCCTCGCACGCCGATGTGAAATGCGTTGTCGGATGGACGAACAGCATGCGGCGGCCTGGAACGATCCCGAATGGGTGATGCTCGCCGACGGTTCGGCGGGCAGAATCTGCGTTGATGGTCGCCTGGGCCCGGATCCATCAGGCTGATTTCGGGCAGGTGCCAGATCTGTTGGCGCCCAGAGAATGCCAGCCGGGCAGGGATCTTGATGAGGTCGGTGCGGCCCGTCCCCTGGTGCCCGCGGGCGGGCGGCTGCGTCACATATCCGGTGGCAGCCGCCGCCCCATGGTCAGATCGGCGATCAGGCAGAACCCGACCGGCCCGGCGTTGATCTTCAGCCCCGGCGAGTGGGATTCATTCACGACAAGCGGCGCGGACGGAGAATTCCACCGCCCCGCCTGAGTTCTCCCGCAGACATCGCCAACAGCGGCCCCGGTCCGAACGGATGGGCCGCTTCGGTTTGTATGAGACATCCGCGACACGCCCCGTCCACGTGCCAAGTGTTCTTGGCACCCAATTTATGTCGCATGTGAAACAGGCGGGGAGAGCTGCTGTGCATGTCTCCGCAGACAGAGCGAACACCCACGTCAGCCCGCGCGGCGCACAGTTGATGTGCGCCGCACGGGTTCTCAGAGGTCGGCGATTGCCGCGAGCGGTGGCGTGCGTGCCGCCCGAACCGCGGGCCAGAGCGCGGCGAGCACGCCGACGACCGCCGAGCTGATCAGGACGAATACCAGCTGCGCCCACGGAATGTCGATCTGGTCGAGCCCCAGATCGCGCAGCGTCCGCAGGAATCCCACGCCCAGCCCGAGCCCCAGCACCATGCCGACGACGGCGCCGAAAACCGCGATCAGCATCGATTCCAGGTAGATCGTCCTGCGCACTTGGGCGCGCTGCATGCCGACGGCGCGCAGCATGCCGATCTCACGTCGCCGCTCGACCACCGACAGCGCGAGCGTGTTCACGATACCGAGGATCGCGATCACCACCGCCAGCGCGAGCAGCCCGTAGAGGATGGCCAGTAGCGTGTTGATCTGCCGACCCTGCGCGCCCTTGAACTCTTCGCGGTCCTGCACCTGCACCACGACGTACTGCTCGGTCGCCTTCTCCAGGTCGGTGCGCATCTCGGCGAGGTTCGCGCCCGGCTTCGCTTTGATCAGCACCAGGTAGTTGGTCCGGAAGTTCAGCGGCACCAGTTCCTCGAAGAGGGTCTTCGACACCACCATCGGGCCGAGCAACGGTGTCTTCTTATACACGCCGACCACGGTCACCGGAATCTTCTTGCCGTCGAAGCCGGTGACGGTGACTTGCTTGCCGACCTGCCAACCACGATCGTCGGCCTCGTCCTCCGAGACCAGCAGGTCGTGGCCACCGACGGTGTTGCTGCCGCGCACGATGTCGTAGCTCAGCACCCGGTCCAGCGGTCCATCCGCCGAGGTGCCCATGACCTGTTCGTCATCGATCTTGAACCCGACGCCGCGCACCCCGACCACCTCGGCCACACCGGGCACCGACGTGCGGACCGCGTCGCCGGCGCCGAACGGTACCCCGAGCAGCTGCGGACCCGCCAGCACGTAGTCGGCCCGCACACCCTTGTCCACCAGAACGCCGACGCTGGCCTTCGCCGACGCGCCGAGCATGCCGATCGCCGACACGAGCATCAGCCCGAGGGTGAGCGCGAAAGCCGTTGCGGCGGTGCGGCGAGGGTTGCGTGCCGCGTTGTTACGCGCCATCCGGCCGATCGGCCCGAACGGTCGCACCAGCGCACCGAGCACGGACACCACCGGCCGCGATAGTGCGGGCGCGGCAAGCAACACCGCGAAGATCAGGCCGAGCGCGCCGACCCCGACGGTCGCGGCCGCGGTGCCCCCGGCAGATTGCGCACCCACCACGACGAATCCGACACCGAGCACGGCCAGCACCGCACCGATCGCGGTGCGCAGTCGCAGCGATTCACCGGCGGATGCGAACTCCTCGCGCATGGCCTGCACGGGCGGGATCCTCGACGCCCGGCGCGCGGGCGCGTAGGCGCTGACCATCGTCACCGCGAGACCGACGAGCAGGCCGACCAGAATGGTGCGCGGCAGCACCGCCATCGACCCGGTCGGCAGACCGAGGTCGAAGACGTTCAGCAGCGCCGACAACCCGAACGCCAATCCGACGCCACCCGCGAGACCGATCGCACTGCCGATCAGCCCGATGACGAATGCCTCGGCCACCACCGACCATCCGACCTGCTGGCGGCTCGCACCGACCGCGCGCAACAGCGCCAGCTCACGCAATCGCTGCGCGACGATCATCGAGAACGTGTTGTAGATGATGAACGTGCCGACGATCAGCGCGATCGCGCCGAACGCGAGCAGGAAGTAGTTGATGAAGTTGAGCGCGTTGGAGACTTCCTTTTTCAGGTCCGCGCGAACCTGTTCGCCGTTCTGCACCTTGTAGTTCGGCAGCGCCTCGGCCAGGTTGTCGCGCAACTCGTCACCGGGTATCCCGGATGCGGCCAGATCCACATAGGCGACATGCAGGCCGTCGGTGAACAGCTTGCGCGCCTGCGCGTCGTCGAACAAGATGGCGATGAAACCGCCGGTGTCCGAAGGGACTTCGTAGATGCCGGTCAGGGTCACCTCGATGGGGTCGGGCAGCGAAGGGATCAGGACCTTGGTCCGATCACCGATTTTCAGCCCGGCCCGCTCGGCCCCACCGGTGTTCAGCGCGATCTCACCGGGCCGGGCGGGCGGGACACCCTGCACGAACTTGTCCGGCTCCGCGACCGCCTTCTCCGGCGGCAGATACGACTGGCCGATGCTGGGCGCTCCGCCGGTCTGCACCGCCTTCTTGCCCGCGGGATCGAGCAGCACCACCGGGCCGTTCACACTGGGCGCTACCGTGCGGACGCCGGGGTACTTCGCGAGCTCGTCCACCACATTGTTCGGAATGCCTTGCGCCTGACGCTCTTTCGGGCCCACCCGGACATCGACACCCTTGGCCTGGTTGGCGAAGATCCCGTCGAAGGTGCGCTGCAGCGTGTCGGTGAACACGAACGAGCCGGCGATGAAGGCGGTGCCGAGCACCACCGACAGCAGGGTCAGGGCCAGGCGGACTTTGTGTGCGGCGAGATTGCGCAGCGCCACCTTGCGCATCGGACTACCGGCCATCACTATCACGCCTGCTCCAACGACTTCATCCGGTCGAGCACGGTGTCCGCGGTCGGATCGCGCATCTCGTCCACGATGCGTCCGTCGGCGAGGAAGACCACCCGATCGGCGAACCCGGCCGCGTGCGGCTCGTGCGTGACGATGACCACCGTCTGCCCGAACTCGTCCACCGCGGCGCGGAGGATCGTCAGCACCTCTTCCGAGGCACGCGAGTCCAGGTTGCCGGTCGGCTCGTCGCCGAAGATGATTTCCGGCTTGCCCGCAAGTGCCCGCGCACACGCCACCCGCTGCTGCTGTCCGCCGGACAATTCGCTGGGACGGTGCGTGAGCCGATCGGTCAGCCCGAGCCGTTTCACAACGGTGTCCAGCCAGTCCTGGTCCGGCGAGCGCCCCGCGATGTCCAGCGGCAGCGTGATGTTCTCCAGCGCCGTGAGCGTCGGGACCAGGTTGAACGCCTGGAAAACGAACCCGATCCGGTCCCTGCGCAGCCGCGTCATCTGCTTGTCGGACAGGGTGGTCAGGTCGGTGTCCCCGATACGCACGGCCCCGGAGCTGGCGCTGTCGAGCCCGGCCAAGCAATGCATCAGGGTCGACTTACCCGACCCGGACGGACCCATGATCGCGGTGAACTCCCCCTTCGCGAACTCGGCCGACACCCCGTCCAATGCCCTGACCTGGGTATCTCCCGAACCGTAGACCTTGGTCAGTTCGATAGCGCGGGCCGCGACATCGGTCTGGGCCACCGTTTCGGCGGTGTCGGCACGTATGGCTTGCGAAGTCATGCCGTCCAGTCTTACCGGGTTCGCGCCCATGTGCCATCAGTGTTTGTTCGGCCGCGCCTTCGCGCGGCGTGTTCGCGGCCCCTTGATGGCTCGCGTCCGGCAATGCTCGGTCTCGCTGCGCTCGGAAGCTGTAGTCGGGCCGATGTGGTTACGTAGGTGGCAATCCGGGCATCGGGGTTCGCCGTCCGGTGATGTTTCGCGCTGTGTTCGTATTGCAGCGCCTGCCGTGCTGCGTGTTTGCCGCCGTAGCGGGTCTCGACCGGCTCTGAGGCGGGGACGGTATGGTTTGTGTGAAGTGGGGACCGATCCGGTTAGCTGCGAGCCCGCTCGACGACCCACTCGAAGGCCGGTGCCTTCGACCGTGCGCCCTCGGCGGCGCGGGAACGGTTGGGTTCGCCGAGTTCGACAAGCAACTCCTCCGACAGTGCGACCAGCGCGGACAGCGTCGCGGGGGCGAACCACTCCGGCCGCGTCGCGAAGAGGATGTCCTCGGAAGAAGTGTTGCCGCTCGCGCCCGGCGCGAAGGGGCAACCGCCGAGGCCGCCGAGCGCCCCGTCGACCATGTCCGCGCCCGCCGCGACGGCGGCCAAGGTGTTGGCCACGCCCATCCCCCAGGTGTCGTGGCCGTGGAAGACGATGCGCCGCCGCGGGGTTCGCTCCCGCACCGCCGTGACAAGCGCCGCGACCTGTCCCGGATACGCCTGTCCCAGCGTGTCGGCGATGACGATATCGTCCGTGCCCTCGGTGCGCGGGTCGCTGGCGATGGCAAGCACCCGCTCCGGATCGACCGGCCCATCGAACGGACAGGTGAAAGCCGTTGCCAGACAAAGCTGAATCGACCCGTCCACCGCCCTGGCCAGCCGCACCGCGTCCGGCAACACGGCGACACTGTCCTCGGTGTCGCGCCCGATGTTCGCTCTGTTGTGCGCGTCCGACACCGAGAAGCAGTACTGGAAGTTGCGCACCCCCGCCGCGGCCGCCTGCTCGACGTGCCTCGGCGTGGCCACCCACACCCAACAACGTTGCAGCTCTTCGGGAGTCAGCTCGGCGACGAGTTCCATCGTGTTCGCCATCGGCGCAACCAGGTCCGGCCGCACCATGGAGCCGATCTCCAACGCGGGTACGCCGAGCGCGAGGAGGCGGCGCACGACGTGCACCTTCCGTTCCACCGGCAGCAGTTTGCCGGTGAGCTGCAGCCCGTCGCGCAGGGTCACGTCCCGCAGGACCGGCGCGGTCATCACCGTCCTCCCGCCTGGCGGCGTCCACACATCACGCCGCCCCACGGTTTCTCGCTCGCCCCAGTCGGATTCGGCTGCACCGCAGGCCTGCTACTACCTGGCGAACGCAATTCCCGTGCTCCGCGGCCCTGGGGTCGCCTGCGGTCTTGTGGCTGCGTACTCATGGCGCCTCCTGTTTCTTGCGGGACACCCGCACCCGGTCGGCCCCGATAAGCGCTGCGCGATTGTGTCTCATCGAGCCTCCAGTGTCTTGCGGGACACCCGCACCCGGTCGGCCCCGATAAGCGCTGCGCGATTGTGTCTCATCGGGCCTCCAGTGTCTTGCGGGACACCCGCACCCGGTCGGCCCCGATAAGCGCTGCGCGATTGTGTCTCATCGGGCCTCCAGCTCGGCGATCTCGGCCTCGCTCATGCCGAGCAACCCGGAGAGCACCTCTCGGGTGTGCTCTCCCAGATCGGGCCCGACATTGCGGATGGGCAGGGACTGCTCCCCGATCACCGGGACGATGCCGGGGAAGCCGACCGTCTTCGGTTCCGGCGCACCGACGTCCACCGCGAACGGCTGGATCATGTTGCGCGCCCGGTACTGCTCGTCAGCCACGATGTCGGCGGCGGTATAGATCGGGCCGCACGGGATGGCCGCCGCCTCCAGCAGTTTCAGCGCCTCGGCGCGGGTGTGCCGGATCGTCCACTCGCCGATCGCCGCGTCGAGCCGCTCGCGGTGCCGCCAGCGGCCGGCGTTGTCCTGGAGCTCCTGGTCGGCGGCCAGGTCCTGGCGCTCGATGACCGCCATATAGCGCTGGAAAATGGCATCGCCGTTGCCGCCGATGATGATGCTGGTTCCGTCGCCGCACGGATAGGCGTTGCTCGGCGCGATGCCCTCCATCCGGCCGCCGACGCGTTCGCGCTGGATGCCGTAGGCGAGGTAGTCCGGCACCAGCGATTCCATCACGGACAGGATCGCCTCGTTGAGCGCCACGTCGACCAGCCGCTCGGGAAGGGGTATCGGCGCGTCCTGCGCGGTGCGGCGTTCGCGCTGAAACAGCATCATCACGGTGCCGAAGGCGGCATAGATGCCCGCGATGGAGTCACCGATCGAGACCCCGGTGCGCACCGGAGGACGATCCGGGTCGCCGACCAGCTCGCGCAGGCCGCCGACCGCCTCGGCCACGGCGGCGAACCCCGGACGCGCGGACAGCGGCCCGGTCTGCCCGTAGGCGGAGATTCTGGTGATCACGAGGTCCGGATTCGCCTCGTTCAGCACCTCTGGCCCCAGACCCCACTTCTCCAGCATGCCGGGCCGGAAGTTCTCCAGCAGCACGTCACACCGCCGGATCAGGTCGAGCACGATGCCCCGCCCCGCCTCGCTGCGCAGATCCAGCGTGATGGACTTCTTGTTGCGGTTGATGGTCCTATAGAGCATCGAGGTGTCGCCGCCGTAGAGCCGCCAGTTGCGCAGCTCGTCACCGGCTTTCGGCCGTTCCACCTTGATCACCTCGGCGCCGAAGTCGCCGAGGATTCGCCCTGCGGTAGGCGCGGCGATGTAGTTGCCGAGTTCCAGGACGCGCACCCCGTCCAACGGCCGAATACTCATGATTACCAGTGTGGACCATGCCTCGAACGACCCCGGCTCGACCTCGCGACTCGGCGACGGTGGGTATGGCCCCGGCCGGTCGGCAAGCCCGGTCTTTCGCGCGACCGAGCCGGAAACCCACCCCACCGCGCCGGCGCGCCCGCCGCCCGGCAGCAGCGCGACATCGCCCGCTTCGCGATTCGCTGCGTCGTTTGGGCAGCGCATGGCCCCTCAACTGCTGCAGCGAGGTCCGCCCGCCGCGACAACCATGCGGGGGCCCGCTACGACGCGAGCAGCTGCGTGTCCTCGACGATCGAGTAGTGCTCGGCGTCGCCGGCGATGACGGTGCTCGCCGCGCCGTCCACGCCGACCGGGATATCACCCGCCAGGGTGATGCGGGTCAGCTTGCGCGGCTGGTCGTCGTAGTCGTCGATGGCGTAGTGCTGGGTGGCACGGTTGTCCCAGATGGCGACGTCGCCAGGCGCCCAGTTCCAACGGGCGGTGTTCTCCAGACGGGTCACCCGGTCCTGGAACAGACGGAACAGAGCCTGCGACTCCGAGCTGGACAGGCCGACGAAATGCTTGACGAAGTGGCCGAGCAGCAAGGCCCGCTCCCCGGTTTCGGGATGCACCCGCACCACCGGGTGCTCGGTCTCGTAGTAGGTGGATTCGAACTCGGCACGGTAGGCGGCGTTGGCCTTCGGCTGCTCGCCGGTGCGGGCCGCGTAGTCGTACAGGTTGGTGTGCACGGCGCGCAGGGACTCCGCGAGCCGTTTCAGCGGCCCCGGCAGCGAGTCATAGCCCGCGACGGTAGAGGCCCAGGTGGTGGAACCACCGTAAGTCGGCAGCTGCACGGCGCGCAGGATGGACGCCTTCGGGATGCGGTCGACGAAGGTGACGTCGGTGTGCCAGCTGTTGGCGCGGCCATGCTCGGAGTCGATGGCCAGGCTCTTGACGCCGTGCGAGGTCACCGTCGGATGCGGGGTGGTCGGCGTGCCGAGCAGTTGGGCGAACTCGTATTGCCCGTCCTCGGTCAGGTGGTCCTGCCCGCTGAAGAAGATGACCTTGTGCTCGAGCAGCGCGCGACGGATCACGTCGACGGTCGCCGCGTCCAGATCACCACCGAGCCGGATGTTGTCGACCTGCGCGCCGATGCGCGCGCCTAGCCTGGTCACCGAGGCAGTGGCCGGGGTGGCGGGTGCGACCGTCATGAGATCACCTTCGCTGTCTGGATCGGTTGATGCTCGGTCGAGCACACCACCGAAACCAGCCCGCCGACCAGGGTTTTCGTCGCCCTGATCACAAACGAACACGGAACGACCGGGCCGCCCCCCAGCACCCGGCGCCGCAGGCGCTGCAAAGACCAACACAGCCCGAAACATCAGCAGACGGCGAACCCCCGATGCCCGAACCACAGCCTACGTAACCACATCGGCCCGATTCCCGCTTCCGAGCGAAGCGAGACCGAGCATTGCCCGTTCGCGGCCCGGCTCGCGTCCGAGCGGCCGCCGCGTCCGCGATGGTGCCGTCGGCGAAATTGGCGTGCTGGTCGGCACCGGAGTTGAACGCGTCGCGCGAGGAGTTCAGGTGCACCAGGTCGATCCGCCCGGTGATCGCCTTGATTCGGTCGACGACGCCGACCAGTTCCTCACCGCCCGCCCAGGCGTGGCAGGTGTCCAGGCAGAAGCCGGCACCGTAGTCGCCGACGGCGTCCCACAGCCGGGCGATCGAATCGAAGTGCCGCGCCATGGCATGGTTGCCGCCCGCGGTGTTCTCGATCAGGATCGGCACCGCGAAGCCGCCTTTGTCCTGCTGGCGTTCGAACAGCTTGCGCCAGTTGTCGATTCCGGTCGCCAGCTCGGCGTCGGAGCGCACGTGCCCGCCGTGCACCACGAGGCCGAACGCGCCGAGTTCTGCGGCCGCCTGCGCCTGCTGCGCGACCGCGTTGCGCGAGGGCATGCGCAGCCGGTTGTTCAGGCTCGCCACATTGATTTGATAGGAGGAGTGCACCACCACATCGATCGGGCTCGCGAGGATCTCCTCGGTGCGCGGGTGCGGGGTGGGTTTGTCCCAGCCCCGGGGATCGACGACGAACAGCTGGATGACGTCGGCGCCCAGTTTTTCACCGAAGCCGATCGGATCGCTGTCGAGCCGGACATGTGCTCCAATGCGCATAGCGGTCAGCCTAATGGGCGAAGCCGGACGAAGTCCGCCAACAGACCCGCACCGGACCGAGCGCAGGCCGAGGGAGCCGCACAGCAGACACAGCCGGACGAAGCCCCCTCAGCAGACCCGCGCCGGACCGAGCGCAGGCGAGGTAGCCGCCCACCGACTGCGACCGACGGGTTCGCCCGACTGTTGCGTCCCGACGGCTCAGCGAGATACATCCTCAGGCTCCGCGTCCCCGACCAGGGGTAAACCGTGTTGCAGACCGGCGATGTCTTCGCAAGCTACGCCATTGAACGCGTGCTCGGCCGTGGTGGCATGGGTACCGGGTGCCGGCTGCCCGACTTGCGAACGCGCCCGGGTCCGCCTCAGCAACTGCCGGATCCACGGACCCCACCGTATCGGCCTGTCGCCCTCGCTACCCACGTTCGACGACCGACCGGGAGCTGCGCAGCAACTGCTATGGTTTCGATGTTTTCCGTGGTCGGGCCCGTCCCGAATCGCGCGTTCTTATGCTGTACGCCTGTTCGCCGGTGGGTCCCGGCGGACGGCGGGAAGTGGAGCAGTCATGCTGGCCAGCGGTGACGTTTTCGCCGGCTATGTCATCGAGCGGCAACTGGGCCGCGGTGGCATGGGTTCGGTGTACCTGGCGAAACATCCGCGGCTGCCGCGGATGACGGCGCTGAAGCTGCTGAACCGGGAGATGTTCTTCGACAAGGAGGTGCGGGCGCGATTCGAACGGGAGGCGGATCTGGTCGCCCAGCTCGATCACCCGAACATCGTCACGGTCTACGACCGCGGGCTCGAGGACGAGCAGCTGTGGATCTCGATGCAGTACATCGACGGCATCGACGCCGCCTCGGTGGAGCCGACGTCGCTGCCGCCCGAACGCGCGGTGCAAATCATCGAAGAGACCGCGGACGCGCTGGACTATGCGCACGGCAGCGGCGTGCTGCACCGCGACGTGAAACCCGCGAACATCCTGCTGGCCCGCTCCGGCGCGGGCCGCGGCGAGCGGGTGTATCTCACGGACTTCGGCATCGCGCGGCTGCGCGACGACACCGGTCATCTCACCCAGACCGGTACCTTCACCGCGACCCTCGCCTACGCCTCGCCCGAACAGCTCACCGGCGCCGCGCTCGACCACCGGTCCGACCAGTACTCGCTGGCCTGCTCGCTGTTCTGGCTGCTCACCGGCACGGGCCCGTTCAAGGCGACGAACCCTGCCGCGGTGATCCAGGGGCATCTGCAAGGTGCGCCGCCCGCGCTGAGCAGCGTCCGCCCCGGCCTGTCCTACGCGCTGGACGGCGTGCTGGCCAGGGCGATGGCCAAGCGCCCCGACGACAGGTACATCAGCTGCGCGGAGTTCGCCGCCGCCGCCAAGCAGGCGCTGGCCACTCCGAGCGCACCGTCGATGCCGGTGGTGGGCGGTCCCCGCCCGGTCACCGGTCCGCCACACTCGGTCACCGGCGGCCCGCGCCCGACGACCGGCCCGCGGCCGATCAGCGGTCCGCATATCCCGGTCGCCGGCACGCCTTTCCCGATGGCGCAGGGCTCCGGTCACCACGGGAACAGTGCTGACTATCAGGTCGGCGGACCCGGCCTGCAAACCAGCGGGCCGAATCCGCTTGCCCCCTCCGCCTCCTCCGCGACTCCGCCGCCCGCGCCGCTGGTGAATTCCGGGCCGTACTCCAGCCCCGCACCGCAGCCGACCGCCACGAACCCTTACACCCAGCAGCCCGGGTTCTCCACCTTCGCGGCACCGCCCGCACCGCCGCGCGGTGCACACCCGCACCTGTCGGCCGGACCGCCGCGTAAGAAGAACACCGGTTTGATCGTCGGCGTCTCGGTCGGCGTCGTCGTGCTGATCCTTGTGGTGCTCGGCATCATCGGAGTGGTCACCAGCTCGAGCTCGAACAACGGCGGCAGCACGACCACCTCGGCAGTGCAGCCGAACATCGTCGGCGCGACCGCGGAGTCGATCAGCGCGGAGTTCCCCAGAATGGTGCCCGCGTCCAAGACCGAAGAGGTCGGATACAACGGCGCCGAGTGCTGGCTGGCCTCGGCTAGCTCGCCGCCGTCGCCGTCCAAGGGCGAGCCGGACTTCGGCGACTGGGCCGCGCAGTGGCGCTGCTTCAAGGGCGGCAACAACGAGGACCCGTACTACCGCATTTACGCCTACAAGACACCCGCCGACGTGCAGAACGTGCTGAAGCGCCTGCCCTCGCAGGCCACCGAGTCGACCGACAGCAACGCCGGAAAGTCCTACACCAACTACAAATACGTGGACGACGGCGCCAAGATGGTCACCGCGTTCACCGGCGACCCGGATCGCACCCAGTTCCTGATGTACACCGACGGCTTCAGCTCCACCACGATCGACGAGCTGTTGCGTTGGTGGCGCTCGGCGCCGCTGCACTGACGCGTGCCGCACGCCGGGTGCGGTCTTCTCATCGAACGCCTGCTCCGCGGCGATCCGCGGTTACGCGGCGCCGGATCGCGGCCTCGTTCAGCCCGGGCGGCATCCCGGAGTCTGCGCGCACGGCCGCGAGCCGAACCATGCGCGGCGCGCCGTCGAATTCGACGGCGGGGCGCGGGGTGCCGGCGACGCGCAGCGTGCCCGGGACAGTGCAGCTGGGTGGTGTAGGCCTCGGGAAAACCCGTGCCGAGCAACGCACACCAGTGTTGAGCGGAGGCTGTGGGTCGCCGTCGACGCCCCTGCTTTCGGGTATCACCTCGGCCAGCCGGCCACGATGTCCCGCGGTAGCTCGCCGAGGGGCAGTTCGCGACCCGCACGGCAGCGCCGACTACGGAAGTGTCTTCGGCGTGCACAGACCGGAATCGCGAAGGCTCGGCAGCGGAGTCGACACCGCAACGCGATTCGCGATAGTCATCGTGATCACGATGTGCCGCAGCGGATCACGGAGCAGAAACATTCGGCCCGCGCACGGAGCACATCGACGCCCGTGGCGACCTGGACCCTCATACGAACAACGGTAGATCCCTGAAGTGTTGTGCACGCCGGTTTTTCGGGCACAGCATGCGTCGCTCACGCGCGACCGACCGGCTGTTTCAGTCGGCTTCGCTGCCACCCGTGCGGAGTTTGAGCAGGACCAGTCCCGCGGTGAACGCGAGAATGAGACCGGCAACGGTGATTTCGACGCGCAAGCCGGCGATGCCGAGGACCGCCCCGACGATTCCGCCGACAAAGATCAACCAGGCAAGGGTCCGCGACACAATCGTGGACAGCGTGCGCGCCGGCTGGTTCGACTCCAGATGCGGTGCAGTTGCCGACACCGCATCCTCCGTGGCGCGGGACGACCTGCGCCGCGATGTTGTCGAGTAAGCTCCCATCATCTACTCCTCGATGACGCCGGTCAGAGAATCGCTTTCACGTTCTCACACAACGTGTCTCTCATCCTGAAACAGGCGTCTCACGCGTAACTTTGCTCACACACGCTACGACTCCGGCACGTCGGATGACAGCGACACGTGCCCGCGACACGCCGACGAGATCAATTCGATATCTGAATTAGGACTGTTTTAAAGCGCCATCCGACACTGTTCCAGCGACCGCTTACCTCGCCTGGCCGACCGGCCCCGAGTAAGGTGAGGCCACTCGATACCCACGAGGAGTTGTTACCGATGGAGCACAGCAGGGCCAAGATCGCCGGTCCGGCGATCGCCGTGGGAGCAGTTTCCATCGGACTCGTTCTCATCGGCGCATGCGGCGTGGGTAGGCACGACACCTATGTCCCACCGCCGCCGCTGAAGGCAGGTCAGTATGTCGAGCCCGCGGCCCACGAGGGCACCACCGGCCCGACGACGCCCAGAGTGATCATCCCGCCCTCGCCGACCTGGAAGATCGCGCCATACCAGCAACGCCCTGCCACGCCGTTCTCGGGCTTCAGCAGCAGCACCACCTCTGCCGAGTCCTCGCCGCGGATTCTGCACGACGGCGCGGCGCCCGAGGACGCGAGGACGCCGATCAGCACACGACCGGCCGCGGTCGAGCCGCCGGTCATGGCGCCGAACGAGCCGACCGCGAATGAGTGACCCGCGGTGGCGCGCGCCGCGCGCACACCACCGCATCGGCCCTACAACTCGGCCAGCTCGTAGTCGCCGACTCGAGCGCTGAGCACTCGCAGATGGTCGAGCCCGCCGCCCAGGGTGCGCTCGACCGCGGTCAACCGGGCCACATAGTGGCCGACCGGGTATTCGGCGGTGACCCCGATACCACCGTGCATCTGGATCGCTTCCTGCCCGATGTGCCGCGCAGCGCGGCCGACCTGCAAGCGCGCACGGGACGCGATCACCGGGTCGTAGGCTCCGTCCACCAGCGACGCCGTGGCGTACAGACTCATGCTGCGCGCCAGCTCCAGCGAAACGTACATGTTGGCCGCCCGCTGGGTGAGCGTCTGGAACTTCGACAGCGTGACACCGAACTGCTTGCGCTGCCGGAGGTATTCGGTGGTCAGCCGGAGCGCCTCCGCCATCGCGCCGACCGATTCCGCGCACAGGCTGGCCTGTGCATGCCCGAGCACCGACGCGATCGTCTCCGCGGCGTCCGCGTCGCCGAGACGCTCGGCAGGCGCGTTGTCCAGCTCCAGCTGCGCACTGCGCTGACCGTCCACCGTGCGGTAGGGCTTGCGGACCACGCCGGTGGCACCCGGCGCGACCAAGAACAGCCCGACCCCGCCATCCGGCAGCACGGCACTGACGACGAGTTCGTCGGCACTGCCGCCGTGCGGGACCGGGTTCTTGACGCCGGTCAGCGCGTAGGAATCCCCCTGTACCGGAGCAGCGGTGGTCACCAGCTCGGTGGACGGCCAGCGCACACCGGGCTCGGCGTGCGCGAAGGCGAGCAGCTTCGTGCCCGCGGCGACCTCCGGCAGGATCCGCTGACGCTGTTCGGCACTGCCCGCCCTGGCCACGAGCCCGCCCGGCACATGTACCGCGTCCAGGATCGGCTCCGGCGCGAGCCTGCGGCCGACCTCTTCCAGCACGACCATCGTTTCCACCGGGCCGGCGCCGACACCGCCGTCCTCCTCGCTGAAGCTCAGGCCGAGCACGCCGAGATCGGTGAGCTGGCGCCATACGTCACGGCTCCAGCCGAGCTCGGAATCGGTGATCTTCAGCCGCGATTCGGCGTCGTAGTTGCGCGCGAGCAGGTCGCGGACCGTGTCGCGGAGCATGACCTGCTCATCGGTGAGATCGAAATCCATGGTGTCGCCTCACAATCCGAGGATCGTGGAGGCGATGATGGTGCGCTGCACTTCGCTGGAGCCTCCGTAGATGGTTGTCTTGCGGTAGTTCAGGTAAGCGGGGCCGCTGCGCTGCGCCCAGCCGGGCGAGGCGATGTCGTCTGCGTCCACCGGAATGGCATCCGGTCCCGCGATGTCGGCCAGCAGCTCGGTGGCCGCCTGCTGCAGCTCGGAGCCGCGCAGCTTGAGCACCGACGAGGCCGGATTCGGCTTGCCGTCCGAGGAGTTGGAGACCACGCGCAGCTGGGTGAGCTCCAGCGCGAGCAGTTCGTTCTCCAGCTCGGCGACCCGCGCCGCGAACACCGGGTCCTCCAGTAGCGTTCCGCTGCCCGACCTGGTCTGCGCCGCGTACTGTTTCGCGACGCCGATCTTGACCTTGGTGCGGCCGACGCCGGTGATACCGGTGCGCTCGTTGCCGAGCAGGAACTTGGCGTACGTCCAGCCCATGTTCTCCTCGCCGACCAGCTGATCGGCGGGAACCCGGACATTTTCGAAGAAGACCTCGTTCACCTCGTACCCGCCGTCGATCAGCTTGATCGGGCGGATGGTGACGCCGGGCGACTTCACGTCGAACAGCAGGAACGAGATGCCCGCCTGCTTCTTCGGCGCGTTCGGGTCGGTGCGGACCAGGCAGAAGATCCAGTCCGCGTACTGGGCCAGCGTGGTCCAGATCTTCTGGCCGTTGACGATGTAGGAGTCGCCGTCGCGGACCGCGGTGGTGCGCAGTGCGGCCAGGTCGGAACCGGCGTCGGGCTCGGAGAAGCCCTGGCACCACCAGATGTCCAGCGCGGCGGTGGCCGGGAGGAATCGCTCCTTCAACTCCTGTGAGCCGAAGTGGGCGATCACCGGGCCGACCATCTGCGCGTTGAACGTCAGCGGCTCGGGCACCGAGGCGAGCTGCATCTCGTCCTGCCAGAGATGCCGCTGCATCGGCGTCCAGTCCTTGCCGCCCCACTCGACGGGCCAGTTCGGCACTGCGAGGCCGTGGTCGTTGAGAATCTTGTTCGCGGTGACGACGTCGTCGCGGGACAGCTCATGGCCGTTCCGGACGCGCTCGCGGATGTCAGCCGGGATCTCGGTCCGATAGAAATTACGCAGTTCGTCGCGGAAGGCGACGTCTTCGGAGGACAAGGATAGTTTCATACGCATCTCCCAGCGTGTCTCGTACTTCCTGCTCCAACCTACCCCGCGGTAATCCCCCACATCGGCGACTGGATCAGATCAGGAGGTCCCGCGTATTCGTTCCGCGTGGTGGACCCGGTTCTGCCGTCGGCTACCGAGGCCCCGCTACCCTTGGGCGACAGAACCGGCGAGCTGGTACGTTGCTGGTCATGGGTCGCGGACCCCGAAAGGTTCGGTATCGAGGAGAACGAGTGAACGGCAGAACCACCGCACGCGCCATCACAGCCGCGACAGCTCTCGGCATCGGCGCGGTTCTGACCTTCTCCGGGACGGCCGCCGCCGACGAAGCCCGGTCCCCGCTGGACTCCGGCCTCGGCCACCTCACCGAGATCGCCCGGCCCGACCCAGCCGCGCAGGCAGGCGTCGACGCCCTCTCGCGGTACACCACCCTGGTCGACGTCGCGGAGCTGCGCCACGTCTCGAGCGTGTTCACCCCGTTCGCCTATGCCGCGCCCACCTTCGGTTGCGGTAGCAACGGCCCCGTCACCACGATCATCGCCGCCGCGACCACCGACGGGCCGGGCACCGGGCCGGACCTGAACGTCGCGCCGGGTACGCTGCGGTTCAGCGCCGCCCCCTCACATTCCGGCGCGCCGCTGGCCTCCGGCCTCGTCGTCGCGTGGGTGAATGTGAACACCGGCGCCAGCGGCATCGCCCCGCTCGACGACCTGACCGAGTACCATCAGCCGTCGCTGTCCAAGACCGTCAACAGCGGTCCGGGCACGGTCATCGCCTCGATGTGGGGCATCATCGACTACCCGTTCGCGCACTGCGTGATGACGCCGACGGTGGGTCTTTTCGTGGTGCCGGACAAGCCGGTCGGCGTCCCCGCGGCGCCGCCGCCTCCCACACCGGGTTTGATCACGCCGGGTCCCAACGGCACCGAGGTCGGTCCCGCGCCGGAAGCCACACCGAGTGCGCCCGCGGGCGCGGAGGCGCAGGCCGAACCCGCTCGCTGACGACGCGGCACGAGCGCGACCACCGTGGCGGTCCCGCTCGCGCGTGCTCACCGCAGCTCAGCGAAGAACGTGCGGATATCGGCAACGTGCGCGTCCGGAAGTTCCATCGCGACGAAGTGATTGCCGGTGTTGCCCTCCGGCCAGTGCACGATGGTGTTGTCCCGCTCGGCCAGCCGGCGCATCAGCGCGGAGCCACCGCCGTAGGTGCCCGTGGGGACCAGCTTCTGACCCCTCGGCCACACGAAACCACCCGCACCGAGACCGTTGTACATCGGCCAAGACGACGAGGCCGCGGTATTGGTGAACCAGTACAGGCTGACATTGGTCAGCAGGTGGTCGCGGTCGATCACGTCCTCGGCGCGTTCGGCCAGTGGAGTGAACTCGGTGAACTTGTGCATCAGCCAGGCGAGCAGACCCACCGGCGAGTCGGTCCAGGCGTGCGCGAAAGTCTGCGGTGCGGCATGCAGTAGCACGTGATGGTTCACGCCGGTCATCCACTTCTGCATGAGGTCCCACTCGGTACGTTCGTCCGGCGTCATGGTGGGCACGTCGGCCTCGTTCGGCATTCCGACGCCGCCGTCGAGGTGCACGCCGGTCACGCGGTCCGGCGCGGCGACGGCCAGCTCCGGTGCGACGTACGCGCCGAGGTCCCCGCCCTGCGCGCCGAAACGGCGGTACCCGAGTCGGTCCATCAGTACCAGCCACATCTGCGCCACCTTGCGTGGCGTCATGCCGAGTTCGTGCGGGCCCTCGGAGAAGGCGAACCCGGGGACCGACGGCACCACGACGTGGAACGCCTGCGCGGGGTCGAGTCCGTGCGCCCGCGGATCGGCCAGCAGGCCGATGGTCTTGGTGAATTCGACGAACGAGTTCGGCCAGCCGTGGGTCAGAATCAGCGGCATCGCGTCCGGCTCCGGCGAGCGCACATGCAGGAAATGCACGTCGAGACCGTCGACCCGCGTCATGAAATGGGGAAACTCGTTGAGCGCCGCTTCCTGTGCGCGCCAATCGAATTCGGTCCGCCAGTACTCGGCCAGCTCTTTCAGGTAGTCGACCGGGATGCCGCGATCCCAGCCGGCGCCGGGCAACTGCGCCGACCAGCGGGCGCGGGCGAGCCGGTCATGCAGGTCGTCCAGATCGGCTTGCGGGATCTGGATGCGGAACGGGCGAACGTCGGTGGAGTTGCTGGTCATCGTTGGGGCTCCTTGCCGGTAGGTCCTGCGATCCAGAACCACGGTAGGGAGGATCTAGGTCTGTTTATGTCCTACTTATCTGGAATTCTCGGAACATGAACGACACCCCCGCTCGTCTGCTGCGGCTGCTGTCGCTGCTGCAGACTCCGCGTGAATGGCCGGGCAGCGAGCTTGCCGAACGCCTCGGCGTCACCGACCGCACGGTGCGCCGCGACATCGACCGACTGCGCGAGCTCGGGTATCCGGTCACGGCCACGATGGGCGCCATGGGCGGCTACCGGCTGGCTGCCGGGTCGGCCATGCCGCCGCTGCTGGTCGAGGACGACGAGGCGGTCGCCATCGCGGTCGGGCTACGCGCCGCGGCCGGGTCTGCGGTGGCCGGGATCGAAGAGGCGTCGGTGCGGGCACTTGCCAAGCTGGAGCAGGTGCTACCTGCGAAGTTGCGGCGCAAGGTGCGGGTATTCGACACCGCACTGAGCGCGCCGACCGACGACAGGCCCGCCGTGGACCCGGAGGTGCTCGCCACGCTCGCCGCCGCCGTAACCAACCGCGAGCGCGTGCGCTTCGCCTACCGCGACGGGTCCGGCGCCGAAAGCAGACGCAACGCCGAGCCGGTGGGCCTGGTGCCCGTCCGGCGGCGCTGGTACCTGGTCGGCTACGACGTCGACCGCGACAACTGGCGGGTCTACCGTGTCGACCGGATCGACCGGCCACAACCCACCGCCGCGCGCTTCACCCCGCGTCCGCTCCCCGCTGCCGATGCCGCCGCCTACGTCGCTGGTCGTCGAACCGACTGGGGCACACCGACATTCCGACTTCGGGTGACCATCGACGCCCCCGCCGAACAAATCGCGGGGCGGCTGGGCGACGACCCCGGCGAGTTGGTCGCGGTCGATGCGCACTCCTGCCGAGTCGATGCCCTGCGAGACGACTCGCCGCAATGGTTGGCACAGCGGCTGATCGGGCTCGGTGTCGACTTCCGGGTGCACGAACCGCCGGAGCTGATCGCGCAACTGCGGGCGGTCGCACACCGCATAGCGCACGCGGTCAGCACCGAGCCGGGGCCGAACGCGCGCGCCAGCCGAACTCGATAACCGAATCAAACCGGTCCGGCAGTCGCCGCCGAATCCACGACCACGTCGAAGTACGGCCAGCCGTCCACCTCGACCGTCTTGCCGGCGCAGCGGGCAAGGTCCGGTGCGGCGGCGTCCAACAGGCGACGGACCGCGCCGGGCTCGTACAGATTGAGGTAGGTGCGGTCCGGGAGGCGGATCAAGGCACCGGACTCGAAGTACGAATTCGAGATGATTCTGTCCGGCGCCGGACGGAAGGCCAGTACCAAACGACGTCGGGTGTCCTCGGGGAAGAAGGAAAGCGTGATGCTGCACTCCTGATACGCGGGCCGCACCTGCTGCCGGATCATCCAGTACCACGTTGCCTCGCCCACAACCAGGCGACGCAGGCGGCGGCGGTCGTTCGTCACAGTGACACCGTAAAAGTCCTTGGAATCACTCGTCCAGCGATCCAGATACAAGCGTTCACGTGGCAGGCGAGTTCACAGCGCGAACCCCACGAGCTCGAACCCCACAGAACCTCTGGGGATTCGTTACTTCCGGGCTCACCAGTATGCCGACAACGGGCCCGCCTATGGGAACATCCAACCCGCCAGTGCGGGCCAACGCGTCGCAGTATCAAGCGAAACGGGACGGTGAAAAACGCCCCAGATCCACCGATGGTTCGCGGCCGAGATACAGGTCGCGAACTATCTCGCCGGCATATGGCGCCTGGCTCAGACCATGACCCGAGAACCCTGCCGCATAGATCAGCGGAGCAGACCCCGCATGAACACCCAGGAAAGCGGTCTTGTCCGCAGCTAGCTCTTCCACTCCGAACCACGCCGAGTTCAAGCCGATGCCGGCCAGCGAGGGACAGGTGCGGGCCAATTCGGTGGCCAGCCGCTGAATCCAAGCATCGCGAACTTCTCCGCGCTCGGGAATCCGCAACCCCACCATCAGCCTGTTACCCACCCCACGCATCCGCAGGTTACTGGCCGCGTCCAGGGTCAAAGCCACTGGCGCCGGCTCCGGCAACGGGTCGGTGAACAACAGCTCGGCCGGCTGCGGTGTGACCGGCAGGGTGAAACCAGCACCGGCTGCCAATTCTCTCGACCAGTATCCGGCGGCGAGCACAATCGCATCGGCGGTGATCGGCCCGGCGTCGGTATCCACCCGACCGGTTTCCAGATCGATGCGACTCACCGGAGTGTGGGTACGGATGTCGGCCCCCAGCTTTTGCGCCGCGGCCGCGTATCCGTGCACGGCACCGACCGCATCGCAGGTCACCGCATCCGGGGTCCATGCCGCGGCAAGCATCCGCTCGCCGTCCAGCAGCGGATTGCGTTCCACGGCTTGCTCCGGCGTCAGCAGCCGCAGATCCACACCGAGCGCCTGCTGAGCGGTCACCTCCGCCTGAAATTCCGCCAGCTGTTCTTCCTCGGTGAGCGCGACGAGAAATCCGATTTCGTTCACCCCTGCGTCACCACCGGTGCGCTCGGCGAAGTCTCGGAATGCACGCACGCTGGGCACACCCAACGCGGTGTTGTGCGGCTCGCCGGGGAAATATGCTCGGGCGATGCCGGCCACCGAACCCGAAGTGCCCGACGCCAGTTCGCCCCGTTCGAGCAGGGTGACGCGCACCCCGGCCTCAGCGAGATGGAAAGCGGCGGAAGCACCGATGACGCCTCCACCGATAATGACAACTTCGCTGTGTTCAGCCATGGTGCTTCCTTGTCTCCTGCCGTAAGTGCTGACCGACATCCCAGGGGAACAGCTGGAGGTTCCAGCTACCCAAACAATTCACGTACAGCGCCATGTGGGACATGAGCGCTTGGAAATCGCCGCGCGACAGTGGTTCTTCGAGCAGGTCGAGTAACCGTTGCGTGAAGGTCCACAGCTGCGCCAAGCCGCAATAGCCGAGGAATTCGGCGGGCACCGTCACCAGCATGCGGGCTAGTTGCCGCAAATGCTCGGTGGGTATATCGCTGTGTGCGGCGCGTACCAACCCCCCATAACTGGCGTAGCCGAGTGGTCGGGTTTCTCCGTTGACGAACAGCAAGGTGGGTAAGACTGTGTCGAAGCTGCCCGCCCCGGAGGCGATCCTTCCCTCGTGAAGATCGACGAGCTCGTCGGGTGGTTGCAGCCAGCTTTGTTCGGTGGCGGCGAAGATATCGGCTATCAACGCATCAGCCCGCGCGTCGGCGGCGCGGAGCCGGGGAATGTCGTGCCCGCCTGGTTCAGCTGCTCGTCGTACCTCGACGGTGATGACCTTCTTGGTGTGATATTCCGCTTCCCACACGGCACTGCCAACATCTGACAAGAGCGGCAGGTCCGCATCGCACACCTGCCCGATCGGGGCGGCAAGCATCGGCTCGGTCAGCGGGCCGTACTTGATGCCCACATGCTGCAACGCCGAGCCGAACACCGTGCCATCGGGCGCTTTCCGTCGATCGAGGCGCTCGGTCGCCGAGGTGTACAACAGCTCGTGCACGGGGGCGAGGTGGTAGAGATGATGCCCAGCGATCAAGGCGTGGCCTTGCAGGCTTCGGTAGGGCAGCGCCCGCCAGATCATCTCGGCTAACTCCTCGTTACGACCATCGAGTTCGGCGGTGACGGTGGCCCCGAGAGGTTCCCAGCTCAGCGTGATGCGGCGCATCAGATCTCACAATTCCTCGCATTAGCTCTGATCTTGCGCGAGCATAGGTGCTGCTGGATCACCCTCGGTGTGGCGCGCATCTCCGCTGTTGGGAACTGTTCGAGTCGATCATCACCTCGCACTCGACACACCCGTAGTGCGGACGTGCGACACCGCCGGTCGTATCAACCCGTTCTGCGATGGCACGGACCATTCCTGGTTCGGGGCAGCCCCGCTGACGATCACGCAGTGCCCTCGAGCGCCTGAAGTACCTGTGCACCAACATATTCGGCGCGTCGCAGGGTAAGTAGGTCAGCGGGACAGGCGGATGCGCAGGACGGCGCCGCTTTCAGTGCCTGCGAGCAATTCGTCCGGGTGACCGGGTACTGCGACGACCGCGGTCATCGGCTGGCCGTCGAGGACTGTGCATGCGGCGCCGTCAGCCGGATCGACCTGGACCAGTTGGCCCGCGAGAGTCGTCACGTAGAGGACACCGGAGGGGGCGACCAGGAGGTCGTCGGCGAAATCCGGCAGGCCGGGCAGTGGGGAGGACAGGTCGGCGACGGTGCTGCGGTCGGCGGGCGCGGCGATCGGGATGCGGACGATCCGGCCCAGCGGGCCGCCGTTGGTGGTCACGTACAGCAAGCCGTCGTACACGGCAACGCCATTGGCGGCGAGCCCGGCTACCGGCTCGCCCCACGCGGTGTCGACACTTGCGTCGGGACGGACCCGGACCACTCCGGACATGGTCGCGACGTAGAGGTTGCCGCTCGGGTCGAACGCGGCGCCGTTCGGCATGGTGAACCCGGAGACGAACACCTCGGGCTTCGGCGCGGCGGCCGCGGGGTCGAAGCGGACCACACCGCCGGGCCGAACAATGCTGGTCGGCGTGTCGCCGTAGACGACGTAGAGCAGTCCGTCCGGGCCGAGCCGGACAGCGCCTGGGAATTCGACAGGGACCGTCGCGGTCAGCGCGCCGGAGACATCATAGCGCTGAACTTCATTGCGGTAGAGGCGAGAAACCCACAGGTTGCCCTGCGCGTCGTACCCCAGGTTCTCCGACCAGTCGAGCACGGGCACGGCGGGCACGGCGGTCGCGGAGACGGCGGGAGCGCAGGAGGCGATCGCCGGGGCGGCCGGGGCGGCGGTGGCGCTCGACGCCGGCGCGACGGTCAGCATGAGCACGGCGGCGGGTAGGAGCAAGGCGCCTGGACGGCGGGAGGTTCTCAACGGCCACCTCAGCTCGGGAAAGGGCAGGGTCGCCGCGCAGTGTAGCGATCTTCTCCGAGTTGATGTGGCGTGCCATGACCAGCGGAATCTTTGGCAAGATCGACGAATGCCATTTTTCGAGGGCGCCCGCGGCCGGATGCACTATCGGTGGTGGCCGACCGAAAACCCGGTGCTCACCGTGGTTCTGCTGCCCGGAATGGGCCAGCACAGCGGCCACTATCACCGTCTCGCCCGCACCCTGCAACCCGCCCACATCCAGATGTGGGCGTTGGACACCTCAGGACACGGGCTGAGCGAAGGCGACCCAGACCGGCCGGGCACCCTGGTCGAGCTGGTCGCCGACGCACTGCGCCTGGTCGAGCTGGCTCGCGCCGCGCAGCCGCACACGCCGCTGATCCTGATGGGCCACTCACTCGGCGCGGTCACCGCACTGGGCATGCTCGGCGCCGCGGTGCCGGATTCGACCGAGGCGGCACCGGATTCGGCCATCCTGGAGCGGGCCTACCCGCTGCGGCCTGCCCTGCCCACGAGCACGCTGGCGGGTCTTGTGCTGTCCGGCGTGCCGAAGCGTGCACTCGGCGGCGGTACGCCCGGCGCGCCGGGAACGCCGCTGCCGCGCCGGCTTCCGGTGCTGGCGGTGCACGGTGTCGAGGATCGGCGCGCGCCGATCGATGCGGTCAGGGTCTGGACTAGCCGCCACGAATCGGTACATTTGCGGGAGTACACCGACGCCGGGCACGACCTGCTGCACGAGCCGGTGCACGCGCGGGTCGCTGCCGACATCGCGGACTGGATGCAGGGTGTCGTCGTGGGGTCGGCGCGGCATCCGTGAACCGAACACGCTTCGGATGAGGAAGGGGGACGGTGCATATGCCATCGAACGAGAACGGGTTCGGCGGAGAGCCACCCGCCGAGGTCACGGCGCCCGGCGTCGACGTCGCCGCGCTGAATCGCGCGGTCGACGACGGGACACTGTGGATCGACGGCCTCCTCGTCGCGGACGGTGCACACGAACGGTGCGCGCGCCAGTACGAGCAGCTCGCCGACCGGGTCGAAGCGCAGATCCGCGTGCTGAACGCGGCGGTCTCGCTGCCCGGCTTCGGCGGGTTCACCTCCGGTGACGCCCTGCGCGCCGGTTTCGAACGCAAAGCCGACGGCGCGATCGCCCGGCTGCGGGAATACGCCACGGGGGCCAGGGAACTCGCACAGACCTTCCGCGCGGCGGCGGCCGCCTACCAGGGTGCCGACCATGCCCTCGCCGCGGCGGTCGATCGGATCGACGTGACGGGAGCCACGCATGCGTAAGATGCCGCGCGCCGCCGAGCGGGCCACGCACCGGCGCACCGACCCCGCCTACGTGCCGAACGTCGAAATTTTCGACAACCTCACCCACGACGAGATCCACGCCAAAGTCCAGCTGCTGAATCCTGCGTTGCTCGCGGGCGGCCAGCAGGCGTGGGCCGATTCCGGCGCCGGCCTGGCGGACGCGATCTTCCAGGCACACACCGAGATTCGCGCCGCCATCGCCGATGGCTGGCGCGGTAGCGCGGCCGAGAGCGCGGTCGCGGTGGTACGCGTGTTCGAACAGAGCGGCCAAGACCTCGCCGATGTGCTCGCGGTGGTCTCGCAGCGCCTGGGACAGGCGAGCGACGCGGCGGAGGCGCTGCGGGCCGCCGTATCGGAGCCGTCCGGTGTCGCGCCGGATCTGGCCGCGGCCCTACTGGATCCGGCCCAGGCGACCAGCAACATCGACGGACAGAAGGAGGGCGAGCACGCGCGCCAGGACGTCGTGCGTGCGATGACCGACATCTATGCGGGAGTGTTCATCCGGACCGGCACCGATGTCCCCGCGTTCCCCGACGAGGCGGACGACCGAGCGCCCGACGCGCCGACCGGTGCCCCGGTAGCCAAGGTGACCGGCACCGGCCCGAAAGTGTCCGACGCACAGATCGTTTCGCTCGACCCGACCGTGCAAGGGACCAGGTCGGCGGACCCGATCGCGGACGGAGCGCCCACCGACCAGGCGTCCGACGCCGCACCCGCGACCACGGCCGCCGGGGTCACTCCGACCGACACCGTGGTCCCCGCCGACACGCCGACGAACGCACCCCGCGTCGCGCCTGCCGCCGCCGAGGCTCCGCCGTCGGTGGTCCCGGCCGGTAACCGGCTCCGCACCGCTCCCGCCGCGAGCACACGCGCGGCGACGAACACGGCCGCCGCGGCGGCCGCGCCGATCGTCGTGCCGACCACCCCGGGCACCAGCAACCCGGTCCCAGCGGAACACGAGCGCAAACGCGATGAGCGGCGCACGGACAATGCGGGCAATGACGCGGTCACCGGTGTCGGCGCGGGCGCCGTGGGCGGTCTGATGGGCGGCGCACTCGCCACCACCGACACCCCGAGACCGGGATCGAGCGTCGCCGCGAACGCGGTCGCCGCACGAACCGTGCACGTCGACGAGGAGGACGACGAGTTCGACCTCGACGACCTCCCGACTTACCTCGAGCCCTCCGACCACGGTGGTGAACTGATCGGGTCGCTCGATCCGACGACGCCGCCCGTGCTCGGTGAATGGACCGAGTACGAGTGAACTGGACGCTGACCCCGGACCAGTTCGCGCTGGCCTGGTCGCGCACCGACGGCGATCGGATCCCCTACCCGCTGGCCATCCGCCTGTCCGCGCGCGATACCGGCGAGCGCGCCGCGCAACTACCCGCACTCAGCGGTTGGTGCGATCGCGTGCTGGACGCGGATCTGGAAGCGGCGCTGCGCATCCTCGCTCAGCCGGACCTGCGCATCGAGGTGTTCGGACAGCATGATCCAGTGCCGATCCCGCCCGAACCGGGTCCGAGCCGGGACGGTGGCCCACTGGCGCCGCCTCCCACGCCTGCGGCAGAAGGCGGGCACGCACCCAGCCCGGCGGCGCGGCCGGTCCGGATTCTCGGCGCCGCATGCGGGAACATCGCGGTGGTCGCGACGCAGCGTCCAGGCGCGAGCCCGGACCGCGGCGATGCGGTGCGCTTGTTCGTCGGCAGCCCGAAAAACCTTGCCGCGCGAGTAGTCTCGACGCTGCCGGAGAACAACCCCGGCTCCCTCCCGCGACTGACCGCCCCTCGTGCCCAGGTCGGCGAGGACAGTCGCGGCTTGGTCACCGTCCCGGTCGCCGGACCGTCACCATCGGCCAGAATCCGCAAGCTGCTGAAGCAGCCGCGCGAGGGCATCGGCCAGATCGTCGTCTCCGCCCGCCGCGGTGCGGGCGAGCCGCGCCCGTTCGGCGTGCTGTGCTGGATCGACGTGGTCGGAGACGGGCGATACGCGGTGCGCACCGGCGTCGACGTCGATATCGTCGCCGTGACGGCGGAAGGGTTCGCCGCCCACCTGCGCCCGATGGTCACCGCGGCCGCACGCACCATCACGGCCTACGCAGAGCGCTGATCCACCGCGGTGTGTGTCCGGCAGGAACCACGACGCGTGGCAAGCGCTTACGCTACGCGGAGCCCGCGCGGCGGCACCGCAAGGGCATCGCCGAGATCTGAGCTGCGCTCAGCGCAGCAGCTCGGTGACCTCGTCGTCCTCGAGCTGATGGAAGTCACGGTAGGCGGCGCCGACACCGCCGAGCGAGCGCGGCACCCACGGACAGACCACCTCGTCGGCCTCGGCGGTGACACGCTGCAACGCCTCCCCGGAAGAGACGGGGATCGCGGCCACGATCCGCGCGGGCTGGTGCAGACGCGCGACACGGCAGGCGGCCACGACGGTGGCGCCGGTCGCCATCCCGTCGTCCACGATCACCACTGTGCGCCCGTCCAGCGCCACCGGTGGCTCGTCGCCGCGCAGCACCAGCCTGCGCCGCTCCAGCTCGGCGCGCTCCGCGTGCTCGATCGAGGCCAGTCGCCGGGGCGAGACGCCGGTGTGCGACAGCACATCCGGATTCAGCACGCGCACGCCGTCCTCGCCGACGGCGCCCATCGCCAGCTCCGGCTGCCACGGCACACCGAGCTTGCGGACCAGGAGGATGTCGAGATCACCGCCGATCACGGCACGCACCGCGGCAGCCACCGGGACGCCGCCGCGCGGGAGACCGAGCACCAGCGGGTTCGACGCCCGCAGGTGTTCCAGAAGCGCACCCAGCGTGCGACCGGCCGAGGCCCGATCGGAGTAGACCATCCACCCGGACGCTACTCCGGTCCGCGCTCGGTGATCGCGAATCGGCGCAAGGCGAGGCTGGGGTTGACGGTGCGGACCTTGCCCAGGTGCGCGAGGTCGATTCCGGCGGTGAGGATGCCCGGCTCGTCAGAGAGTTCGGTGAGCACCACGCCGGTCGGGTCGACGATCATCGAGGCGCCCGCGCCGCGCGGAGCGGCTTGATCGGCGGCGGCCACGTACATGGTGTTCTCGATGGCGCGCGCCCGCACCAGCGTGGTCCATTGGTCGACCTTGGCCGGGCCGGGAATCCACTGCGCCGGCAGCAGCAGCACGTGCGCGCCCGCCGCCGCGACCCGGCGGACGCCTTCGGGGAAGCGCAGATCGAAGCAGGTCTGCATGCCGAATGTCACATCCGCGACGGTAAAGGTGACCGGCGTCTCGATCGCGCCGGGCTCGACCACGTCGGATTCGAAGTGTCCGAAGGCGTCGTAGAGATGCACTTTCCGATACCGCGCGACGAGGGTTCCGTCGGGCCCGAGGACCACGAGCGTGTTGCGAATCCGGTCGCCGCCGGGAGCGACTTCCTCCACCATTCCGGCGACCAAGAACATCCCGAAATCGCGCGCGATGCCGCCGAGGCCGGTGACGAACGGCCCGGTCAGCGGTTCGGCGACGGCAACGACCCGCTCGTCCAGCCGGGTCACGGCAAACATCGAGTACTCCGGCGCGACGACCACCCGCGCGCCGCGGTCGCGGGCCGTGCGCACGTGCTCGCGCAGGGCGGCGAGGTTGGCCGACGGGGCAGTCGACGGGGCGAACTGGACGACCGCCACGTCCAGCTGATCCGGCGTCGGGTCCCGATACCCGCGCGAGTTGTCCAGTTGCATAGGTCTCACCGTATTGGGGCCGTGGCCTTGGCGACCAGCACGAGGCAGTAAACTCCTGGTCAATGAGTACCAATCAGGTCGACAGCGTTCCTGGCGACAACGACAGGGACACCGACGGCCCGTCTTTCGCCGATCTCGGTATCGATGACCGCATCCTCGCGGCCATCGCCGATGTCGGTTACGAGTCGCCATCGCCGATCCAGGCGGCGACGATTCCCCCATTGCTCTCCGGCGCGGACGTCGTCGGTCTCGCGCAGACCGGTACCGGCAAGACCGCCGCCTTCGCGATTCCGATCCTGATGGGCTTGGAGGTCGCCGGCAGGCATCCTCGTGCCCTCGTGCTCGCCCCGACCCGTGAGCTCGCGATCCAGGTCGCCGAGGCGTTCGGCCGCTACGCCGCGCACATTCCAGGCCTGCACGTGCTGCCGATCTACGGCGGCCAGAGCTACGGCGTCCAGCTCTCCGGCCTGCGCCGCGGCGCGCACGTCGTGGTCGGCACGCCGGGCCGCGTGATCGATCATCTGGAGAAGGGCACGCTCGACCTGTCGCAGCTGCAGTACTTGGTGCTCGACGAGGCCGACGAGATGCTGAAGATGGGCTTCCAGGAGGACGTCGAGCGCATCCTTGCGGACACGCCGTCGGACAAGCAGGTGGCGCTGTTCTCCGCGACCATGCCCGCCGCGATCCGCAAGATCTCCAAGCAGTATCTGCACGATCCGGTCGAGATCACGGTCAAGTCGAAGACCTCGACGGCGACCAACATCACGCAGCGCTGGGTGCAGGTCTCGCATCAGCGCAAGCTGGACGCGCTCACCAGGATCCTCGAGGTCGAGTCGTTCGAGGCGATGATCATCTTCGTTCGGACCAAGCAGGCCACCGAGGAGCTGGCCGAAAAGCTGCGCGCCAGGGGCTTTTCCGCCGCCGCGATCAACGGAGACATCGCACAGAACCAGCGCGAGCGCACCATCGGCCAGCTCAAGTCCGGTGCGCTGGACATCCTCGTCGCCACCGACGTCGCCGCGCGCGGACTGGATGTGGACCGCATCTCACACGTGGTCAACTACGACATCCCGCACGACACCGAGTCCTACGTGCACCGCATCGGCCGCACCGGGCGGGCCGGGCGCAGCGGCGAGGCGCTGCTGTTCGTCGCACCGCGCGAGCGGCACCTGCTCAAGTCGATCGAGCGGGCCACCAGGCACCCGCTGGCCGAAATGCAGCTGCCCAGTGTGGAAGACGTCAACGCACAGCGCGTCACCAAATTCGGTGACGCCATCACCGAGAACCTCGCCTCGGCGAACCTCCCGCTGTTCCGCAAACTGATCGAGGACTACGAGCGCGAGCACAACATCCCGCTGGTCGACATCGCGGCGGCGCTGGCCGTCGGCTCCTACGACGGCGACAACTTCTTCATGGAACCCGAGCCCGAGCCGGTAGAGCGCCCGCAGCGCGACCGGACCCCGCGCGAGCGGCCCGCACGGCGTCTCGAGGACGACCGGCAGGGCGGCGGTCTGCACCGCGCCACCGGAGCAGAGCTGGCGACCTACCGAATCAGCGTCGGCAAGCGGCATCGCGTGGTGCCGGGCGCGATCGTCGGCGCCATCGCCAACGAGGGTGGCCTGCGCCGCAGCGACTTCGGGCATATCAGCATCCGTCCCGACCACAGCCTGGTGGAGCTGCCCGCGCAGCTGCCCGCTGAAACGCTGGAAGCGTTGCGGCGCACCAGGATCGGTGGCGTGCTTATCCAGCTGCAGCTCGACCAGGGTCCGCCGCAGCAACGCTCGTTCAGCCGGGGTCCGCGCCGGGATCGCGACGGCGCCAAGCGAACGGAGCGGCGTAAGCCACGCTCCTGAACCGGGGAGGGTACACCGAGGTCAGACGGGCTAGCTACAGTGTTGCCGTCGGTGCGTAATGAGGCGCATGCCGGCAGCGGGTGTCCCGCGAAGACACAGGAGGGCCGCGTTTGTTCCTGTTCGGTGATCGTGTCGTCTGCACCGCCGTCGACCTCGTGCGCGCGGCGCGTTGCGAATTCGCGCTGCTGCGCGCCCTCGACACCGAACTGGGCACCATCCAGGCCGAATTCGATGGCGCCGAACGGGCGCCCGAGCCGCCGAACATAGTCGACGATCCCCTGGAACACCGCCTCGCCGACTACCGCGCGCGGTTCGGCGGCGCGATGGTGGAGATCGACCGTCCACCCGACCAACCGGGTGAACCGGCCGAGCGGATCGATGCGCTGACGGCCGCGCACGCGCAGACCGTCGCGGCGCTGCACGCAGGCGTGCCCGTGATCCACGGCGCGACCTTCTTCGACGGCCGATTCGACTACTCCTGCGACTTCCTCGTCCGCGCCGACCATCGGGTCCGCTACACCGTGCACGGCACCGCGCCCGCCAGGACGGACCGGGTCGGCGCCGCGGTCGAACTCGCCGCCTGCGCCGACGCCCTCGACCGCTCCGGCGCGCTGACCGCGCCGCTGATCCGGCTGCACCTCGCCGAGGGGAGCAGCGCCCACCCGTTGAGCGAGCTCCTTCCCGTGTATCGCGCACGCAGGCGCCGGGTAGAACGCATTCTGGACGAGAAGCTCAGCGAGCTGCTACCGGTGCAGTGGGGCGACCCTCGCTATCTCGCCTGCGGCCGCTGCCGGACCTGCACCGCCGCCCTCTCCGCCGCGCGCGACCTGCTGCTCGTGGCGGGCATGCCGTCGGCGACCCGCACCCGTCTGCGCGAAGCAGGCGTGAGCACCATCGATCGGCTGGCCGCCGCCGAGGTCTCGGTGCCAGGCGTGCCGCCGCGCACCTTGTCCACACTGCGCCGCCAGGCGGAAATCCAACTGCGGCGCGATGATTCGGGCCAGCCGATGCACAGCCTGGTGGACGCGATCGCGCTCGGCGCACTGCCGCCGCCCTCCCCCGGCGATCTCTCGCTCACCATCGAGGGCGGCGGCCGACTACCGCTCACCCTGGAGGTGGGCGGGCCGGGCACCGTGCACCTGTCGTTCCGCGGCCCGTTCGGCGCGGCGGGAACGCCGGACAGCGAGTCGGCCGGACAGCGCCGCGCGCTCGAACAGGTGCTCGACTATCTCGTGCGGCGGCGACGAATATATCCGGACCTGCACGTCTACCATTACACCTCGGCGGTGCGCACGGCACTGCTGCACTGCAGCGGGCGGCACGGAGTCGGTGCGGAGATCGTGGACGAGCTGCTGTGCGACGGCGTCTTGGTCGACCTGTACCCGATCGTCCGCAACGCCATGATCACCGGCGAGCGGTCCTACCGTCTGAGCAGCCTTCGGCGGCTGCTCCCCGGTGCGGCGCATTCGCCCGCCGCCGAACGCGATTGCCTGACCGTGCTGCGACTGCGGGACTGGTTACTGGACCGGGCCGCCGAGCAGCGCATCGACCCGCAAGCGGTGACGCTGGAGCAGGCCAGCTCGTGGTGCACGGTGGCGGGCCCCGACGAGCCGGAGTCCGCGCCCCCGTCGCGTCCGTCATCGTTGGAGGCCGCGCTCGCGGAATATGCTGCCGGATATGGTGATCCGCTGCACCCCTCCGCCATGATGGCCGCGGCGCTCGGCTACCACCGGCGCGAACGGCAGCCGCTGTGGTGGGCGCACGCCGACCGGCTCAGCCATCCCGTGGACGAATGGGCCGACGCCCCTGGCGTTCTGGTCGCCGACTGGGGCACGGTCGACACCAAGTGGCATCGCCGCCCGGACCGGCCGACAATGCGGCGGTATCTGACGCTGACCGGCCGGATCGCAAGGAGCTGGAGCGGCGCGGCAGGGCCGAGCGCGCTGACCCCCGGCACCCCCGTCTACACCTTCTACGACCGGCCGGTCGCCGCGGGCATGGTCACCGCCGTCGGTCGGCGCGCCACCGCGACTGCGACGGTGCTCGGCTGCTCGGTGGACGCCGAGTTCGACGACACCGTCCGACTGGAGGAACTGCTGCCCGACGGCTGCGAACCTTACGACGAACTGCCGACCGCGATCGCGCCCGGTCTTCCGGCCTGGGATGAGAACGCCGAGACGGCAGTGGAATTCGCGGCGCAGCAGTTGCTCATGACGTTGCCGGACGCGCCGCGGGAGGCGATTTTCGACATTCTCGTGCGTCGCCCGCCGCGGCTGCGCGGGGACGCCGGGCTGCCCGCGGTGCACGGCGACTACGCCGCGGCGATCACCGCCGCCGTGCGCGAACTCGACCGCTCCTATCTCGCGGTGCAGGGACCGTCCGGCACCGGCAAGGCCTCGACCGCTGCCCGGGTGCTGGAGCATTTGGTCACCCGACACAAATGGCGGATCGGTATTGTCGCGCAGGCGCATTCGACGGTGGAGAATCTGCTCGACGCGATCGTGCGGATCGGCGTGCTCCCGGAGCTGGTCGCCAAGAAGGACGTCGCGGCGGTCGCCCCGGAGTGGGCCGTGATCGACGCCGATCGCTATCCACGCTTCCTGGACAACGCCATCAGCGGCTGCGTTCTCGGCGGCACCCCGGCCGATTTCGCGAACGAGAACGTGGTGCCGCGCGCGAGCCTCGATCTGCTCGTGGTCGCCGACGCGGGCCGTCTGTCGTTGGCCGACACCGTGGCCGTCGGGGCAAGCGCGCGAAACCTGCTGCTGCTCGGCGATCCCGTGCCGTCGGCCGCACGCAGCGCCCATCCGGCTCCGGTCGGCGAATCGGTGCTCGGCTGGCTGGCCGAGGGCCGCCAGACCTTGCCCGCGCAGCGCGGCTACTTTCTGGACCGGACCTGGCGGATGCATCCCGCGGTGTGCGAACCGCTCTCCCGGCTGTACTACGACGGCCGCCTACGGTCCAACGAAACCGTCACCCTCGCACGGCAGCTCGACGGCGAGGAACCAGGCGTGTGCACGGTACTGGTGGATCATCACGGCAACTCCACCGAATCGGTAGCCGAGGCCCGGGAGGTGGTGCGCCGGGTCCGCACGCTGCTGGGCATGTCGTGGACGAGCGGTGCGACGACTCGCAGACTGCACCCGCACGACATCTTCGTGGTGGCGCCGTACGCCGCGCAGGTCGGGCGGATCAAGACCATGCTGGCTCGCGCGAAGATCGAGGACGTGCTGGTGGGGACGCCGGACCGGTTCCGAGGCAGGGAAGCGGCCGTGGTGCTGCTCTCGATGACCACCTCCAGCCCTGCCGACGCCCCATACGGCATGACGTTCCTGTTGTCACGTAACCTGCTCCACGCCGCGCTGTGCCGCGCGATGTGGAAGGCGATCATCATTCGCTCGCCACTGCTCACCGAATACCTGCCCGCCGCACCCGATGACCTGGCCGACCTGGCCGGGTTCTTGCGGTTGGGCTGAGGCGGTCAGCCGAAGCAGGCGCCCTCGCCGCGGTAGGTCGGCACGGAGCTGCGGGAGCCGTCGGCGTCGACCAGATGCAGGGTGTCGAACCGTTCGCAGAGTTCACCGGCCTTCGCGTGCCGAAACCACACCCGATCGCCGATGCGCAGTTCCGCAGCCCCTGACAGCGGGGTCTGCACCTCGCCGGCGCCCTCGGTGCCGAGCAGCTTCAATCTGCTGGGCCACACCGGTTTCGGCACCCGCGACGGCCCGGCCGGGCCGGAGGCTATGTAGCCGCCAGCGAAGACGGTGGCTATGGTCGGCGTCGGTCGCCGCAACACAGAGGTCGCGAAATACAGTGCGGGCCTCGGTGTGAACGATCGGTAGTGGTCGAAGAGTGTCGGCACGTACAAGCCGGAACCCGCGGTCACCTCGGTGATGTCCGGGTCGGCGACGCTTACCTCGATCGACCCCGTGCCGCCGCTGTTCACGATCTCCAGCTTGCCGGTCGTCGAGCGGACCGCGTCGAGCACCTTCGCGCGGCGCCTGGCGATCTCCGCCGCGGACGCACTCTTCACCAGGCGCACCGCGACAGTGGTGTCGGGCAGCCCGGCGATCTGCGCCTCGTAGGTCATCACGCCGACTACGTCGAACCCGCGGCGCAGCGCCTGACTCGCCAATGCGGCGGCCTGTTCGGGTGTCCGCACCGGGGAGCGGCGTACACCGAGATGGATCGGACCGATCCGCAAGGAGGCGTCCACGTCCAGGCAGACCCGTGGGCGCACCCGGTCGGTGCCGACGGCGGCGCGGATCAGGTCGAGTTGGGCGACGTCGTCGATCATCAGCGTGATGGAGCGCAGCAGGGTATCGTCGGCGGCCAGTTCGGCCAGCGCTGCCCGGTCCACGCTCGGGTAGCCGAGCAGGATGTCGCGGGCTCCACGACGTACCAGCCAGATGGCTTCGCGCAGGGAGTAGGACATAATGCCCGCGAAGCCGCCCGCAGCGGTGAGATCGGCGCCGAGCACTTCTTCGAGGACGGCGCGGCAGCGCACGGATTTGCTGGCCACGCGCACCGATAGACCCGCGGCGCGGCGCACCAGATCAGCGGCATTCGCGCGCAGGGCGGCCAGGTCCAGGACGGCAAGCGGCGGATCCAGCTCGGCGGTGGCCGCGTGCAGGCCCGCGATCGGCGACGTTTCGGTCACCGGAAATACTCAACCACCGAACTGGTCAAACGTCCAGCACTTCGGTCTACTAGTGTGTCGGTCCCGAAATTTTCGCCATATATTTCGCTAGGGAGTCGAGGATTTCCTCGGCTGTTTTGCGCCAGACGAAGGGTTTGGGGTTCTCGTTCCAGTTGGTGATCCAGGCGCGGACGTCTTTCTCCAGCGCGGCAACGCT
>NZ_JBFRFQ010000016.1:0-118586 GCF_052114905.1 Nocardia sp. 2TAF39
GTGTTTGTGCGGGACACCCGCACCCGGTCGGGATCGCGAGCGCTGCGCCATGGTGGCTCACGATGCCCTCCTCCGTGTTTGTGCGGGACACCCGCACCCGGTCGGGATCGCGAGCGCTGCGCCATGGTGGCTCACGATGCCCTCCTAGTGGTGGTATTCGCCGGCGTTGACGTCCAGACACGCGCCGGTGATCGCGCGCGCCATGGCGGACGCGAAGAACACGACCGCGTCGGCGATCTCGTCGGGTTCGGGCAGCTTGCGCAGGTCGGTGGTCTTCGCGGTCTCGGTGTAGACCTCTTCGGAGGTGATACCGCGCTGCTCGGCCAGGTATTTGAAGTACCACTTGAGGTTGTCGGCCCAGATGTAGCCCGGCGCAACCGAATTCACCCGGATACCCTTGGGGCCGAGCTCGGTGGCCAGGCTCTGCGCCAGCGCCAGAAGGCTCGCCTTGGCCATTTTGTAGGGGCCGAAGGTGCGCCGCGAGTGCCGCAGGACCGCCGAGTTGATCATCACCACCGAGCCTTCGGTCTCGGTGAGCGCGGGCACGAACAGCCGGGTCAGCCGCAGCGCGGCCAGCACGTTGGTTTCGAAGCCGGCACGCACCTGATCCAGGTCGACATCGGCGAGATCGACGATGGGCGGGATCGCGAATGCGTTGTTCACCAGTGTGTCGACCTTGCCGAACGCACTCAGGGCGGCCTCCACCAGGTTCGCGGCCGCGGCCTCGTCGTTGATGTCGGTCGGCACGACAACAGCACGCCTGCCCAGTTCGGTGATCTCCTCGGCCACCTCGGTCAGCCGCGACTCGGTCCGCGAGGCGAGCACCACGTCGGCGCCCGCCTTCGCGCTCTGCACCGCGATGGCGCGGCCGAGTCCGGGCCCCACACCGGAGACCACGACTACCTTGTCCTGCAACAACATCAGCCGAGCATCCTTTCCGCGACGGCGACCTGCCGTGCCGCGATCCGTGCGCGCCATTGTTCCGGCGTGACGCGCGCCTGGTCGTAGAACGGCAATCTCTCCGGCAGGTCGGCGACCGGAACCACCTCCACGGTCGGGCCGTCGTCGGGCTTCATGTCCCTGGACAACCGCTGCCAGCGGAACTGCAGGTACCCGCGCGCGTGCCCGGTGCGTTCGATCCAGTTGGCCACGCCAGGGTCACGCTCGGCGACCACGAGGCGGATCATCCCGTCCGGGTCTACCTGCGCCTGGTCGGCGGTGAGGCTGGTCTGGTGGTTGATGTAGTCCAGCGACAGGTACCACATGCTGCCGAGTTGGAAGCCCTGGTACGGCGCGTCGGATTTCGGCACCGTGATGATCATCGCCTGGTCATCGTCCAACTCGTAGTGACCCACCGAGGAGAACTGCGTGGTGAGCCCGCCCGGGGTCGATCTCGGCTCGGTCAATGTGTTCACCGGCAGGTTCAGATAGAACCATTCCGGGAAGGCCAGGAAGGTCTTCAGCCGCGACACCAGCATCTTGCCCGCCACGCCGTACCGTTTGGTGAGCACGTCCTTGGTCAGCGGCGGCGGGGCGTCGCCGATCCGGTCGACCCGCTGGATGCGCAGGGTGCCCGCCTTCTCGGTGGCCCAGTCACTGTGCACCTCACGCACGACCAGCATCTCCGAGTCGGGACTCAGATGCACGTACCCGGGGCGCGGTGCACCGGGACCGAAACGGATCTCGAAGCTCCCGTCCGGGCCGATCTCCAGCTCACGGTCGTCGAAGGCGGTGACGCTGTCGGGGACATCGACCGGCGAGTAATTGCCGTTGAGCACCTGAAAGCTGAGGTCGCGGGTGGTCCCACGCTTGCCGGTCACCACATATTCCGCGTCCGACCGCAGGTAGGAGTGGAAATAGAGGGTGTCGGGGTTGTCCAGGCCCATCTTCGTGTACGGCCCGGTGGATTGCACGAAGAACGGGAAGTCTCGCTCGTAGGCCCACGCCATCTGCAGCGAGGCACGGATGCTGCCCGCGAGATAGTCGTATCCCTCCACGAGGTCCTGTTCGGTGCGGATGTGCGCGGCTCCGGTGATGATCTGCTCGGCGGCGGCGATGGCGTCCGCGAACGGCTGTGTCAACAAGAGGCTCTCCGTGTTCCAAATACGTACCACTCTGGTACATTTCGACAAGAGAAAGATTAGAACGTGTTCTAGGAGTGGTCAATGGTCTGCCGTCGGTCCGCGCCCACCGTGCGGGTGGTTCAGGTACTGGATTTCTTCGTCGAGCAGCGCGGCAAACGCTTCGGGCTCTCCGAGATCGCCCGCGCGCTCGACCTGGCCAAGCCGACCTGCCTCGGCATTTTGACCGAGCTGAGCGCGGCCGGGTACCTGGTGCGCGATGCCGACTCACTCACCTACGGCCTCGGACCCGCGCTGATCGCGGCGGGCCGAGTGGCGCAGGACAGCTTCGCCATTTCCGCGCTCGCCCGCGTCGAGTTGGAGAAACTCACCGCGCACTACCGCACGACCTGCACCGCGTCGGCCGTGGTCGGCGAGCAGATCATGGTGCTGGAAAGCACCGGCCCCGGTCTGGTCAAGGTCGGCGCGGCGTATCCCTTCGCACCGCCGGTCGGCCTGATGTACGTGCTCTGGGACACCGACGCGGCCTTCGACGCGTGGCTGGCCAAGCCGCCGACGGTGCCGTTGCGACAGGACGAGGCCCGGTTGCGTCAGGTCGTCGCCGAATGCCGCGAGCGCGGTTTCCTGGTGGAGAGCATGACCACCGCTGGTCGCAGGCTGTACTCGCTGCTGGCCGGCGTCGCCGACCGCGATCTACCCGACGGGCTGCGCGAACTGGTCGGCGAGCTGGTCACCAGCCTCGGCGAACGGGTCTACCTGGGATCGGATCTGCGTCCACGCAAGGAGCACGCGGTGAGCCTGCTCGCCGCACCGACCTACAGCGGTGACGGCAGACAGAACATGGTGCTCACCATGTACATCGGCGCCTCGATCACCGGTGCCGAGATCGCGAGACGGGGCGCGGCGCTGATTGCCGCCGCCGACGCCGTGACGGCGAGTTCGGCCGGACACAAACCATTGACCAACAACCGAAACGTGTTCTAATTTTGCGGGGTGAGCCAGTACACGAAGTCGACGGCGAGCACCTACGAGCTGCCTCATCTGGTCGCACTCGAGGCCGAGTCGGCGCATATATTCCGTGAAGTCGCAGCGACGTTCGAACGCCCGGTGTTGCTGTTCTCCGGCGGCAAGGATTCGGTGGTGATGCTGCATCTGGCGGCCAAGGCCTTCTGGCCTGCACCGCTGCCGTTTCCGGTGCTGCATATCGACACCGGCCACAACTTCGACGAGGTGATCACCTACCGCGACGAGACCGTGGCGCGGCTGGGACTGCGCGTGGTGGTCGGGCGAGTGCAGGACGACATCGACGCGGGACGGGTGGTCGAGGAGACCGGCCCGCGCGCCTCCCGCAATCGGCTGCAGACCACGACATTGCTGCGCTCGATCCAGGAGGGATCGTTCGACGCGGTGTTCGGCGGTGCGCGACGCGACGAGGAGAAAGCCCGCGCCAAGGAGCGGGTGTTCAGCTTCCGCGACGAATACGGCCAATGGGAACCACGCAGCCAGCGCCCCGAGCTGTGGAACCTGTACAACGGCAGGCACCGGACGGGCGAGCACATCCGGGTGTTCCCGCTGTCGAACTGGACCGAGCTGGACATCTGGAGCTACATCAGCGCCGAAGGCATCGGACTCCCTCCGCTCTACTACGCGCACCGCAGGCCGGTGGTGCAACGTGACGGAATGCTGTTGGCGCACACCCGTTTTCTCGAACTCCTCGACGGCGAGCAGCCCTACGACGCCACCGTTCGGTTCCGCACCCTCGGGGACGCGACGTGCACCGGCTGCGTCGAATCCACCGCGGTCACCCCTGAGGAGGTGGTGGCCGAGGTCGCCGCGGCACGCGTCACCGAGCGCGGCGCCACCCGCGCCGACGACCGCATTTCCGAAGCAGGCATGGAAGACCGCAAGCGAGAAGGCTACTTCTGATGACGACCACACTGTTGCGCCTGGCTACCGCGGGCAGCGTCGACGACGGCAAGTCCACCCTGATCGGTCGTCTGCTCTTCGACTCCAAGACCATCTTCACCGATCAGCTCGCTGCGGTGGAACGCACCAGCCGCGACCGCGGCGACGACTACCCGAACCTGGCCCTGCTCACCGACGGCCTGCGCGCCGAACGTGAACAGGGCATCACCATCGACGTGGCGCATCGCTATTTCGCCACGCCGAGACGGAAATTCATCATCGCCGACACCCCGGGGCACATCCAGTACACCCGCAACATGGTGACCGGCGCGTCCACAGCAGATCTGGCGTTGATCCTGGTGGATGCCCGCAAGGGCGTCGTCGAACAGACCCGCCGCCACGCGTTCCTCGCGAGCTTGCTCGGCATCCCGCACCTGGTGCTGTGCGTGAACAAGATGGATCTGGTCGACTGGTCGCAGGACCGGTACGAGGAGATCCGGGAGGAATTCGCGCGGTTCGCCTCCAAACTCGACGTTTCCGACCTGACTTTCGTGCCGGTGTCGGCGTTGCACGGCGACAACATCGTGCATCACGGCGCGAGCATGCCGTGGTACGAGGGCACTCCCCTGCTGCACCATCTCGAAGAGGTGCACATCGCCTCGGACCGCAACCTGATCGACGCCCGATTCCCGGTGCAGTACGTGACGCGCAGGCATGCCCAGGATTTTCGCGGTTATGCCGGAACCGTGGCCGGCGGAGTGTTCAAGCCGGGCGACGAAGTGGCGGTACTGCCTTCGGGATTCACCACCACCGTCGAGGCGATCTGGGGGCCGGGCGGCACACCGGTCGCGGAAGCCTTTCCGCCGCAGGCGGTCACTATCCAGCTCGCCGACGAACTCGACATCTCCCGCGGCGACTTGATCTGCCGCCCGAACAACCGGCCGCACGTCGGCCGCGACCTCGACGCCATGGTGTGCTGGTTCGCCGAGGACGCGCAGCTGACCCCGGGCGCGACCTACACGATCCGGCACACCACCCGTACGGCCACCGTCGAGATCCGCACCCTGGACTACCGGCTCGACGTCAACACGCTGCATCGCAACGAGGGTGCGGAGTCGTTGTCACTCAACGAGATCGGGCGCATCCAGCTGCGAATGCGTCAACCGCTGCTGTTCGACCCGTACCGCCGCAACCGCACCACCGGCAGCTTCATCCTGGTCGACGACGCCACCAACAACACTGTCGCCGCGGGCATGATCACCGGTCCGAGCCTGCCGTCTTCCCGGGTGGTCTGGCACTCCACGGCGGTCGAGCGCGACGAGCGCGCCACGCGGGGCCTCACGGTCTGGTTGACCGGCCTGTCGGGCTCCGGAAAGTCCACGGTTGCAGTGGAATTGGAGCGACGTTTGGTGGCGGCGGGCCGTCCGGCGTTCCTTCTCGACGGAGACAACCTGCGCCACGGGCTCAACTCGGATCTCGGGTTCAGCGCGGCCGATCGGATGGAAAACGTCCGGCGTGTCGGCGAAGTCGCCAGACTGTTCGCCGAAGCCGGTGTGGTGGCGGTAGTTTCGCTGATCAGCCCCTACCGGACTGATCGCGACCGCGCTCGGGCGGCGCATCAGGCAGCAGGCATCCCGTTCGTCGAGGTATTCGTCGACACCCCACTCGAGGTCTGTGAAGCCCGCGACCCCAAGGGCATGTACGCCAAGGCGCGTGCAGGCGAGATCCGTGGCTTCACCGGCATCGACGATCCCTATGAAGCGCCGACGGATGCCGAACTCGTCCTGCGTCCCGACCACGGCGATCCCGCGGCGATGGCCGCGACGATCCTCGCAAGGCTGGCCCGGCTGGATTGAACCTGCGCACGCCGAACGGGGCGGGCGATGCGGCTACGTCCTGGCGTTCATACTGGTGACCGCAAATCTCGTACCATAGCTGATGGTTCGCCACTCAGCCGCAATAGCTTGCCCGGCATTCCCACTATTGGAGTCGGTCGCTGCGGTGGTGGTGAGACAATCTGCCGGTGAACGAGGAACTCGACGCCGAAATGTCCGGCAGCACATTTGATTACGACGAGCAATTGCCGCGGCTCCCCATCCCGACGTTGGAGGAAACGTGCGAGCGGTTCCTCGAGCGATGTTCGCCGTTGCTGACCGACGAGGAACTGACTGCCACGGCAGCGACCGTGGAGCAGTTCCTCGCGCTGGACAGTCGGGCACGGACGTGGCAGGGCGAGATCGAGCGATTCGATCGGACACCCGGCGTCCACAGTTGGCTCGACGCATTCTGGACGTCTCGCCATCTCGGCTATCGGGACAGTATCGCGTTCAACGCGAATTCCTTCTTCTTGTTCACGGACTCGGAGCACGGGCAACTCGAACGTGCCGCCGAACTGATCGCGCGCACCGCCGCGTACAAACTCGAACTCGACGCCGAGATGGTATCGCCCGTGATGCTTCGCGGCCGGCGGGTGTCCATGCATCAGAACAGGTGCCTGTTCTCCACCACCAGGATCCCCGGCATCGAATGCGACGTTGTGCGCTCCGCCTACAGCGCCGCGGAACCCGGCCCGTCAACGGCCCGGCACATCGTCGTCCATTTCCGTCGTCATGCGTTCCGAATGGACATCCTCGCAGCTGACGGTACCCCGCATCCCGTCGAGGACCTGATCGCCGGGCTGGACGCGATCAGGGGAGCCGATCCGGCCGCGGAGCCGTCGTCGGGAGCGCTGACAACACAACCGCGCGCGGCATGGGCGACGGCCCGCCAGGCCCTCATCGAAGATCCGGACAACGCCACCGCACTCGAGACGATCGAAACGGCACTGTTTTGCGTCGCACTCGAGGACTTCGCGCCCCGAGACGAACTCTCGGCCTGTAACCAGCTCATGCATGGTGACGGCGGGAACCGCTGGTACGACAAAGCGTTGACATTCATCGTGTTCGCCGATGGTCGCGCAGGCGTCAACATCGAGGAGTCCGGCCTGGACGGAACCACCGTGGCCAGCTTCTGCGACGCAATTCTGGCGAGTGCGACAGCCATCTCGGCGGACAAGCCCGGCCGAGCGCCCGCGGTATCACCGATCGAATTCCGTCTCAACGGGGACCTGCAGCAGGAAATTCGGCAAGCCTCAGCCGACTTCGACAAGAAAGCGCGCGAGACCGCCACGGAGGTTGTGACGTTCGACGACTTCGGCTCGGACACAGCCAAACGTCTCGGAATATCCCCGGATGCGTTGGTGCAAGTGGCTTACCAACTGGCTCATCAACGGTCCAGGGGATTGCTCGGCACCAGTTACGAATCCGTTGCCGTGAGGCATTACCGCCACGGCCGCACAGAAGCCCTCCGAGCGGTCACCCCCGAAGTCGTTCGCTTCGTGGCGTTGATGAACGACTCGACCGCCACAGCTACCGCTCGGGCCGCCGCGCTACGTGCCGCGGCGGGGGCACACGTCGCTAACATCAGAGACTGCCAGGCGGGGCGTGCTCCCGAACGGCACCTCGTGGAGCTACAGCGAATCCAGCGGCACCACGGTGATCAGCCGCTGGCGATTTACGAATCTCCTGGCTGGAGGATTCTGCGTGATGACTATCTCAGCACCAGTTCCGTGTCATCGGTCAATGTTCGATTCTTCGGTTTCGGGCCGCCGACAGCCCAATGCATAGGGATCGGCTACATCCTGCAGCCTGGCGGCCTCAACATCTACCTCAGTGCATTCGGGGGCATTGAACAGCACATGCGACAATTCGCACACGCTATCTCTGTCGCCATCCCAGAGTTGCGCGACCTGCTCGAGACGACATCCGTCGCCTAGGATTGCGTGTCGATGAACGACTTGTCGAATAGATGTCACTATGAGATGCGCGATGAGCTACGTGAGCAAGCGCCCCATACAGCCTGGCACTCATAATACGGCGGTTTTCGCATGACAGTCGAAGAAGTCGTGCGGTACAGGTTACGAAGGCATGGTGGCGAACATGGGAAGAAAAAAAGTATGCCTGATCAAAACAGCGCAACTCACCTTCCAGGAGTAAAAGTTCCACCCGAAAGGTGAGTGGGGGGTGAAAGCCTACCGAAAGCTTTTGGCAAATCCGACGGTATGTAATATGATCTTGCTCAGTCTACTGTTCCGGATTGTTCTCAACTCCCAATCCCTGTTGCTGGTAATGCATGTGCGGCACACGTTGCACCTCTCCTACGGTGATGTGGGCCTATTGAGTGCCGTGGTCTACCTGTGCATGGCCGGCGGCGAGCTACAGCGCGGCCCGCGGCTCGATCGATCGGGCTTGCGGGCCACCATGGCGCCATCGATCCTGATAAACGGGATCTGTTGGCTGATCGCACCTTTCGCCCCGTTTCCGCTGTTGCTGTTTCTCGTGGCGCTGGCGGGATGGTTCGAAATACCAGTCATCAACGTCGCAAAACAGGCCATTGCGATCGCCACGACCAAGCGCGAGCGGCGACCGGCGCTCGCCGCGTACGAGGTCACCGCGGATGTGTCGCTTTTGGTCGGACCGCCGCTGGGTGTCGCAGCAATGCATATTTGGAACACGGCGGCCGTGCTGCTCGTGGTCCGATTGGTGGCCGTGGGTTGCGGGGTCGCATTATTGAGACAGAACCCACCGCTGCGAACCGACAAGAGCCAAGTGTCACGGCGTGCCCCACGGCGATTCTGGAAACAGACCGGGTTCATGACAGCATGTTTCGGATATGCCGCAGCCGTTGCCGTCCTTTCTGCGGAGGAACTGAGTGTCGTCACGGTCATGCACGATTTCCACGCCACGAAGGCAGTTGGACTGATGCTAGCCATTGGCGCAGCCGGTGCAGTGGCCGGCGGGTACGGTTATGGCGCAATCTCCACAACCATCTCGCCGTATCCTCTGCTGGTAGGACTCGGAATAAGCGTGTTGCCTTGCGCCTTCGCACCCGGTCCGTTTTCGCTGGCCATAGCAGTTTTCACAGTCGGCGCACTGGCTGGTGCTGTTTTCCCGGCCAGTTCCGATCGGATGAATGCTGCTGTATCCAAGCGTGCACTCAGTGAGGCCCTTGGCTTTCATTTCAGCCTGATGTGGGTTGGCGTAGCCATGGGAAGCATAGTGGCGAGTAAGGCCATCGACGTCGCCGGTTCGTCAGGAGGATTTCTATTCTCGGCTGCAATCGGTATCGGCGCGGGAGTCGGGCTGGGAGGGATTGCGGCGCGTGCCGCCCCCACACCCGGTGCGCCCGACCGAGTGAGTCGAGCACTTATTGTCACCGTGGCGAGGCGGATACTGGCCAAGTTCGCGACCAGCGCGAAGACTGCCCTTGCCACGCTCAATATCGATATTTCACTCGATGCCCGGCCCGGCGGAAATGATACCTCCGCGGAAAAGGCGATCCCGCCGGTCCCCGAACAGCACAACCGAACGGGCTTCTCAGCCGGATCATTAATGGATTCCGAAGCCGTCGACCCCGGTCAGACCGCGGTACGACGCTTCTCGACACCTTGGACCGAAACTTCGCCACCACACGAGCGAAAAGGCTCACCATAGAGCCGACCGACCGGTTCAACTCTGCGGTTTCGCTAACTGCTGTGGCTGTCCGGCTATCGCCGAGTGAACGTCCGATACACCAGCAAAGCCACACGCACCAGCCTGTAACTACCACCTTGAAGGTACACCAACCGTGACACCGATCCGTACGCACAGTTCAAATCTTCCCAATCCGCTCGGGCGCACAACGAGTACCACATATGAGAGACGTAGCCTCGATCGAGCCGTGAACCTATCGGATGCCCATTGTCGTCAGCCGCTGACGTCCTCGCAGATAGAAATTGTCGAGCGATTTCCAGAGCTGTTCTGCGAGGCGCGAAAGCAATCGCAGTCCGAGCTGGAGGAGGCGTTCCTCACCGCTTTTCTGCGCCTGGCCGGCGAGCCGATGCATCAGGATGTGTCCAGGTATATGCTTTCGTATTCCGCATCGTCCGCAATAACAATGATGGTAAGCCACTGCGCTCGTACAGGCAAGCGAGTTGCCTTGATCGAGCCGGTTTTCGACAATATTTCATCGATCTTGCGCCGAGAGAATGTCGAGCTCGTGCCGCTGACGGAACAGGATTGCACCGTCGAACACCTGCCTGTGGCGATGGCTCGGCTCGAACCTGCGGTAGTCTGGCTGGTCTCACCGAACAACCCCACCGGATGGACGCTGTCCGAACCGGAGTTCAGAACGCTGGTTCAGTGTTGCGCCGACCGTCGCTGCACTCTGGTTCTGGACTCGTCTTTTCGCTTTTTTTCACCTCTGCCGATCGGTTGGTCGCAATACGAGGTTCTGGAGGAATCGGGAATCTCATATATCGTGCTCGAAGACACGGGCAAGACCTGGTCCACCAGTGAAATAAAGGTCGGATTGACGGTATGCAGTCCGGATATGTACGCAGATATGTACCGACTGCACGACGATCTGTTGCAGAGTGTCTCTCCTTTCCACCTGCGGGTGCTGACGGAATTCATCGAGGACAGTTCGAGAAATGGTATAGAGTGTAGCATCCTGCCTTCTGTGCTACAGAACCGTTCCATCCTCCGGTCGATTCTGTCGGATGGGGAATTAGAATTCATTACCGAGTTACAATCGCCTGTTTCGGTGGACTGGCTGCTTCTCCGGGGGGGACTCGATTGCGAGGATTTCGTCCACGAGGCGATTCGGGAGGGAGTGCATGTTCTGCCCGGAACAAACTTCTTCTGGAATCAGCCGGAGCGCGGGCGAAACTTCGTTCGCGTTGCCTTGGCCCGCGATCCGCAGCTGATGCTGGAGGGTGCGCGGTTGCTGCGAGACACCGCAATCCGGCTCGCCGCGAAGAATGCATGACCATGAGCGCTCAATTGAGCCGTTATCGCGCCTTGCTCACCGGGGCCGACGTGACGCCAGCCGATATCGAATGGCTGCGGCAGCAGAATCTCGAGGTCGAAGTTTGTCGCTACGACCTATCCGAAATCGAGTTGGCGCGCGCTCTGGTGAACAAGGACGCATACATTCTCGGTGGTGTAGAGCGTGTGACCGCTGCCGCGTTGTCCACTGCCGACGACCTCAAAGTCATAGCGTTCATGGGTGTCGGATATCACGCATACATCGATACTGCGGCAGCGACTGCGGCGGGAATTGCGGTGACCAACGCGCCCGGAGCCAACGCACGTGCGGTCGCGGAATTCACGATCGGTCTCATGCTCGATGCCTGGCGCAGGATCACGGACCTGACGACGGAAACGAAGGCCGGTCGATGGCACGAGATCAAGGGACGCAACCTTTATGCGAAGACGCTGGGCATCGTTGGAATGGGGACCATCGGCACTATCGTCGCCCGGATAGCGGCCAACGGGTTCGGGATGCGAGTGGTCTACGTGAGCCGAACAGCCAAGCCGGAACTGGAACGAGACATCGCCGCTCGCCGGGTCGAGCTACCTGAGCTGCTTGCCGAGTCCGATGTCATCAGTCTCCATGCTTCGTACGGCCCACAGACAGACCGGATAATCGGTGAAGCGCAACTCGCCACCGTCAAGCCCGGCGCAATTCTGATCAACACTTCCGAAGCGGAGCTCGTGGATCCAGCGCCGTTGCGAACCGCGCTGCGCGACGGTCGCCTCGCGGCCGCTGCCATGGACGGCTACTACGTCGTGCCCGCGCCTTCCGACCAGAACGATCTCCTTGGGTTGATGGCATTGGGCAACAACAAGCTTCTCGTCACGCCGCACGCGGCTGGCGCTACCGAAGAGTCGTTCCGTGCGATGCTCACGGCCAATGTCGAGTCCATCAAGAATGTCCTTGAAACAGGAGAAGATCCACGAGTTGTCAACCCTGGCTTCCGTGATCATGCCCGTTGGCTGCCAGCGCGCCCCAGACCCACATGTCGATGATGTTGAATCCGTAGCACCCGACGGCGTGCGACGCTGCTGGTCGAGCCTGACAACGATGGCGCCTGCCGGACCGCCCCAGGAACGAGGTCGAGCTACTGATCGCTACAGACGCGAACACCACGACTGTACGGACGGGCCCGGCACGTGCGGGCAGGCACCATTGCCGCCTCCCAGATGCCGCACGGCGAAGGGCAGACGGTGACCGACCTCCTGCCCTTTCCGTTCCACCGCGTCAATCGCCGAGCGTGCGGAAGAACTCGCGGACGTCGCCGACGAGCAGCTCCGGCACCTCCAGCGCCGGGAAGTGGCCACCGGAATAGAACTCCGACCAGTGCGTGATGGTGTGTGCCTTCTCGGCGAAGCGGCGGATGGCGTAATCGCCGTCCTTGAATACCGCGACACCGGTCGGCACCGTGCCCTTCGGTTTCGGCGCGAACATGCTCGCGTCGTGAAAGCGCTCGTACCCCGCGGTGCACACCGTGCTGGTCGGCGGTGAGGCAGGGCTCGGCAAGTCCCGGCTGGTCGCGGAGTGCTGCGCGGCGAGGTGCTCGCTGAGCTCGCCGCGGTGCGCGTGTTCTGCGGGGATGCGGCCGGAGCCGAACGCGACGCGCGCGCCGCCATCGAGGTGGCCGAACAGCTGGGCGCCAGATCGCTGACCGCGCGCACGTACGCATATCTCGGATTGGCCACCGCGGACCGATCCGAGGTCGCGATGGCGCATTTCGCGAAGGCACGCGCCGCCGCGACGGCCGCAGCCGATCCGGGACGCTGCTCGCGGTGGTGCTGTGGGAGTCGGCGGTGCTGGTCGCGGCCGGCGACAACGACACGGCCATCGAGGTGATTCAGCAGGGGCTGTGGGCCGCGCACGAGACCTTCCGCTTCGTCGAGGCCGGGCCGATACTGCTGGTCAAATGGGCTCAGGCGCTGACCGCGCTCGGCCGCTGGAACGAGGCGCTCGGCCTCGTCGACGAGCCGCTGACCGAGCAGCTGCCACCGCTGAACACCGCCGCACTGCTGCTGTGTCACGCGAGAATCGTGCTGGCGCGCGGTGATGTGAACGCGGCGGCGGCCAGCGTAGAAACCGCCGAGCCGTTACTCGGCGACAGCCTTTGGGCCATGCAATACCAGATCCAGCTTCGCACCGTGAAGTTCGAGATCGCGCATGTGGCGGGCCGACCGCAGCGCGCCGTGGACTTCCCCGCGGAGGCCGTGGCCGCACATCCGCATGAGGCGTGGGCGCTGGTCACGGCGGTGGCCCGATCCGGAGGCGTTGCGGCGGAGCTCGACGCCGTCGCGGCAGCGCTGCCGGTGACCACAGCCGTCGACATTGCCCACCGGGCCGTGTTCCGCGCCGCGCGCAGCGGTCGTCCCGCCGACTGGACGGAAGCGGCGTCCGCCTGGCGAGCCCTCCGGCAACCGCATGAACTGGCGCGCAGCCTGCTCGAAGCGGCGGAGGCTGAACTGGCCGTCGGCAATCGCACGGCGGCCGGGGAGCTACTGCGCGCCGTCCTCGCGGCGGCAGAAGAGCTGGCGGCAACACCGCTCACCGAACACGCCAGGCGGCTGGCCGACCGGGCCGGGGTCACCCTCGACGAAGCCGCTGGTCGCCCCGCCCAGCAAGCAGCCCCGAGCCCCTCCGGCCTGACGCCCCGGGAACTGGACGTGCTCCGACTGGTCGCCAAAGAATTGAGCAATCGTCAGATCGCAGCCGAGCTTTTCATCAGCGGCAACACCGCGGGCGTGCATGTCTCGCGCATCCTCACCAAACTCGGCGCGACTACTCGCACCGAGGCCGCCGCGACCGCACGGGCGCGCGGCCTACTGGATCTCGTGGGGTGAGACCGCCGGCGGCGATCCGATCCGGACGCCCTAAGATACAGTGAGTAGAAGATGTCTCGAAAGGACGGGCTGATGCGGTCGACCTTGCTGTCCCGGCGCGATCTCGATTTCCTGCTCTACGAGTGGCTGGACGTCGAGGAGCTCACCAATCGCGAGCGGTACAACGAGCACTCGCGGGAGACCTTCGACGCTGTGCTCGACCTCAGCGAACAGCTCGCCACCAAGTACTTCGCGCCGCACAACAAACTCAACGACGCCAACGAGCCGACCTTCGACGGCGAACGCGTAACCATCATCCCCGAGGTGGGGCAGGCACTCGCCGCGTTCGCCAAGTCCGGGATGCCCTCGGCCACAATGGATTACGAGCTCGGCGGCGCGCAACTGCCCGCGACCGTCGCACAGGCGGGCTACGCCTGGTTCCAAGCGGCCAACCCGGGCACCGCGGGCTACCCCTTCCTTACCGCGGCCAACGCGAATCTGCTTGTCGCACATGGTGGTCCGGAGTATGTCGAGAAGTTCGTCCGCCCCATGTTGGCCGGACGGTTCTTCGGCACGATGTGCCTGTCGGAGCCGCAGGCGGGTTCGTCGCTTGCCGACATCGTCACCCGTGCCGAGCCGCAGGGCGACGGCACCTATCGGCTGTTCGGCACCAAGATGTGGATCTCCGGCGGTGATCACGAACTCGGCGAGAACATCGTGCACCTGGTGCTCGCGAAGATCCCCGGCGGGCCCGCGGGGACCAAGGGGATCTCACTGTTCGTGGTACCCCGGTTCCTGGTCGGTGACGACGGCGCGATCGGCGAGCGAAACGATGTCGCACTGGCCGGACTCAACCACAAGATGGGCTTCCGCGGCACGGTGAACACCGTGCTGAACTTCGGCGAGGGCCGCTGGACACCCGGCGACGCGCCCGGCGCGATCGGCTACCTGGTCGGCGAGCCGCATTGCGGGCTGAGCTACATGTTCCACATGATGAACGAGGCGCGGATCGGTGTCGGCCTGGTCGCCACCGCGCTCGGCTACACCGGCTACCTCGAGTCGCTCGACTACGCGCGCACCCGCACGCAGGGACGGGCCAAACTGCCCGCCGATCCGGCCGCGCCGCAGCGGCCGATCATCGAGCACGCCGATGTGAAGCGAATGCTCTTGGCACAGAAGGCGTACACGGAAGGTGCGTTGGCGCTGGTGCTCTACTGTGCGCGGCTGGTCGATGAACAGCACACCGCGCACACCGAGGAGGAACGCCGCGCGGTCTCCCTCCTGCTGGACATCCTGACGCCGATCGCCAAGAGCTGGCCCTCGCAGTGGTGCCTGGAGGCCAACAGTCTCGCCATCCAGGTGCTCGGCGGCTACGGCTACACCCGCGAGTACAACGTCGAGCAGCACTACCGGGACAACCGGCTCAACCCGATCCATGAGGGCACGCACGGCATCCAGGGCTTGGATCTACTGGGGCGCAAGGTAACCCAGCAGGGCGGTGCGAGCCTGCTCGCACTCGGCGGGCGGGTCGGCGCCACTGTCGAAGCCGCCCGTGCCGCGGGCGGAGAGGCGGCCGAGCTTGCCACCCAGCTGGATTCGACGTGGCAGCGGCTGGTCGAGGTGACCGCGGGACTGTTCGCCTCCGGCGACATCGAGGCCGCGCTGGCCAACAGTTCGGTGTACCTGGAGGCGTTCGGACACATCGTGCTGGCCTGGATCTGGCTCGAGCAGTTCCTCGCCGCCGCCGACCGTTCCGGCGACTTCTACGAGGGGAAGCGACACGCGGCGCGTTTCTTCTACAGTTTCGAATTGCCCAAGACCGCACCGGCACTGGATCTACTCGCCCGCCTGGACACGACCACCCTGCGGATGCGGGATGAATGGTTCTGAGCACCGGTTCGATACAGAATTCGTAAGATGTACCATTCCTCGGTGACCGATTCCAGCCAGCCGACCACCCGACCTCCCGGCCGACCGGCCTCGGCGACCAGGGAACAGGTCATCGAGCTCGCCCGGCAGGCATTCCTGTCCGGCGAACGCGTGGATATCCAGGCGATCGCCGGACAACTCGGGGTCAGCCGTGCCTCGATCTACCGTTGGTTCGGCTCCCGCGACGGGGTGCTCGGCACGGTCCTCGCCGGTGAATTCGAGGCGCTGCTCACTCGCGCGGACGCGCGCCGCCGCTCCACCGGCGCCCGGCGCATCCTGGACGTGCTGTATCGGGTCAACCGCTGGATGACCGACAACGAACCGTTCCGCCGTTACTTCGAGAACGAGCCGCTGTCGGGGCTGCGCATCCTGACCGCGAGCGACGGACCGGTGCAGCCGTTGGTCGTCACCACCGTCCAGGCACTGATCACCCGCGCCGAGCGGGAGGACGGCTACCTTCCGCCGATCGAACCGGCACTGTTGGCCTATGCACTGGTCCGGCTCGGCGAGGCGTTCCTCTACAACGACAATGTCGCTGGCATTCGCGGCGACACCGATCGACTGCACGAGGTGCAGGCGGCCCTGCTCGGCATCCCCGAGGCCACCGCACCATGACCCGGCGGCCGCAGAGCCAGGTACCGGTTCACACCACCTACGATTCCCCCTAGTAGATCAGCCCGCCGCGGTCGCCGAATGCCCGCATTCGAATCGGCGTGATCGAAATCCGCCCACCCGCTTGCGGGGTGGCGCATTACCGGGTGCGCCGCGCGGTCGAAGACTCCGATGCCGACGTCCGCGCGTATGCCCTGCGGGCGCCGGCGCAGCTCCCGGCCTAGCGCCGCGTGGTTGCCGCCGGTCGGATCCCTGGTTAGATTGGCGGCTTGACCGTCGCCGCACGCGCTAGCTGGGCTATAGCCGCCCGGTACCCAGCGGCGAAGGTGGCCACCGACGACGAGCACCTGTCGGTGTTCTCGATGAGCAGCGACAGGAGTGTGGCGTTGACCTTGCCGAACTGGCTGGATCTCGCCGTGTTCGTCGCCATGGTGGTCGCCGCGTCGTTCGGGTGGCGCCGTGGCGCAATCGTGGCGCTGCTCGGGTTCGCCGGTGTACTAGCGGGCGCGGGCCTCGGTGCGACGATCGGGGGGACGACACTCGCCCACCTCGCCCCCGGTGCCGTCCGGCTGCTGCTCGTGTTGGTTCTGATCATCGGGTTGGTCGCGGTCGGAGCAACCGTCGGGCACCGGGCCGGGCACGCCGCCCGGACGACCATTTCTGGACCTGCTGCCCGGCGCGCCGACGCCGTGGGCGGGATCGTCGCCCATTCGATCGCGGTGCCGCTGGTGGTGTGGCTGTTCGCCGCACCATTGGGATCGCTGGCGGCCGTGCGTGGTTCGACGATCGTGCGGACCGTGGACGACGTAGCACCGTTCTGGCTGACCGGCCTGTCCACCGCGCTCACCACGCCCATCGTCGACGCGGGCCTCGCCCGTCCGCCAGCGCCGCCCGATCCGAGCATCCTCGATGGACCGGCGCCCACCGATCTGCGCGAGAGCGTATTTCGCGTCCGTGATCTCGCACCCACCTGCGGGTTGCGCCAATCCGGTTCCGGATTCGTGGTCGCGCCGGAACGGGTCCTGACCAATGCCCACGTCGTGGCGGGCTCCACCAGGGTTTCCGTCGACGCCTCCGCGGGGCCGCTCACGGCGACCGTCGTGCAGTTCGATCCGACGATGGACATCGCCGTTCTGGCCGTCCCCGGTCTCACCGCGCCCACTGTCACCGTCGCGCCCGAACCCGCCGAACCCGGCGCCGACGCGATCGCCCTCGGCTACCCGAAGGGCGGACCATACACCGCGGCCGCGACCCGCGTGCGGAGCACGGCCGTACGCCAGGTTCGCGACATCTACCGCACCGGACTGGGTGAGCGCCGGATCTACACCGTGGACGGCTCGATCCAGCACGGCAATTCGGGCGGTCCGCTCATCGATACCCGCGGCCGCGTGCTCGGGATCATCTTCGGCGTCGACGAGAACGACGACAACGTCGGATTCGCCACCAATCTGCCGGAGGTGCTCGATCGTCTCGACAACGGCCTGCGCTCCGATCGCCCCGTCGACACCGGTCCCTGCGCCGCGTAGTCGGCGCTCGTCGGTGTTTTCAGGACGCGTCGGCGATGATCACGACGCCACTGGACGCGTCGAGCAGAGGGATCGTTCGTTCGGCGGCGTCGTCGACGTGCACACGCGGATGCACGGGCAACTCGGCCTCGTAATAGGTTCCCGGACCGTAGAATTGGCCGTACTTCACCACCACACCGTCGATATTCAGCACGGCCGCTTCGTGCGCCTGGATCACCTCACCTCGCCCCGCGGGCGGTTCCCAGGCAATGCTCTGGGCGAGAAACCGTTTCGCTCCGGCAGCCCGCGCCGCGGCGATCAGGTTGCGGGTGCCTTCGGTGCGGATCCGCGCGTTAGCACCTGCTCGTTCCGGCAGCAGCGCGGCGTCGTCGGGCAGATCGGTGAGCTGATGCATCACCATCTCGGGCCGGAACGCGACCACAGCGGCGGTCAATGCGTCCGAGTCGTACACATCGCAGACGACCGGCTCGACCCCGGCAGCACGCAGCTGATCCGCCTTCGCGGCCGACCGGGTCATGCCCGCGACCTCGTGCCCGGCCTCGATCAGCAGCGGGAGCAGGCGGACTCCGATAACGCCGGTCGCACCGGCCAAGAAGATGCGCACCGATCCACCATAATCCGCGTCGCGATCGGATACTCGACACGGACCTACTCGCGCCGTTTCCCGAAGTTCGGGCCGAGGTGCCGAGCAAAGACGACGCAACACTCTACTCGAAGCTATCGCTCAGGAGGCCCGCGCTGGCCGATGCCGAGCATCGACAAGGCATCCGTGGCGCCGTATCAGCTCACTCCGGCGTTCGCTCTGCTGTCCACCACGCCGGTACCGATGGACACAGATGGATCGAGCATGTCCGCACCGGTCCAGACCAGAGCGGGCAGCCATCAGGTCGGCCTGTGCCTCGAACTGGAGCCGTCACCGTTGGCATCCAGGCACCGGGCGGTCGTCTCGGCGTCCTTGGCCGCGACGTTCATCAGCGCCTTGATCCACCGCTCGTGTTCGGCGCGAGTCAACCGGCCGTCGACATCGGCGATGTCCATGATGGCGTCGAGGAACGGCACGTATCCCGCGTCGAACGACTCGGGCCCGCCCGTGCCGGCCGCGCGGGTTCTGGTGGCGGGTCAGGCCGGGAATAGATCCACTCGACCGCCAGTTGGTGGATATGGAAACCAAATGGGTCGCGTTAAGCGGCTCAGAACTCTTCGAGGAGGGCACTCCCATGAGCACCGTCCAACTGACCCCCGAAATCGATGTCCGCCGCGCCGAGGATCGGATGAAATCCACTTTCGGCTGGTTGGATTCCAAGCACTCCTTCTCCTTCGGCCACCACTACGACCGGTCCAACACCCATCATGGGCTGCTGCTGGTCAACAATGACGACATCGTCGATCCCGGAACGGGTTTCGAGACCCATCCGCATCGCGACATGGAGATCGTCACCTGGGTGCTGCAGGGCTCGCTGGTGCACCAGGACTCAACCGGGCACAGCGGAGTGATCTACCCGGGCCTGGCCCAGCGCATGAGCGCCGGAAGCGGCATCCTGCACTCGGAGAAGAACGACTCCTGGCGCCTGGGCGGCGATGCGCACCGGGACCCGGTGCACTTCGTGCAGATGTGGGTGGTGCCCGACGAGTCCGGGATCACCCCGGGTTACGAGCAGCTGGAGATCGAATCGGAGGTGCTGGCCGGGGGCTTGGTGCCGGTCGCCTCCGGGATGCGCGAGCACGAGGACGACGCCGCGATTCGAATCCGGAACAGGCATGCGGCCCTGCACGCCGCGCGGCTGGCGTCGGGTGAGTCGGTCTGCCTGCCGGACGCGCCGTTCCTGCACCTGTTCCTGCCCCGCGGTGCGGTGGTGCTCGAAGGCACCGGCGCGCTGCATACCGGCGACGCGGTGCGGTTCACCGCAACGGGTGGCCAGCGGGTCACGGCGACCGAGCCGGCCGAGATCCTGGTGTGGGAAATGCATGCCACCATCCGGCCGTGACCTCGGCTTGTCGGGCAGCGGCACGACGGCGGCACGCCCCTACCACGGGAGGCGGAGATGACCGACACCACTGATACGCCCGCGGACCGGTGGCGCCTACGGACGATCCGGTTCAATCAGGAGTTGCTCGGCTTCTCGATCACCGAGCTGATCGAGAACCGCGATCGATCCCACTACGGCCAACTCATCCGCAATCGGACCGACCTCCGCTGGTCGCCACACAATAGCGACACACCGGAACAAAACAGACCTGACAATCCGGCTGGCAGGCCTGGTCAACGGTGGCGGACATCGCGCGGGCTGGCGTCGAACCGGCGACGGAAAGCCGAGCTGAAGGCGCTGGACGAGCTGAAGCCCAGTTCCATAGCAACGTCTGCGATGCTCCAGTCGCGATAGGCGGGACTGCGCAGACGCGAATAGGCGAGTTGCAGGCGTTCCTCTCTGATCAGTTCGCTCGGTGTGGTGCCGGCATGCTGGAACGCGAGCTGGATTTGCCGGAGGGACCAGCCGAGGGCGCGGGCGATCGTCGCGCCTGTGAGGTCGGGGTCTCCAGCGTGGGTGCGGACGTAGTGGCGGACAGCAGCTTCCACGTCGGCGAGATGACCGGGGCCGGTGGGCTGGTCGCCGATGATGTGCATGCACAACAGTTCCACCAGGTGGGAAGAGATGGTGTCGAATTGATGTCGAGTGAGGTCGCCGCCTTCGGCGAACAGCCCGGCGGCGAGGTCGGCGACCACCCTACCGAGTCCTGACGTGAGGTCGGCGGGAGTGGCGGGCAACTCCGGCGTGCGGCCCAAGCGATGGTCGATCTCTCGTCGGGGAATGGTCATCAGCAGCCCCTTGCTGCCATCACCCAGCGAGAATGCGAACGGTCGGTCGATGGTCACAAGGCAACCGACACCCGATGGCAGCCGCGCGTGCTGACCGGACTGGAAGAGGTCCACCTGCCCGGCGGTGGGTAGCAGCAGTCGAAAATCGTCGTCGGAGTCGCCGCGCACGAGTCCGGCGCTACGGTAGTAGGTCACCGCGTCGGATTCCCAGCCGACGAGCTGGTAGTCGGGGGTGCGTCGCAACGTCGTGCGACCCTCGAAGTCGCTTCCACGTGGGAAGGCATAGCCCAGACGCCGGTGGTATGAGTTGATCAGCTCGGACCAGTAGTCCGCGCGCTCATGCGGGGCGGCAATGCGCGTCGTGGCGTTTTGGACGAAGACGGCTCTGTCGCTCACCGTCACCACTTCCCTACTTCGTGATCGGTTCCCACACCCGAGCACGCCAGGCATCCGACGAGTCGGTGTTGCCCAGAGTAGTCCGCAGCAAGGCGATGATGTCATCGGGCACTGTTCGCCGACCAACTGCCCCGCCGCTAGCCGACCCAGTAGCAGCGGCGATCAGGATGTGCGTGTAGGGGCCGCCGCCACACGTCCACCTCCTCGGTTCACCCGCACCGGAACGTCTCCAGGTCCACACCATTGTGAACTGCCGCCAACCCCGTTGTCGGCGCAGCGAGGGTGTCGGACACCCTCACCTGGAGACGAATCCATCCGGGCTCCGGTGACGACGCTGTCACTCGATCTACGGCCAGGTGATCCGACGGCCTGCCGTGGAAACTGCGATTTCAAGGCATGGATCGCGTGCCGCGGCAATCGGGTCGGTCCGAGTTACTCGGCTCATCGCTGTGGTTCAGGGCTCCAGATACAGGCGTTCATTGGGTAAGCGCGGGTACCTGTGGGTGTCACCAGGGATCACTGCGACATGCTTCGGATAGCGGCGGGCGCGGCAATCTTGGATGAACAACAAAGCCGCAGTGGCGCAGGCCGTGAAATCGAAGCGCACATTACCGAGTTGCACTGCAAGGTGCACATCCGATTCCTCGGGATACGGCGACATCTGGTTGCCCATGTCCGGCGCGAGCCTCGTCGAGCACCGGACAGAAATCCTCGTGGCCATCGATGGCGAAGACACCGTCGAGCTCCAATCAGTTCGTTCCGGCGCGGTGCGCTGTACAGACGGCTCGATGGGCGAGGCAGAATACAGCTCGACGTAATCGGCTACCCGGCAATTGGGGCGAACGCGTGTTTCGCCGCGTTGGGCACTCCATGACTCCTCCTTGTACACTCGCTAGAGCTGCGCATATGAGGCAGACTATGAGCCGAACCGCGGAGCGGACTATATTCTGCGCGAAGGAAAGTTTGCACGGAGCGCACACGCGGCACCGCACGAACAGATCGGGCACGCCCCGGCATCCGGCCGGGCACCAGCGCTGCGGCAAGCAGCAAGCCACAGCCCATCTATTTCGACAGCGGCGCCGCGGCGGGTACCTCACGACCTCCGGCAGTGCGGAGGGTGAGCCGACTATCCGGTGCCGCGATAATTGCCATGAGCACGTTCCCACTCATCGAGCAGGTGATCGGCCGAGCCGTCACGCCGGTCCGGCATTGTGCACACTGATCATCGAAGACCTGGTCTGCCAGATCGGGATTCGCCGTGAAGGCACCCCGCTGTTCCGAGTTCTCCGCCGAGCGACGACCGCGTTCCCGGTGATGTCGACGGTGGTCCCGAAGCCGCCGATGCCCATCGTGGCCGAGGCGCCGAGCCGGCTTGCCATGTCCCGCAGCAGTTCCGGGACGCCGACCTCCATCTCCAGGCGGAGCGCCGACAGATCGCGGCCGGCGAAATCGGGTTGATTGAGCACCGGCAGTCAGATCGTTTCGAAGCCGGGTAGCGCGATCGTGCTGCGCTGGGATTCGAGAGGGTCGAGGGCGGTGTCCGGCTGGAAGAAGCCGACATGGCAGTAGCAGCAACCTGCGTAGATACTCGCTGTCGCGAACGCGATACCGCCGGTATGAAACAGTCGCAGCGCGGTCGGAGATCCGTCCTGCTCGGTAAGGAAGAACCGCGTGTCCCTGGTTGCCGCCTCCCCACATCGTTTCCGTGGACATACGGCAATGCCGGTCATAACGTCGGATGTACCGACATACTATCGGGTATGTGACCGTGGTGCAGATTCCGGATCCCGGGGGGGCGGAATTCACGTCATCGTGTAGCAGGCATGACCCGGAGGAACCCCATGCTCGAGTCGGTCGTCAAGCAGTCCGGCATGCCACTCGGTCAGGTCGTCGACGGCGCCATCGAGTACTTTCAGCGATGTCAGCAGCCCGACGGCTCCATCGCGGAGGACCCTGATATCCAAGTGTTCCGGGAGTGGGACTCGGTCAACGCATTGAAGGCAATCGCACTGTGGCGGAACCAGTCCGCAGTCGACACCACGGCCACTGTCACTTCAATACTCGAATTTCTTTCCACCCGCGAGAAACCGACGGGAATGCTCAGCTGGGGCGCGATCGAGGTGGGCCCGGCCGAGTACTGCACGGAGACCAGTAGCGAGTACATCAGCGCTCTGACCCTGCTCGGCCGCGTCGAACTGGCGTACGAGAGAGCGGAATTCCTGCGTCGCAAGCAGCTGGCAAGCGGGCCGTGGGAGGAGGTGCACAGCCATGTCCCGAAGGCGTTCCAGACCGAGCCATCGGTCACCGGGTTCGCCCTCATGGCTCTGGTCGGCCTGGACTTGGAACCGATCCATCTCGATGCGGCACTGGACTTCCTTGCCGAAAAGCAGCGCGGCGAAGGTCATTTCGGCATCAACTGGTACTACTACTGCACCCACTACTACCTGATGCGACCCGCGGTCGCGGCCTTGGCGAGCTTCGGCGACTATCCCGCTGTCGCCGCGGCCCGCGATTTCGTTCTCGCCCAGCAGCGCACCGACGGGAGTTGGTTCAGCGAGGTCGATGGCTTCGGCAACGTGGCAGCGCCTGAACAGCACACCGCGCTCGCCCTGGCCACTCTCGGACACGCGGGCATGACCGCCGAGGATCCGCCGGTACGGCTCGCGATCGGATGGCTGCTCGAACGGCGGCGGCCGGACGGTTCCTGGTTCGGCGGTCGCTACCCCTATCCGGAAACCGAGAGCTATTCCGCCTTCCGGGCGCCCCAGGACGTGTTCACCACCGCCCAAGTGCTTGCCGCGTTCAAAGAGCTGGAGATGGCATGACGTATTCGGACGACGAACCCGTTGCCGTCATCGGAATCGGCTGCAGGCTGCCAGGAGGCATCACCGACCGGCAGACCCTGTGGCAGTTCCTGGAACAGGGGGGCGACGCGATCGGCCCGATTCCGGAGGACCGCTGGGACGTCGAGCACTATTACTCGCCGAAACCGCAGCAACCGGGCAGGCTGATTTCCCGCACGGGCGGATTCCTCAGCGAAGTCGACACGTTCGACGCCGCGTTTTTCGGGATTTCCGGACGCGTCGCCGAGCAAATGGACCCGCAGCAGCGGCTGTTGCTCGAAGTGACCTGGGAGTCCCTCGAGGACGCCGGCATCGTGCCCGCCGACCTGGCAGGCGGCCGGACCGGCGTGTTCATCGGCGCCTGTAGTCAGGACTACGGCGGACTCCAGTCGGCGCCGAGCGAACTGGAGGGCCTCGGCCCGCATTCGGCTACCGGCACCTTCATGAGCATCGTGTCCAACCGGTTGTCCTACACGTTGGATTTGCGCGGGCCGAGTATGACACTCGACACGGCGTGCTCCTCCTCTCTCGTCGCTGTGCACCTCGCCGTGCAGAGCCTGCGGCAAGGGGAAAGCGAGTTGGCGTTGGCCGGTGGGGTGAACCTCATGCTGACCCCCCAGTTCGGGATCGCCTTGAGCCAGGCCGCGATGCTGTCGCCCGACGGCCGATCTCGGGCGTTCGACTCCGCCGCAAACGGGTACGTGCGCGGCGAGGGCGCCGGGGTGGTCGTGCTCAAACCGCTGACTCGCGCACAGGCCGACAGCGATCGCATCTACGCGGTGATCCGGGGCACCGCCGTCAACCAGGACGGTCGCACCCAGGGCATCACCGTGCCCAGCGGGGAGGCGCAGGAAGCCAATTTCCGGGCCGCGCTGGCGGCAGCCGGGGTCGCGCCCGCCGACATCGGCTATGTCGAAGCACATGGCACCGGCACGCCGGTCGGTGACCCGATCGAGGCCAACGCCCTCGGCCGGGTTCTCGCCACCGGTCGCGACCGTGGTCGGGATGCGCTGCTCGGGTCGATCAAAACCAATATCGGTCACCTCGAGGCAGGCGCGGGCATCGCCGGACTGATCAAAGCCGCACTGTGTGTATGGCATCGACGAATTCCGCCGAGCCTGCACTTCCAGGAGCCCAACCCGGGCATCGACTTCGCCGAGCTGCCTATGGCCGTGGCCACGTCTGCACAGCCCTGGCCCACCGGCTACGCCTACGCCGCTGCCAGCGTCAACTCGTTCGGTTTCGGCGGCACCAACGCCAACGTGGTACTCACCGAGCCGCCGACCGCGGACGCGGCTCGCGGCCAAGACAACTCGACCGACACACAGCGGCACACCACCGATTCCGTTTCGTTCGCGACGAACTCACCCACCGGGACGCCGACCGTACTGACCTTCAGCGCGCGCAGTGAACCAGCCCTCGACGCACTCGCCGCGTCCTACGCGGACCTACTCGACACGCGGGCCCTCGACCTGGAGTCCTTGGGTGCCACGCTCGCTCTGCGGCGGAGCCGGCACGAGTACCTGCTCGCCGTGGTCGCCTCGGACGCATCGGACGCGGCCGCGAAACTCCGCGCGGGCCAGGTGATCCGCGGCCACACCCAGCCGGGTCGCGCAGGCAAGGTCGCGTTCCTGTTCAACGGGCAGGGACCGCAGTGGTTTGCCATGGGCAGGCAGTTGCTGGAAACCTCGCCGGTATACCGGGCGAAGATCCTTGAATGTGACACCCTGACGGGGCAGTACATCGACTGGTCGATCCACGAGGAACTCACCGCCGACGAGGCGTCCTCCCGGATCACCGAAACCCAGTGCCTGCAACCGGCTATGTTCGCGCTACAGGTGGCGCTGGTCGAAGTGTGGAAGTCCTGGGGCATCGAACCGGACGCCGTACTCGGCCACAGCATGGGCGAGATAGCCGCTGCCCATGTCTCCGGTGCGCTGACCCTTTCCGACGCGCTGAAGGTGATCTGTCACCGCGCCCGCATCCAGGAGAAGGCCGACGCCACCGGCGCGATGATGTTCGTCGCGCTGCCGGAATCGCAGGCACGCGAGTTGTGTGCGCACAATCCGGACGAGTTGTGGGTGTCCGCCGTGAACAGCCCACGTGCCTGCACGCTGTCCGGCCGCAGGCCTGTACTGCAGGCGCTGGCAGCGGAACTGGGCGGCGATGGCGTCTTCGCCAGGATGCTGCGGGTGAACTGTGCCTGCCATAGCCCGGACATGGATCCGTTGCGCGATGAACTGCTGGACGTCCTGGCCGGCGTCGCAGGCGGCCCGGCGCACATCCCGATGTACTCGACAGCCACCGGCGCCGCGATCGACGGAACGGAGCTGGGCACCGACTACTGGTGGCGTAATTTCCGGCAACCGGTCCTGTTCGAACCGGCGGTCCGAGCTCTGCTCGCAGACGGCTACCACACCTTTGTCGAGCTGAGCCCGCATCCGGTTCTGGCCAACTCCCTCAACGAAATCACGGCCGACGCGATGGTAGTAGCCTCCCTGGTCCGGAAGAAGGACGACTGGGCCAGCTTCCTCGGTTCGTTCGCCACGCTCTACGCCGGCGGCAGCCCGGTGGCCTGGCCCCGGCGCTACCCCGCGGGCGCCCCCGTGCTCGACCTCCCCACCAATCCTTGGATACGCCAATCGTTTTGGAACGAAAGCGCCGTCTCCCTGCGGTATCGCACCGACAGTCAGGCGCATCCGATGCTCCGGCGGGTCGACGGCCCGCGCCCGACGTGGGAGATCAGCTGGGACGACCATCGGCTTTCCTGGGTACGCGAGCACGATGTGTTCGGCTCGGTGATCGTGCCCGGAGCAGCGTATGTCGAGGCTGCGCTGTACGCCGCCCAGGCGCTGACCGGCAAGCCGTGCGCACTGGAGTTCGTCGACTTCGAGCGCGCCTGCGTGCTGTCCGACGAGCCGCAACTGAGCAGGCTGGAACTAGATCCTGAGGCGGGTACCTTCGAGTTCCACCAGCGTGCGGTGCGCGGTGACACCTGGTTGCGCAACGCTCGCGGCCGATTCCATCAGGCGCCGTTGGAAGACCGGGAATCCTTCGACCTCGACGCCATCCGGGCCCGCTGCACGAACTCGTTCAAACCGGTCGACATCTACGGGAGGCTGGCAGCTGAAGGATATGCCTACGGACCGGCCTTCTGCGGGATCGGCAGGTTGCACGTCGGATCGGACGAGGCACTTGCGCTGATCGCGCCGCCCCGCGTGCTGCGCAATCGACTGTCGGGTTACCTGCTGCATCCTGCGGTGTTGGATGCCTGCTTCCAGAGCGCGATCCTGCACCCGTCCACCGATAACCCCGACGAGCTGCTGCCGACCAGCTACCTGCCGACCGGCATCGAGCGGGTGCGCCGCTACCAACCGGACGCACTGCCGGTGTGTTGCTATACCCGGCTCCGCAAACACGGCCGCGACGGCCTGCTCGTCGATATCTACCTGCTCGACGAGCAGGGTCAGCTGATCGCCGAGTTCGCCCAGTTGACGGGTAAGGCCGTTCGGCAACCTGCGCAGGCGGCGGACAGCCTCGCCGACCACATGTACCGCTTCAGCTGGCAGCCGAGCGACCGCGTGATCACACCGGAGCGCAGCGCTGTCACCCTCGCACCGGCCGATCTCGCCGCGGCGCTCGAACCACTCTGCCGCCAGTTGGCCTTGCGCCTCGACCGGCACGCCTATGCCACCGCCTATCAGCAGGATGTCCGCCGGCTCTGCGCCGCGTACGTGGCCGAATGCCTCTACGAGTTCGCGCCGGACATCGAGTTCGCGGTGACGGAGATCCCCGCGCTCCTTCCCCGATACCAGCGTGCGTTCCACGGCATGCTGCGGCTGCTGGTCGCCGACGGCACGGTACGCGAGCACGGCGACCGGTACCGGATCGAGCGGACCGACGACTTCGACCCGGAAGCACAGTGGGCCGAACTCTTCGCTCGACATCCCTCCTGCGCCTGGGAGCTGTTGCTGCTGCGCCGCACCGGTGCCCGACTGAACGACGTGCTGACCGGCGCGGTCGATCCGCTGGAGTTGTTGTTCCCCTCGGGTTCGCCGGCCGACACCGAGCCCATCTACCACACCTCACCGGTAGCACGCTTCTACAACCTGATCGCCAGACATGCCGTCCAGCGGGTCGCCGAGCATGCGGATCAGCGGCGAACGCTGCGTGTGCTGGAAGTCGGCGGCGGAACCGGCGGGTTGACCGCGAATCTGCTGCCTGCGCTTCCCGCGCGGCAGTGCGAATACGTGTTCACCGATGTGTCGCCCGCCTTTGTCGCGGCCGCGCGGGAACGGTTCCGGGACTATGCCTTCCTCGACTACCGTGTGCTCGACCTCGAACACGACCTGCAGTCCCAGAATTTCGCCCCGGGCTCGTTCGATGTGGTGGTAGCGGCGGACGTGGTGCATGCCACCGCCGATGCCGAGAAAACGCTGCGCTACCTCCAGGAAATGCTCTCACCCTGCGGTCTGTTGCTGCTGATCGAAGCCGCACCCGACTCCCCCTGGCTCGATCTCACCTTCGGTCTCACCGCAGGCTGGTGGTCCTTCCGCGACCTGCGCTTGCGTCCGGACGGTCCACTGCTGTCGGCCCAGGAATGGCAGGACCTGCTGCGCTCGGTGGGCTTCGACGACGTCGCCACGCTCGGCGATCCCGGTCACTCCGATTCCGGCTCGCAATCGGTTCTCCTGGCACGAGCTCCCGAAGCCGCGCCGCCGGCCGGTCGCGGCAGCGCGGATCCAGACCGTCTCGGCGACTGGCTTATCCTCGCCGATACCGACCCGCTAGGTCCGGACCTGGCGGCACGGATCGACGCGCACGGTGGTCGCGCCACGCTCGCGCACAACCTCGCGGACCACGACCTCGGCGCATTGGAGCCGGAAGGGATCGTCGATCTGCGCGGCGCGGGCGGCCTGCCGATGGACCAGGCGTTGACCGAATCGTCACTCGGTTTGCTCGATCTACTCAGACAGGTCTGCCGCAGGGAGTCGCAGCATTGGCCGCGGCTGTACACGCTCACACGCGGCGCACATACCTTCCGCAACAACGAGATCGACCTGTCCGCCTCGGCGGCGTGGGGTCTCGGCGCGGTGGTCGGACTCGAACTGCCACAGCTGCGCTACACCGTCATCGACCTCGACCCGGTACCCTCCCCCGGCGAGTTGGACGCCGTCTGGGCCGAGTTACGCACCGATGACAATGAACGGGAAATCGCGCTGCGCGCCGGGGAACGCTTCGTGCGCAGGCTTGTTCCGGTGTCGTCGGCCCCCGAAACCGTACCGGCCGTGGATCTTCCGACCGGTATCGGATTCGCGCTGACCACGGAAGTTCCCGGGACGTTGGACGAATTGCGTTACCACGCCGAGAAACGCGTTGCGCCGGCAGCGGGGCAGGTGGAGATCGAGGTCGCCGCCGCAGGATTGAATTACCTCGACGTGATGACCGCTCTCGGGCAGGTGCCGCCGCTGGAATCGGCGGGCGGGTACCGTTTCGGCGCCGAATGCACGGGCATCGTCACACGCGTCGGGCCCGGCGTCACCGGAATCGGTGTAGGCGACGCGGTGGTGGCGGTCACCGCGGCGCAGGGCACCCTGGCCAGCCATTTCACTGTGCCTGCCACCGGTGTTGTCGCCAAGCCCGCGAACCTGGGGTTCGAGGCGGCCGCCGCGCTGCCCATCGTTTTCCTCACCGCGTGGCACGCTCTGCACAAGCTCGCTCGGCTGGCCGCCGGTGAACGCGTGCTGATTCACGCCGGCGCGGGCGGAACCGGTTTGGCAGCCGTGCAGATCGCGCGCGCGGCGGGGGCGGAGGTATTCGCCACTGCTGGTAGTCCCGAAAAGAGGGCGCTGCTGCGCACGATCGGCGTGCAGCATGTGTTCGACTCCCGCGCACTGGACTTTGCGGAGAAAATTCTCACCGCCACCGACGGCGCGGGCGTCGACGTGGTGCTGAACTCGATCGCAGGCGAGACCGCGAGCCGCGGCATCTCCTGCCTCGCACCCTACGGTCGCTTCGTCGAACTCGGCAAACGTGATCTGTTGCAGGACAGCAAACTCGGCTTACGACCGTTCCTGCGCAACCTTGCCTACTTCAGCTTCGACCTACGCCAACTGCTGGTGGACCGACCCGCCGCCGTGCATGTCGAATTCCAGGCGCTGATGGCGCGCTTCGCATCGGGCGAGCTGCGACCACTGCCCTATCGGGTCTTCCACCCTGCCCAGACCGAAGCGGCCTTCCGGCATCTTGCCGCAGCTCGGCACATCGGCAAGCTGGTGCTGGCGATGGACGAGGGGGGAGTCCCTGTCGTTCGTGCACCAGCACCGCCGACGACCGACGGAACCTGGCTGATCACCGGCGGACTCGGCGGCGTAGGGCTCGCCATGGCCGACCGCCTGGCCGACGCCGGGGTACGCCATCTCGTGTTGATCGGGCGTTCGGGTGTGTCCACTGAGGTGGCCGCGGCCAGGGTGACGGACCTTCGCCTGCGCGGCGTGCAGGTCGTTGCCGAGGCGGTGGATGTCAGTTCCCGCACCGCGATGGCCGCGCTGCTCACCAGGATCGAGGGTGAGTTGCCGCCGCTGCGCGGGGTGCTGCACTGCGCCATGGTTCTCGATGACGCGTCGCTCACCTACCTGGACCGCGACCGCATGACGAAAGTCTTGGCGCCCAAGGCTTTCGGCGCATGGTATCTGCACGAGCTGACGGCACACCTGCCGCTGGACGCGTTCGTGCTGTTCTCCTCCGCGACCTCGATGGTCGGCAACCGAGGCCAGGCGAATTACGCTGTGGCCAACGCGTTCCTCGACCATCTCGCCCACGTGCGACGTGCCGCAGGACAGCCGGCGCTCACGGTGAACTGGGGCGCCATCTCGGACGTCGGATACGTGTCCCGCCACGACGATATCGGCCGCCTGGTGTCTACCACCGGCATGCGGTCCTTCACCTCCGCCCAGTCGTTCGAGGCACTGCGAACCCTCTGGGGTGGACCTCGTGCACAAGTCGGCGTGCTACCGATGGATTGGCCGCAATTCTTCCGACAGCACAACATCGAACCGGACACACAGCCGCGCTATGAACATCTGGTCACGGCCGGCACGCAGCAAGCGGATGCCGGGGGCTCCGGAACCCCACTGCGCCAACAACTGCGCACTCGATCCCGGGCGGCCCGCGGTGAACTGGTTGCCACGGCACTCCGAGTCCGCTTGGCAGGCGTGCTCGGCATTCCACTGAATTCCCTGGATGAGAACATGCCGCTGATGGACTATCTGGATTCGCTGCTCGCTGTCGAGATCAGCGCATGGCTGGAGCGGGAGCTGGGCATCAAGGTCACCATTATGGAGTTGATGAAGGGCCCGAGCGTGGTGCAACTGACCGACCAGATCCTCACGCAACCAGACGAGTGACGACATGGACGATGTCTCGTATCCGCTGCCCCGCGCCGGAATCCCTCTTTCGGTGGACAGGAGCGATCCGGAGCTCCACGCAAATCTTGGCCCCAGCAGCGGATGCGACCCGGGAACAGACCGCCTACGGCATGGCCGTGCTAACCCTTATGTGGGATGACCTGTTCGAGGATCCGCAGCTGAGGGACCCGGAAGCCGTGACCGCGCTGAGGCGTGGCCTGGTGGCGACGCTGCGCCAAGACCCGCAGACACCGTGGAGGTCCGATGCGATCCCGGCGGCGTGGGCGAGTTTGTGGCCGTGCCTGCGCGCGGGCCGGACCACTCGCTGACAGGAGCGGTTCCTCGACGGCATCGAGGAGTGGTTCGAAGCGGCCGAACGCGAAGCGCACCATCGCATCAATGGCTATATCCCCTCCATGGCCGACTACCTGCCGCTGCGAAGGTCGGTCAGTGGGATGGAAACCACACTCGCCTGCGTGGAGGGGTACCAGGACCGGGAACGGCCGTCGACGCTGCGCAACCACCCCGTGATCCGCCGTCCCGAGGAACTCGGCTTCTGGGTGACCTTCGTGGAGAACTACCTGGTGGGGTTGGATCAGGACGAGGCCGACCAAGTCCCTTACAACCTGGTCAGGGCGGTCCGTCACGAGACCGGGTGCACCCGCCGCGAAGCCGTCGAGCAGGTGCAGCGCCAGGTGGCAGATCTCTTCGCGGTCGTCGGGGTGGTTGGGCACTTCATGTACCTGGTGACTCCGGCGGCAGCGACGGATCGCCGCGGGGCCACAGCCGGGCTGCGGGACAGGTGAGGTGATCGACCACAAGGGCGTCGCCAAGATCGTGTATTTCGGCCGGGCGGCGAGTACACCGCCCATCCGACGGCGCAGGCGAGTTTCTGCAACTGGTTACGCCGTTCGATGGGACGCGACCGGAATCTGTTGGGACAACAGCCCTTCCGCGATGGCCTTGCCAGCAGTGGGCACAGCCTCGAGCCACCGTTGGCCTACGGTAGGAACCGCTCACGAGGCGGTGCTGCCGGCATCAACGAAGGGGAGCCCAGCATGGGTGAAGAATCTCAACACTGGCAGTACACGTCATCCGAAGAGTATCAAGTTGTCGTTCCAAGGAAGGCTCCTGTCATCGCCTTCTCGTTCGGGGAGATCGATGGAGCCGGAAGCATCATCCGGCGCTACGGATGCCGACCGCCGGCAATCGTGTCTCGGTGGCAGACCCCAGGATTGTGCATAGCCGAGCGCACGGTGACGAAAGGTTTTCGCGCTCGGCATGCTCACGTACAGCACGGGTCGCACCACCTGCTGTCGCGCATCCACGAGCCTGCCAGGTCGACAACCCGGTGTCATCTATAGCAAGTGCTCTGCATACCTCCACAGGAATACAGGGACACCGATTTAACCAGAATGGGCCACAATGTCTAGTCGCGCATTGCATGATTCTGTCCAAAAACCCTCGATCCAAGATCAAACGTTCGCTCCCGCGATTGTGGAGCGAACCGGCGAACCGCCTTTGGTGAGCGAGGACGACTTTCGCCGAATGGTCGAAATCGACGCGCTCGCCCGCGCGAGCGAGTTCATGACCGAGGAGACCGCCGTCGTGGCGGATGTCGTTGCCCGCCTGGCTATCCCGGCCGAATGCTCCATGGTTGTCGTGGGGGGAGCCGGTTCCACCCACCTGTCCGTGCCCGCGAAGGCGGTCAGCCGCTGCATCGTGGTCGACCCGCTCGGGCTGAGCTCATGGAAGCTCCCCACCAGGAGCGTCTCTACCGTTCATCTGCGCTCGCTGCACGAGGTCAGCAGATCGGAGCTGCCCGCGTCGCCGCTGCTGTGGGTATTCACCTTCAACGTCTTCCCATACCTCCATGAGCCGATCGAGGTATTGCGTCGGCTGGCGTCGCCTCGGGACACCGTCGTCGTCACCACGTGGGCCTCCACCGAGCGCGCTGAGGAGATCCGCGGTGGCTATCTCCGGTACGTGTTCGGTCCCGACCGACCCCGGATCGAGGCCGTGGCCGACGTCGGCCACATCGCTCGGGACCTCGCGATGGACTACCCCGGCGCCCGTGTCGAGTGCGTCCACGGTGAGGTGGTCAGTGCGGCCGTCGTGCACCTGGAGTCCGTCTGATGGCGCCGCTGCTCCATGAACCTGTCCTCGCGGCGATGGCGGCGTACAGCGAGCGCGAGGCGATCGTCGGGGAGGACGGCCGGTCCTGCACGTATCGAGAGCTGGAGCACAGCGTCCGTGCGTGGGCGAGCGTGCTCGCGGACCTCAAGCCCTCGCCGCGGCAGAACCCGTTCGTCGGCATCCTCGCTCCCGTGGCCGCGGCGAGCATCGCGGCGGTGCTCGGCACGCTCTGCACGGGCTGTGCGTATGTCCCGTTGGACGAGCTCGCACCGACGGAGCGTCTTCGAGGCATCATCGACCGCACGGGCCTGGACTTGATCGTGGCGGACCCCGCGTACCTGTCGCTGCACCCCGAACTCGCGGAAGCGCCCTCGGTCCGTCAGGTCCTGCTCACGAACGCGATCGCTGATTGTGCTCCGGTCCGCGAGGTGGCTCCGCAGCCGATCCTCGCCGACGACCTCGCGTACGTCCTGCACAGTTCCGGGTCGACCGGGGTCCCCAAGGGGATCATGCTGACCCATCGCAACGCGCGCACCTTCACCGACTGGATGCAGAAGGAGTTCCGGGTCACGAGCGATGACATCGTGATGTCGCGAGCGCCGTTCAAGTTCGACCTGTCGGTGTTCGATGTCTTCAACTCACTGTCCGCGGGCGCCAAGCTCGTCACGTTCGACTGGACGAGAGAGCGAAGCGCGGACGAGCGACACCGCGACTACGTGAGCCTGATGGCGAGAAACGGTGCCACCGTTCTCTATACGACGCCGTCGACGTTCATCGCGCTGATGAACCGCGGCGGGCTCGGGGAGGCCGCGCCACCGCTGCGCCAGATCATGTACGCCGGCGAGCCGTTCCCGACCGCGCAGCTGCGGCGGCTACGCGAGGCGCTGGGCGCGACAACGCGGATCGCCAACATCTACGGGCCTACCGAGACCAATATCATCACGTACCAGTGGGTCGATGAGCTGCCGGATGACGACGCTCCGGTTCCGCTCGGACGCGAGGTGGACGACACCGAGATCATTGTGGTCGCGGACGAGGGCCCGCCGCGGCTGTGCCGGCCCGGCGAACTCGGCGAGCTGTGGTGCCGTGGCGGGACCGTGACACTCGGCTACCTCGGGATGCCCGAGAAGACTGCCGAGCATCTCGTGCGCAGCCCCTTCCATCGGGCTCCGGCGTACTTCTGGCGGACCGGGGACTTCGGCTTCCGCGACAACGCCGGCGTTCTCCACTATCGCGGGCGCCGCGACCACATGGTCAAGGTGCGCGGCTACCGCGTGGAACTGGGCGAGATCGAAGCCGCGCTCGCCGGGCATGCCGACATCGACGAGAGCGTGATCGTCGCGGTGCCGGACACGCGCAACGGCACCGGCTGCACACTCGCCTGCTACTACACCCCGCTCGACGGGCGGCGGGTGACGAGCGGGGATGTGCGCCGACATCTCGAGCACACGCTGCTGCCGTACATGGTCCCGCAGCTGATCGAGCGACGGGACGCGCTACCGACCACCTCTTCGGGGAAGGTCGACCGCGTCCGGCTCGGCGAGCAGGCCGCACTGGCATCGGCGAAGACCATCCCCGCCCCGCCTGCGTCCCCCGATCTTTCCGGACATTCGATAACACAACTGGAAGGTGCGTCATGAGCCGCGCATTCGACAATATTGTGGCCTGCGCGCAGGCAGAGAGCCGCCGCAGCCTCATCAGCAGCATGTTCGACGATATCCAGCAGTACGACGTCACCGCGCGAGAGATCGACGGCCGTCGGATCCGGGTGCGGGATGACCACTGGGTGATCGACTTCGCGTCCTGCAACTACCTGGGGCTGGATCTCGACCCGGAGCTGACGAGCGGGGTCGCCGCGAGCATCGAGCGCTGGGGCGTGCATCCGAGCTGGTGCCGGCTCGTGGCCAGCCCCCAGATCTACGTCGATCTCGAGGAGCAGCTGGCCGCGCTGGTCGGCGCAGAGGCGTCGGTGATCATCCCGACGGTGACGCTGATCTCGATCGGGGTTATTCCCGCGCTGGTCGGCCGCACGGGGGTGCTCCTGCTCGACAAGTCCGGACACGAGACGATGTACGAGGGCGCGAAGATCGCGCGTGACAACGGTGCGACGCTCGCCAGCTACCCGCAGGGCGACCTGGCGACGCTGCGGGGTCTCCTGCACGCTCATCGCGACAACCCACGCAAGGTAATCCTCGTGGACGGCGTCTACAGCATGACCGGTGACCACGCCGACATCGAAGGACTCACGCGGCTCGCCGCGGAGTACGACGCAGTGGTCTACGTCGATGACGCGCACGGTTTCGGCGTCGTCGGCCAACATCCCAGCGCGGCTCGCCCATTCGGCGAGCGCGGCAACGGGATCGTCAAGCACTTCGCCGAGGGCTACGACAATGTGCTCTATGTAGGCGGCTGCTCGAAGGCCTACTCGTCGCTCGCGGCGTTCGTCGCGTGCTCGAGCAAGATGCAGCGTTTCGTCAAGACGTTCGCGACGCCGTACGACCTCTCCGGGCCGTCCCCGACCGCCTCACTGGCCACGCTGGCGCAGGGGCTGGCGATCAACGACGTCCGCGGCGACGCAATCCGTGACCGCCTGTGGGTGCTCACGCAGCGGGTGATCGTCGGACTGCGTGGCTTGGGTTTCGAGGTCGACAACCGGAGCGGGTTCCCGATCGTCTCGACGCGCATCGGCGACTCCGTCCTGCTGGAGGAGAGCGCGAACCTCCTGTTCGAGCGCGGCATCTTGGTCACCGTCTGCCCGTTCCCGATGGTCAAGCGCGGCGATGAGGTGCTCCGCATCACTGTCACCGCCGCCAACACGGATGACGAGGTCGATGAGCTGCTCGCCGCGTTCGCCGAGGTCCACGATCTCGTCAAGGCGCGGACCGGCAGCGAGCCGCAATCCCCGTGACGAGCGAGATCGAAGCGACGCGGTTGGATCCGGCCTTCCGCCGGATCCTCGGCGGCTACCTGGTGTCGCAGCTCGGCACCGCGGTTTCGCGCATCGCGATGATGGCGCAGCTCGTCCAGATATCAGGCTCGCCGCGCGACTGGGCGTACCTGGCGGCGGTGCAGGCGATCCCGTACGCGACGTTCGGGCTCATGGTCGGGTACATCACCGACCGGTTCGACCGGCGGCACGTCCTGATCGCCTGCGACGTCGCGAGGTGCCTGATCTTCGTGCTGATCCCCCACGCGCAGTCGCTGCCGCAGCTGTTCGCGCTGGCCTTCGCAGCAGGCACGTTCAACGCCGTCTATACGCCGACGTATCGGGCGCTGACCGCCGAGGTCGTGGACGCGCGACGGCTGCTGGCCGCGAACGCCCTCGAACAGACCGGCAACGGCGTGACCGTTGCGATCGGTATCGGCATTTCGGGCCTGCTCATTGCATCCGTGCCGATCGCGGTCTGCTTCTACATCGACGCTGCCACATACGCGATCTGTGCCGCCACGCTGGCGACACTGTCCGCGACAGCGTCGCCGCGGGGCCGCGCGGCGACGAGCGGGCTGCGCCGCGAGCTGCTGGCCGGGATTGCCGCTGTACGTGCGACGCCGGCCGTGCGATACCCCATGCTGGTGTCGGCGACGCTCACCGTGCTCGTCGCATTCCAAGGGCCGATGTTCTTCCCGCTCGTCGATGAGCGGGAGTGGGGCGGTGCCGCTCAGGTCGGATACATGACAGCGATCGCGGCCGCCGGGGCCGTGGTGACCGGCATCGCGCTCGCGCGGCGCGAGCGCGCCCCACTGTCGAGCCGGGCCGCACTCGGGGCGGTCCTGGCTTGCGACGCCGTCGCCGTTCTCGTGCTCGGTGGCACCGGCTGGTACGCCCTGGCAGCATCGCTCTGCCTGCTGCTCGGCGTCACCGAGACCCTGCTCACAACATTCGCCACGTCGGAGATCCAACGCCTGGCGCCCGTGGAGGCGTGCGGCCGGATCTTCGCCGCGCTCGGCATCGTCGCCGAACCGGCGCGTGTCGTCGCGATGCTGGCGTCTGGGTTGGTCGTCGGCGCGCTCGGCGTCCTACCGGGCTTCGCGCTCTCCGCCGCCGCTGAAGGACTGCTCGGCGTCGCGACGATCCTCCTCGCCATCAGGATCGCCCGCCGGCCCGCCTCCATCCCGGTGACCGTCACTCCAGAGCATCCAGAACCTCATGCCCTGAAAACCAACAACCTTATGGAGAATCCATGACCGATCTGAACCGCCTGCTCGCCGACTACGCGCGCAGCAACCCGGACGAGATCCGGGAGGACTACGAGTACAGCGCCGCCCGCGTCCGCGAACTCAACATCGACGTCGAAAGCCCAGACGACCTCGTCACGCACCTCGCCATCCCGTACTGCATCGACCGGCGCCGCTACGAGGCCCTGTGCGCCGACGCGTTGCTGGTGTTCGGCGCACTCAACCGCGTGGTCGCCGCCTACGGGACCGACCCTCAGGTGCGCGCATTCTTTCCGCACCTGAAACAATTCGAGCGGTTCCTGACCCTCCCGGTGCTGCCCGACCCGGCGATCGCGATCGCCCGCTATGACCTGGTCGAATCGCGGGGCGGCGAGTTCAAGATCGTCGAGCCCAACACCTGCTGCCCCGGCGGCACGATCTGGGGGGCGATGTTCAACGACATGTTCCGCGAGGGGAACACGTACCGGTTCCTGCGCGAGCACATCACCGAGGTCCCGCAGCGGATCCACAACGGGGACACGATCTACGATTTCCTGATCGAGCAGCATGCGCGCCACTTCGGCCCGCGCGACCGCTATGCGTTCGCAATCGCCGACACGCGCACCGCTCCGATGGAGGCCGAACTCCACGAACTTCGCGACGGGGCCCGCCAACGAGGGCACGAAGCGGAGAAGTGCCAGATCCAGGACTTCAAGCGGAAGTCGGACGGGCTCTATCTGAACGACCTGCGCATCGACATCGTTTATCAATTCCTCGACGTCCTCTACAAGGACGACATGGCCCAGATCGCGGCGAACTACGACGAGATCGCGGACTACCTGGAGGCGATGCAGCGCCGCGAGGTTCTCGTCGTCCAACCCTTCCCGCCGATCTTCCTCTCCGAGGACAAGTCGATACTCGCGCTACTGACCGACGAGGAATTCAAGGACTACTTCACGCAGGCCGAGCACGCGGCCATCGCCAGGCTCGTCCCGGAGACCTACCGCCTGGCGGAGGGAAAGGTTCCCTTCGAGGGTGACACCGTCGACCTCCGGCGCCTGCTACTCGAACGCAAGGACGACTTCCTTATCAAGGCACAGATGGAGAGCATGGGCCGCGACATCGTGATCGGCCGCGAGGTCAGCGATGACCACTGGCGGGCACATCTCGATGCGACGATCGGCGGACCGCACATCGCGCAGCGATTTATCGAGGAGACGCCGCTGGAGCTCCACGCCCCGGGCGAGGCTCCCGGTCCGATCGTCCCGCTGCACTACACGCTCGCACTCTTCATCCTCGGTGGCGAACCCGTCGGTATGGCCAACCGCGTGTCGCAGGAGCTCGTGACCAATGTGGCGCGCGGCGGCGCGTGGGGCGAAGTGATTGTCTACGAGTAGGTTTCGCGCAGGGCGCGGTGCGCTGACAACCATTCGCCGCTCAGCGACGGGCGGCCGGCACTCCACGTGAGGTTCTCCGCGCTCTCGATCTGGCCCAGCTGCGCGAGCAAGACGAGAACAACACACTGTTCCTGCGCCGGAAACGAAAGTCTCGTCGCGTAGCACGCTTTTGCATTGGTCGAGCATGGCAGTCACTTCCGAGGTCACGCCGTCGATTCCCGGACCGCCTGTGGCGAGACCGCGGGAACGGGAGTCGGTGGATCCGCAGTCCGGAATCGCGGCAGTGCGATGCAGAGAGCCGACAGATCTGCGCTGGTGCACTGTACGGTGCCATCGGGGCGGACCAGGGCGGTGTGCCCCCGGCGCACCCAGCGGCGCAGTTCGCTTCCGGCCTGGCGATCGCTAGGCCCCCGCCCCGTTCTCGGATCTGGGCGCGTTGCGCGGATGTCGGCTCGACCGTGATGACGATCGCGTAATGGCCCGCGGTGACGTCGTCGTAACGGCGGCCGCCGTCCAAGACCGCGTTGGGAACCAGCCTCCCCACCCGGCCGCGGAGCAGGCGCGACCGCAATACGAGGTCGGACCGATACCCCGAAAGGCGGCTGCAGCGATGCCGAGATGGCCGGCCCGGCTCCGCATCGGCTGGACTTCCAGTACTTTCGCCGTGCCGAGCAGCAGGAAAAGCACAACGAGCGTAACGGCCAGGGCGGTCGAAGCGTTTGTCATTGCCGCACCGCGAGCTTCCATTCGATCGCATAGCGGCCGAGGATCGCCGCTACGGCCTTCTCATCGCCGACCTGGTCGAGTTCGACGGTCGCGAAGATCGCGCCGTCTTCGACGATGGCGGCGACGCTGTGCACTCCGGCGATCTCGGCGAGGGCGTCGAGGAGTTCGCGACGGGTGGCGTCCGCGCGCAACCCGAGTTTGTAGGGTTTGCCCACGTCGGTGACCGGCAGAGTGTCGAGCACCGTGACGGTCTTGGGAGCCGCGGCGCGCTCGGGTACGTGCCGGCTCGCCCACCCGAGCAGTTCGGCTTCGGTGACGGCGGCGCCGGGCGTCAGGGTGACGTAGGCGACCGGCACCTCACCGGCACGGACGTCGGGGCGTCCGACCGCGCCGGCCGCGGCGACCTTCGGGTGCGAAAGCAGGGCGTCTTCGATGATCGCCGGGTCGATATTGTGCCCGCCGCGAATGATCAGATCCTTGGCACGACCGCGTAGATGGATGAACCCTTCCTCGTCGATGTGGGCGAGGTCGCCGGTGTCGAGCCAGCCGTCGACCAATTTGCCCATGCCGTTGAGCACGTGCCGGTGCTCAGTACGGCCGATCAGGTATCCCGCGAACACCGTGGGGCCGCCGATGACCAGCACTCCGACCTCGCCGATAGGCAGTTCCGCCCAGATTCCGTCCTCCCCGGCACGCACCACCTTCATTTGCTGATAAGGCATGCGCTGCCCCACCGTATGAGGTCGCGGCAGGTCGGGGAAGCTGCGCGCGCTGACGCAGGTCGCCTCGGTCAGTCCGTAACCCTCGACCAGAGTGATTCCGGTGTGCATCTCGAAGTTCTCCCGGACCGCGGGCGGCAGCGGCGAGGCACCCACCATCGCGTAGCGCAAACTGCTGATGTCGGCGTTGACCGGGCATTGCGCCAGCACCGCATACACGGTGGGCACCGCGCTCATCGCGGCGAGCCGATAATGTTCGACGATGTTCCAGAACTCGGCGTAGATCGCGAGGTCCCGATAACCGAGCGGTCCGGCCCACACCACCGACTGCCCCTTGAACAGGGGCGCGAGCAGGGTGACGACCAGCGCGTTGACGTCGAACAGCGGCAAGGCCGCGAACACTACGGAATCTTCGTCGAACAGGGAGTTCGCAGCAACCATCCACGCATTGGCGACCTCGCCCGCATGGGTGTGCGCGGCCAGCTTCGGCACGCCGGTGGTGCCCCCGGTATGGAACAGCGCGGCAAGATCCGACGCAACCGGGGCTTTCCCGGTGAAAGCGGCCGAATTGTGCCCTGCGGCCGACTCGTCGAGGTACCCGACGCGCACACCGTCGATCCGCTGCAGTGCCTGCGGTTCGCCCGCCGCCGCGGTCGGCCGCAGCACGAGTACCGCGTCCAGCAGGCCATCGCCAGCCAGCACACGCACGGAATCCCAGACGGCGTCGGACAATTCGGGCCCAGCCGCGATGAGTACCCGCGCACCGGTGAGCCGCAGTAGTTCGGCGATATGGCGCCGAGACAGCCCGCCATTGATCGGGGCGGCGATACCGGCCAGCTGGGCAGCGAGAGTCGCGGGAATCAGCTCAGCACAGTTGGGTGCGATCAAGGCCACGGCGTCATCGCGCCGCACACCGAGTTCGTACAGCAAGTTCGCATACCGGTGCACATCGGCCAACAGCTCGGCAAGGCCGCGCCGCAATGGTTCCCGCCACTGCGCCGCCTCCGGCAACACGGCGACGGCGGTGCGCTGCGGCCACAGTTCCGCGGCCCGCACCAGCAGGGCGTAGGTCGATTCCGGCAAACGGGGCTCGGCCAGCGGGACGGACTCGATCTCGGGCAGGTCGCTCGGCCCCGCGTAGCGCGGCCACAGCAGATCCGCGGTTATCAGATCGTCGGTCATCGGGTGTACCTCACCACCGTGCGCTGCCGGCCCAGCTCGATCGCACCGTCGTCGGTGGACACGGCGGCCTCGATGACGTCGCCGTCCTGCAGATACTTCGGATTCTTGGCTTGCCCCTTGAAGAAGAGCTTCCATTTCACCGCAGCAGGCAGCAGGGACCCGACGATCTCGACCGGCTTGGCTGGAGCGCTGATCGCCGTGCCCACCGGCGTCCCGGTCAGCAGTAGATCACCGGCATCCATGCGCTGGAAACGGGTCAGCGTCTGAAGCGTTTCGACGGGGCCGTAGATCATGTCGGCGACCGTCATGTCCTGGCGCGACTCGCCGTTGACCCACAACCGCAGCCGCAGATCGGTGAACCGCTTCAGCTCACCGGCGTCCAACAGCACGAGCGCCGGCCCGACCGGGGTGAACGTCGGATATGACTTCGCCTCGTAGAACTGGGTTTTCGGCAACTGCACGTCCCGGGCGGAAATGTCGTTGGTGACGACCAGTCCAACGATGTAGTCGGCGAGAGTGTCAGCGGTGATCTGCGAGCCGACCGGCATCTCGCGGCCGAACACCAGCCCGATCTCCACCTCGTAGTCCAGCAGCCGCACATGCGCGGGCCGGATCACGTCGGCGTACGGGCCGCTGATCGACCCGGAGGTTTTCCGGAAGAAGGTCAGCGGCACGGTCTCCGGGTCCATGCCCGAGTCCTTCACGTGCGAGGCGAAATTCGTCATCTGCGCGACCACCCGGCATGGTGCGGTCACCGGCGAGATCAGCGAAAGACTTTCGACGGGCACGATCTCGGTGCTCGCCGCCGCCGCGACGATCGCCTGCCGATCGGCCAGCAGCTGACCGGTGGTGGTCGCCGCGGTGTCGATCTCGGCGGCGCCGGAGGGTTCGGCCACCCACCAGGCATCGGCGGTACGAAGGACGGAGATGCTCATGAATTGGCTGCTTTCATCAGGCCACGTAGGCGGTCGAGGTCGAATTCGTTGTCCTCGCGCAGTGCGTCGACGATGGCGCGCAGCTCGCGAAGGGCTTCCCGGCCCGGCTCGAGGCCGAGGAAATCTTTGCTGGCGGGCGGCCCCCACTGGGCGAGTCCCGAAGCACTCATTGGTGCCCAGCCCGGTTCGAGCGTGCAGTCGAACATGTCACCGTCGCTGAAATGCTCGACCAGAAACCCGTCCGGATCACGCCAGTAGTCGAAGATCTGGCTGCCCTGGATATGGCGGCCGATCCCCCATGACCGGTAGTAGCCGTGGTCGAGCAGGTACTCCCCGCCCGCAGCCATCGCGTCCAGGTCGGCGACCTGATAGGCCGAATGCACATACCGGTTGGCGCCACCCAACACCAACGCCAGCGTGTGGTGGTCGGTCGGGGTGGAGCCGCGATCGCAGCGGATGAAGCTCATCACCGGTCCCCGTTCGCGCCGCCCCGCGTAGTAGAGGAAGTCGCTGACGATCAGACCGAAGTGCTGCAGATACCAATCGAGTGTTCGGCGGTACGTGGTGGTCTGCACCACGACATGCCCGAGACGCTGAACTCTCGCCGGCGCACGGGGCGGCCGCTGGGTCCGATTCGTACGGGCCACCTCATGCCCGAAGTTCAGTGTGCACGGAGCCTGCACGGGCAGGGCCCCGAGCTTGTGGGTGTCGGTGACCACCCGCACCCGCAAGCCACTCGGGTCGGTCAGGTCGACGGTCGATCCGCCCAGGCTCTCGGGCAGGTTCACCACCTTGCTTCCGCCGGCCTCGGCAAGCCGGAGCAGGTCGGCGGTGTCCGCCGCCCGAAAGGCCGGACCGACGAACCTCGATCGCCGCCCTCGGCGTATCACCACGCACGGCTCACCCGGGTCCATACCCCGCAACTGCAGTTCGTCCGGAGTGCGCAGGGATGTCGCGAATCCGAAAGCATGCGCGAAGGTTTCGGCGCGGTCCAGGTCCGGCTTCTCGAACTCCAGCCACGCCAGATCGTGCACCTTGACGATCGGATCCCGCGCCCGACCCGGGTGTTCACCGCCTGATGCGCCGCGCTCGCTGTGCAAGCCGGCGTGCGGGTCGTGATGGTCAGTCATAGACCACTCCCTCCAAGAGATTGACGATATCGTCACATAAGACTCTTTAGTCAGTCAAGGAGTTCTGACTAATTCGTCACTATTGATACAACGCGATACATGGCGGCCGGATCGTCGCAGTCGACGCCGCACCACACGCGGCCGATTGCCGCAATGATCACGGCCGCGCACGCCTACACGGCCGAGAGGTCTGTCCCCGCAATCCGGATGGCCGCATCATCTGTCGATTTCCGTCGGCCGGGTCGAGTTCGACGTGCGAATTCCGGCTGATCATTCTGCAACGGTCTGCCGCACTTCGGCTTCGGCTCCCTGCGCGTACCGGTGTTCCAGTTCGGCGCCTTCGATGTCGAGGTCGGGGACGTAGCGGGCGAACCAGCGCGGGTGGTACCACATGCGGTTTCCGATCAGGGCCATGACGGCGGGCACCAGCGTCAGGCGGACGATGAAAGCGTCGAGAAGGACGCCGATGGCGAGGGTGAAGGCCAGCGGTTTGACGATCGGGTTGTCGACGGTGGTGAAAGCGACAAAGACCGCGAACATGATCAGCGCCGCGGCGGTCACGACGCGCGCCGACTGTGCGACGCCGTTCTGCACCGAGGCGATCGCGTCGGAGGTGCGGCTGTGTTCCTCCTTGATCCGGGAGACGACGAAAATCTGGTAGTCGCTGGAGAGCCCGAAGATGATGGCCAGGATGATGATCGGCAGGAAGCTCAGCGTCTGCGTCTTGACGACGCCGAAAAGATTTGCTCCCCAGCCCCATTGGAACACCGCGACTTGGGCGCCGAGGGCGGCGAAGACCGACAGGATGAATCCGACGATCGACGACAGCGGTACCAGCACGGTACGGAACGCGATCGTCAACAGCACCAGCGCCAGACCCACGACGACCGCGAGGAAGATCGGCAGCGCCTGGGCCAGCCGGCTCGAGGTATCGATGTTCGCGGCGGTGGTGCCGCCGATCAGATAGGTTGCCCCGGTGCCGTTTACGATATCGGCACGGTCGTCACGCAACCGGGTCACCAGATCGGCGGTCGCGGTGTCGTCGGGACCGGTCTTCGGAACCACCTGGATCAGCAGCAGCCCGTTCGCAGTGCCAGCGGGCTGCACCGCGGCGACGTTCGGCTGCTGCTGCAGCCGGCTCATCACCCTCTGCGCCGCGTCCGGGCCGGTCGCTCGGGACAGGTCGGTCACCACCAGCAGCGGCCCGTTGAACCCGGGACCGAATGAGCGGCTGACCAGCTCGTAGGCCTTGTGTGCAGTGCTCGATTCCGGTTGCGACTCGCCACTGGGCAGCCCGAGGTGGATCCGCGCGACCGGGGCCGCCAGGACGACCAGCACCGCGATGCCGAGCACCAGCAACGGGATCCGGAACCGGGTGACGAACCGTCCCCACGCGTGCCCCACCGTGCGCTCGGGCTCGTACGCGGCGATCCGCGCCGCCTCCTCTGGCCGCCCCGGATGCAGCGGCGGCGAGATGAACCGGGCGACGGCGCCCCCGGCGAAACCGAGCAGCGCAGGCAGAAGCGTCAGCGCGACAAGCATCGCCACGAGCACAGCACCAGCCGCCGTCAAACCCATCACGGTCAGGAACGGGATCCCCGCGACCGACAATCCGCACAGCGCGATGATCACTGTTACCGCGGCGAACACCACCGAACTGCCCGCGGTCCCGACCGCCAGCGGTATCGACTCCGCCGCCGGGATCTCCAGCACGATGTTGTGCCTGTGCCGCGACAGGATGAACAGCGCGTAGTCGATCCCGCACGACAAGCCGAGCATCAGCGCGAGTGACGTGGCCGCCGCGGGCACGTCGACGAAGGACGCGACGCCCAGGATTCCGGTGAGCCCGATGCCCACGCCGACCAACGCGGTGACAATGGGTAGCCCCGCTGCGATCACGGCGCCGAAGGTGATCAACAGGATGACGAATGCCGCGGCGATGCCGAAAATCTCCGGCGTCTCGGGGACTTCGGCCGTGAACCCCGGGTACACGGCGCCGGAGAATTCCACTTCCAGGCCCGCGTCTCGTGCCGGTTCGGCGATGCGTTCCACCTCGTCCAGAGTTTCCTCGGTGACTTCTCCAGCCGACACCGAGAACTGCACGCTGCCCAACGCGACACGCTGGTCCGGCGACACGGCCTTGGCCTGGAACGGGTCGACCACGGCGGCGACCTGTGACAACCCCTTGAATCCTGCTATCACCTGCTCGATCTGGACACTCGGCTGCGAGTCGGTCACCTCGGCCATACCGGGCGTGGCGAACACGACCTGCATCTGGGCACCGCTGAACGCTGGCATTCGCTGCCGCAGCAATGACACAGCATCCTGCGACTCGGTGCCGGGAACGGTGAAGTTGTCGGACGTCTTACCGCCGGTCCCCACAGCGAACCCGATCGCGCCGGCCAGCAGCACCACCCACGCCGCCAGCACCCACCAGCGACGATGTGCCACCAACCGACCAAGACCGAACAGATACCGAGACATGCGGGTCCTCTCGTCGAGCCACCGACCGACACACCACCGAAGCGATCGCACGTAACTTCGGTACGATAACACGCCTTATGATGATTTCCTCATAAACGTAGCAATGGTCAGCAACCTCCTCCTCTCGGGCGGCCGCTGACGGCACTCGCAGGGCAGCCCGCTGCCGTCGGACCGACTCGGGCAATCAGTCAAGCGATTCTGACTGAATCGTCACTGCTGACCGGTGAGGCTAGGATGGCGACCGAGTTGCGTCAGGGAGAGGTGGACAGCGATGGCCGTGCAGACCGGTTCGGAACCCAACCGCCTGGAGCGCCGCAAAGCGCGCACCCGCGCCGCACTGGTGAGTGCGGCCCAGTCGCTCATCGCGGCGGGAAAACTCAACGTGCCGATCCTGGAGATAACCCAGGCCGCCGACGTCGGGATGGGGTCGTTCTACAACCACTTCCACAGCCGAGAAGAGCTGTTCGAGGCCGCGGTCGAGGAAGCGCTCGACCGGCATGGCGCCGTACTCGACCTCCTGTGCGAGGACGTGGACGATCCCGCTCACGTGTTCGCACAAAGTTTCCGGCTCACCGGTCGCCTGCACCGCCGCAACCCGACACTCAGCAAGGTCCTGCTCAACAACGGACTCACTCTCGCCGGCTCCGACAAGGGCCTTGCACCCCGCGCTCACCGCGACATCGAGGCCGCCGCGCACGCCGGCCGGTTCCAGGTCCGCGACCCGGAACTGGCCATGACCATCGTCGCCGGCGCCGCCCTCTGCCTAGGACGACTCCTGCACGACCACCCCGAACGCGACGACACCGAGGCCACCGACCAAGTCGCCGAGGACCTGTTGCGCATGTTCGGCCTACCCGCCGAAGAAGCCCACGAGATCTGCCGGCGCCCATTACCGTCCCTCGACATACCACCACGAGACGACACCGCCGCCTGAACCACCGGCCTGCGCACATCGGCAGATGCTCGCATTGCGACGGCCCAACTCGTCACCTCGGATGAGACCATCCGCAGCTCAGCGGAGGTCGGCTGCGACTCGGAGTCGGACTGGGCTGGAACGCTCACTGACGCCACGCCTTCCTCGTAGCAGGGCGGAGCCCTGTGGTGAGGATCAGATCTTCGGCGGAGCAGGAAGCGAGCTGGTAGCGAGCTGCCGGGCATCCTCGCGAGGCGACCCCAGGGCGCATAGGACGAGTTCCGCGGCGCCTGCTCCCGCCTCGCGCCAGGCTTGGCGTCTGACAGGTGGACAACGGGTCGGCACAGTATTCGACGGTCGCGGGCAGGACCCCACGATGGGACGGGTGAGCTCGTTCAGCGGTCGAGTCCGGTATCTCGTTGCGGCGGAAGTAGAGCGGCCGCGTCGGATCGTCCCGTCCGACACGGCCCGTACGGAGCGCGGCGTCACGCGGTGAGGGCGCGGATCGGCTCGGCGGCGGTGATGTGACGGCGGCGGGACGGGAGCATCGATGTCGGGTGCGAGACGCTCCAAGCCGCGCTCTTGCAGATGAACTCCTCGAGTCGCGCGGCCGCCCAGCCGGTGAGGGCGGAAGGCTCGGGCTGATCGTTGGGGGTGACCCACTGTACGACGGCGTCGCGGCGGCCGAGGCTGATGCACTGGCCGGTGTAGCCGATCGAATTGCGGGGAATCTTTCGGCCGGTCAGGCGTGCGGCGATGGCGTCAGCGGCCTGATAGGCCGTAGGGACACCCGAGGCGCAGGACATGCGCAGCGGATCGCCGTTCGCCCCGGGGGCGAGCGCGGCGTCGCCGACGGCGTAGACGTCGGGGTGCGAGACCGACCGCATCGTGTCATCGACGACGATCTGCCCTGTCGCCGACACCTGCAGGGTGGTGGCCGCGGCGATCGGGTGAACGGCGAAACCGGCTGTCCACACGGTCATTTGGGCCGGGATCGTGCGGCCGTCGATGGTGCCCGCGCCGGTCCGCTCGACGCGGGCGATATCGGTGTGCTCGCGTACGGTGATGCCGAGCCGGCCGAACGCTTTGCGCAGATGCTGTTGAGCCTTCTCGCTCAGCCAGTCGCCGAGGCTGCCGCGAGCAACGAGGGCGACCTCGAGATCCGGTCGGGCTTCGGCGATTTCGGTGGCGGCTTCGATTCCGGTGAGACCACCACCAACGACCAGCACGGTCGCACCCGCGCCCAGGGTTGCCAGACGCTCGCGCATCCGCCGCGCGGACTGCTTGCCGGCGATGTCGTGGGCGTGCTCGGCCACTCCGGGCACACCGCAGTCGGCGGCGGCACTGCCGAGGGCGTAAACGAGAGTGTCGTAGGCGATTTCGCGGGAGCCATCGGCTGCGTCGATGGCGACCGCCTTGCGGTCGGCATCGACCGCGGTCACCCGCGCCAACACCACGCGAACGCCAGTGTCGGCGAAGACATCGGTCAGCTCGCGGCTCTTCAGCTCCTGACCTGCCGCCAGCTGGTGCATGCGGACCCGCTCGACGAACTCGGGATCGGCGTTGACGACGGTGATTTCGACATCGGCGGGGTGCAGCCGCTTGGCCAGGCGACCGGCGGCATTTGCTCCAGCGTATCCGGCGCCGAGAACGACGATGCGGTGCTTCATAGTCTCACTCCTGTCTGGTGGTGTTCGCTTCCTGAACCGGACAGCGGCGCGAAACCTGACAGAAGCGGACTGTGATCTAGGTCACCACCCCTTGAGGAGGGGGTTTACATGCTCGGATGCGGCCCAGTGGCGTGTGGCCCGTTCGAGCTTGCCCGGATTGGCTTGGGTGTGAATGGCCGCGATACCGTTGGTTGTCACCTCCAGGGTGATGACACCGACGATCCGATCGCCGACCACGATCACCAGTGCGGGCACGCCATTGACCACCGCGGCGAACAGGTCGGCACGACCACCGATCGTCGCCCACTTGTCCGCAGTGGGCTCGAACAGGCGGCGCAGGAACCGCGCCACCCGCAGCGCGCCGGTGATCGGATGCGGCAGAGACGTCACCACGCCACCACCATCACCCGCGCTGACCGCGTCGTCAGCCAGCAGCCGCACCAGCGAGTCGGTGTTGCCGCTGAGCGCCGCGGCCAGGAACTCCTCGACGACCCTGCGGGCGGCGGCCTCATCGACTTCCACGCGGGTCCGGTCGTTGGCCAGGTGTTGTTTGGCGCGCCGATAGATCTGATAGCAGTTGGACTCGGTGAGATCGAGGATTGCGGCGATCTCGCTGTGCGCGTAGCCGAATGCCTCGCGCAGCACATACACGACGCGTTCCTTGGCTGACAGCCGTTCCATCAGGGTGAGCATTGCGATCGACACCGATTCGCGCTGCTCGACGGTGTCGGCCGGGCCGAACATACGGTCCCCGGCAAGGATCGGCTCGGGCAGCCACTGGCCCACCTATGACTCTCGCCGTGCCCGTGCCGAAGCGAGCTGGTTGAGGCAGATATTGGTGAGCACCTTCGTCAGCCACGCCTCGGGCGTCTCGACGAACTCACGGTCGGCAGCGTGCCAGCGCACAAACGTATCCTGCACCATGTCCTCGGCATCGCTCGCCGAACCCAACAGGCGATACGCGATCGCCTCCAATCGCGCCCTGGAGTTCTCGAACACCTCAACCTCACGCACACCAGCCGACATGGCTCGAAGTTAAACCGCCGCTGGTCGCTTCCGCTAGCCGCTACGCCGCCCGCACCGACCTTTATGCCCGGCGAGAGATATTGTGTCGGAGGTCACAGCATGGATTGTCACGTTCTCCGGCTCGCCGCGACCACTCCAGCGCTGTGTACGGTGCTCGATTCCAACTGCTGCAGCTGACCGTTCCGGCCGAACACCGGTGACGTCGCCCAGAGCGTGGAAGATCCGCACGCGATGGCCGCTCAGCACGATGTGCGGGTCGGGGCGAGGGCGAGCAGCGCTGGACCGGCGGGTACGAGCCAGAGCAGGTGGCCACCGCGGCCGGCGCATCGAACCTGCCATACCCGTATTCGGCGCCGCGCCCCTCCGTGCGCAGCCGCCGCCATGCGGATCGATCGTGCCGCAGCAGCCTTTCAGTGCGGCGAAAGTCGAGATCGGTTGTGGCGCAGGATGTTGTCACACTGATGCAGTACCTTGCCGACCGAACGGATCTCGGTCGGCGCGTTGGCATCGTCGGCGCGGCAGCGGAGACCAGGAATCGCGTTGACTACGCTATTGCGGGTGTCCGAACCTGTGCCACTGACGAGGCTGCTCGATGACGCGGGGTTGCTGTCGCTCGAGCACCGACTCCACCTCGAAGAAGTGCTGGGCGCACACGTCTGGCAAGCCGATCTGGATGGACGCCGACTCGAATTCGTCGGTGAAGAGCACTCATTCGTGTGCACCAAAGTCCACCTGCTCGGCACGGCCGGCGCCGAGTCGTGGTTGTGGGGATGGGCAAATCCATGGGGCTACCCGCCCGCGCTGATCAAGGCCGCGCAGACGGTGCGCGAGTTCGGCTTTCGGTACGGCGTGACCGAACTATGCGCAGCAGAACTACCCGTTACCCTCGCGGGTGCGGCACCCGAGCCGCACCAGGTGGCCGGGCTGATGGCCGACGCCGCGAAGGTCGTCTGTGGGCGCTGGAGTTCCTACTGCGGTGTCACCGACGGTACGTGCGTGGCATTTCTCGTCGAACATCCGGCGTTCCTGCTACCGCCGCCCACCGCGTCCGGCCTTGCGCGCGTGCTGGCCTACGGCGTCGGTGCGCTGCCGCTGACGGATCATCGACGCGCCATCCACAGCTACCTGACCAGGAGGGGCCTGTTCAGCGAATTTCTCGACGACTACCGGTGGCTCGAATTCAGCGGCCACGGTCTCGCGGGCGACATCGACTTCGATGCTTCCGGACATGTCGCACACTTCGATATCCACGTGGTCATGGATCGGATCGAGCCGCCGTCCGGGCCGAGAAAGCGGTCGGCCCACGCACGCCGAGCACCGGTCACCTGACTGCCATCTTTCCATCGACGACGCGTCCGGACGCTCATCGAGACGGCCGAAGCCGAGGAGACATCGGACGCGGTGACAAGGGCAGCGGGCTCACACGGACGGTGGTCAGCCCATGGCGCTGCCTGTACAGCACGCCATCGATGACAAGATCATCGCTCTTCGCTGCTCGGACTGGCCGAATCCCGTGCGCAGGAATGGAATCGGCGTGGGCTGTCCAACGAGCAGCTGCTCGCCATCGACACGGTCGAGGCGAGCACGAGGCTGCCGCCGGCGGCGGGGTGGGTTTACTGTCGGAGCATGCCGAGCGAACAGGCGACACCCCGCCCTTCACTGTCCTTCCATGTGGACGCGATTCCCGCCGATCACACCGACAACGTGCGAGACGATGCGCCCACCGACGACCCGATGGCCGCGCTGATCGGCATCCTCGACCTTCAGGCAGCAATACCGGGCATTCGACGGATGCGCCGCTGGGGACACGACGCCTTGGCCGTCGGGCCCGGCGAGTACGCGCTGGACATAGGCACTGGAACAGGTAGTGAGGTGTTGGAATTCGCCCACCGAGTCGGCCCCGACGGCGACGCGGTCGGCGTCGATCCGAATCCCGCGATGCTCGCCACTGCCCGGGCACGAGCCGAGGCCGCGGGCTCGCGGGCCCGCTTCGTCGATGGCACCGCCTATCACCTACCGTTCCCGGACGACTCCTTCGACGCGGTGCGTTGCGAGCGCGTCTACCAGCACCTCGACGACCCGGCCGCGGCCACCGCCGAGATCGCGCGGGTTCTGCGGCCGGGCGGGCGGGTGCTGCTCATCGACAGCGACTGGCACACCGCGATCGCCCATCCTGGCGACGCCGACGTGATCACCCGCCTGACGACGACGATGCTCGCGACCACCCCGAACCCCACATCGGGCCGCCGCCTGCGCGGTCTGCTCACGGCCGCCGGGTTCTCGATCGACGACATCGGATCGGAGGCGGTGATCTGGGATCCGGACACCGTTCGCCCCCTGTTCGCGCGGATGACCGAACGCGCCCTCGCCGACGATGTGATCACCGAGGAGCAGCGCCTCGATCTGATCTCTGGGATGGAGGCGGGCATCGCCGCAGGCGACTACCACCTCTCGGTGACCATGTTCGCGGTGCTCGGCCACCGACCACCAGGCGGTGGAGCGGCCGCCGGGATCGGCACCGCAATGCTCGACACGTAGAAGCGGCCCGGCAGAGATAACTCCGCCGAGCCGGTGGCCACGAGTCTCCGCCGCGCGTCAGCCGAGGACGGCGTTCATGATGGTGCCCGCGCTGGTCGCCACAACACCACCGGTCATGGCGCTGGCGACCATCTTGGGCGACTGCAAGGTGCCGCCATTCCACTTCTCCCACGCGAACCTGCCACCGCCGTAGGTGATCGCGGTGACGCCGGACAGCTGGACCAGCCAGGTGAAGTACTGGCCCATCTGCATCAATTTGTCCGCCAGCGGCGGCGCTTCCGGGGTCGGATTGTCAATCTCCGCAAGAACGGTGTCGTGTAGCGCGGCGAGAATCATGCTCACGTTCGTACTCCTTTTCCGCATGCTGAGGTGATGCCGGAGGTAGATTCGAGAGAAGATTTGCGCTCGTGGAATTCGGGGCGCCACGGGCACTGCGACGCTATGTACGGCCGCCGACTCGGGCGTTCCGTGTCATGGCTGTCTCCTGCTTTCCACGTGGTTGCTGGGAAGACTCGTGACAAGATCAATTGAACCCGATCGCGATGGGGTGATCCCGGCGACACACCGGTCCGCGCATGACTCAACTCACAGCCGCGGGCCGTGCCACCGCGGGCCGTCGCCTTTACGATTTCACTAGTGCAGGGACTGACGTCATGTCGGTGCATTGCGGCGCCGAATCTTCCGCTGACATCACCGTGACCGCGGGGAGGACACAATGCACACCGCGTTTTTGATTCCACTACTCATCACACTGCTGGTCGTCATGGCGACGGCTGTCGTGGCAGGCTACGCCACCGTTATCGCGGCATATTGGTTCGAGCTGCGCTCCACCGAACGACACGGCGGCCGCCCGAATCCTTCGCTGCGCTGAAAGGGCGATTACGCCGCGCTCCGCTACGACGAAGGCACCGAGCGTTCGGTGTCCGGTCCAACCGAGCTGCGCGCGGTGGTTACGCGGGGAGGGAACCGCCATGCCAGACAGCGATGCCCGCGCCGAGACCGATCTCTTTTCACTGGAATGGAAATCGTCGATCCCGGTGTCGTGCCGGTGGCCGCATGGCGACCGGACCCCGGCATCGCCGTCGATCCGGAGTCCGCCTGGTACTGGGTCGGCATCGGCCGCAGCCCTGATCCCAGCGCCGGCCGGTTGACGTTTGAGCCACGTTGGTTCGGCAATCACGTCGGATGGGCCCGAACGCCGAGTGACAAGGCAGTAAAAATGGTCAACGACGTCGAGAAACGCTGGCACGACCCGCGCACGTTCCGCCGCGCCGCAACCTATGTCTGCTCCGTCCTCGCCACGGCCGCGCTGGTCTTCGCGCTGGCCCTGCTCTGGGCCGCGGAACGGCAGAACTGCTCGGAAGCCGACACGCTGTTGTGCGATACCCCGGCCCAGGTCGCCATGCTGATCGGACCGTCGTCCGTCCTGCTGATCGGTGGCATCGGCGCCTTCGTCGAAACGTACGTGCAGTGGCGCCGCGGCCGAACCTGGCCGATCTGGCAGGGCGCGGGCTGGTTCCTGTTCATCCTGATGGTCGTCTATCTCGGGATCGGCGGCGGCTCGCTGACCGCCTGAACCGGGCCGCGAATGACGCGGTCACTCGGCGACTTTCACGACGAGCTTGCCGAAATTGCGGCCCTGGAGCATTCCGATGAACGCCTCGGGAGCGGCGGACAGGCCTTCCACGACATCCTCGAGATAGCGAACGCGGCCGTCGGCGACCCATTCGCCCATCTCGCGTAAGAAGTCCGGATAGAGTTCGCGGACGAACTCGGTCTGGATGAACCCGCGCACGGTGAGGCTCTTGGTCAGAATGCGGCCGTAGAAGGCGGGCAGCCGGTCCGGCCCTTCCAGGGTCCCTGGCGCGTTGTAGTTGGCGATCAGGCCGCAGACCGGAACGCGCGCGTACGTGTTCAGCAGCGGATAGACCGCGTCGGCCACCGCACCGCCGACATTCTCGAAGTAGACGTCGATGCCGTCGGGTACGGCCGCCTTCAACTGCTCCGCGAAGTCGGGGGCGCGGTGGTCGAGTGCGGCGGCGAAGCCGAGCTCGTTCAGGTAGGCGACCTTGCGCGGCCCGCCCGCGATGCCGACGGTGCGTGCGCCCTTGATCTTGGCGATCTGGCCGACGGCCGAACCCACCGGGCCGGTAGCGGCGGCGACCACGAGCGTCTCACCCGGCTGCGGTTTGCCGATCTTGCGCAGACCCGCGTACGCCGTGAATCCCGGCATGCCGAGCACACCCAGCGCCGTCGAGACCGGAGCCTTCTCGGGTTCGAGTCTGCGAACATCGCGGGCACGCGTGACGTCATGGGTCTGCCACCCCGAATAAGCCAGCACCACATCGCCTTTCGCGAGCGACGGGTCGCGGGACTCGAGCACTTCGGCCACCGTGGCGCCGACCATCACCTCGCCGACTTCGACCGGTTCGGCGTAGGACTTGGCGGAGCTCATCCGGCCGCGCATGTACGGATCGAGGGACAGGTACCGCGTGCGCAACAGCACCTGACCCTCGGCAGGTGCCGGGAGTTCAGCGGTCTCGATACGGAAATTCTCCGGGGTAGGGGCGCCCACCGGCCGGGAAGCAAGCACGATTCGCGTCGACTCGACCATGCGGCTCACCCTAGCCGGATGGCGCGGGCGCATCCCGTACCCGCGCTCGCTCGCGCGTCGGGCAATAAGCAGGACGGTGGCTTCGGTCCCAGGAAAAGGCCGCCGTTGACCTCCAGCGCAGCCCGACACCGAATCCCGTTGCACACCAGCGAGGTCGGCATGAGCGTTCGGGACATCGAGATGAGTCGCCGAGGCATTGGCATGGCCGCCAGAGGTTCGTAGCGTCGAGAATATGACCTTGGAAATCGGCACCATTCTGCCCACCTCGACAGCTGATCCCGCGCATCCCATCCTGGGAGATGTACGGGCAAGCGCCCGGTTCGCCGAGCAGATCGGGCTCGACTCGGTGTGGTCCACCGATCATCTGGTGGCCAGAGCCCCGATGCTGGACAGCACCGTCGTGCTGGCCACCGCCGCCGCGGCGACCGAACGCATCCGCGTCGGCTACGGCGTGATGCTGCTGACGTTGCGACCGGTGGCCTGGGCGGCCAAACAGATCGCCACGCTGCAGTACGTCTCCGGTAATCGCCTCGTCCTCGGCGTCGGCACCGGCAATCCGGCGCACGGCGATGTCGCATGGCGTGCCGCCGGGACGACGTTCGCCGACCGCGGGCGGCGCACCGACGAGGCGCTGCGAGTGCTGCCCGACCTGGTCGCCGGGCGACCGACCACGCTGCCCGACGGGACCGAGGTCACGCTGTCGCCGGGCGCAGTCATGCCGCCGGTTCTGGTGGCAGGCGACGCACCCAGGGCACGCCGCCGCGCGGCCGCCTACGGTGACGGCTGGGTCGCCATCGGACTCGAGCGACGTCAGGTGAGAGCGAGCGTGACCGAATTGGGCGCGCTCGCCGACGAATACGGCCGACGGCCTCCAGCCGTCACCGTCGTCGCACCTCCGCTGGCGACCGATCCCGGCCGAGCGGCCGAACAATTGACTGCCTACGCCGACGCGGGCGCCGAGCGGGTCGTCCTAGCCCTCTCCGGTCCGGAGTGGCGTGCCGACTACGAGTTCGCGGGAAAGATCAAGGAGCAGTTGTGAATTCACCGCTCACCCGGTGCACAGCAGGCCCAGGCCGAGTCCGAGCAGCACCACCGCGATCACCGAATCCAGCACCCGCCAGGCCACCGGGCGGGCAAACAACGGTGCGAGCAGTCGCGCGCCGAATCCCAGCGCGGTGAACCAGAGCACGCTGGCCAGCATCGCCCCCGCGCCGAGAAACCAGCGGTCCGGGCTCGCGTAGGTGCTCGCGAAGGAGCCGAGCAGCACCACGGTATCCAGGTAGACGTGCGGGTTGAGCCAGGTCAGCGCCAGACAGGTTGCCACCGTGGCGCCGAATGCGGCGGTGGCACTGGCGGATTCGACGCTCAGCGCGTCAGGCGACAGCGCCCGCCGGACGGTCGGCACGGCATACCCGATCAGGAACACCGCACCCGCGTAGCGCGCCACCGCCAGCACCTCCGGGGCAGATTCGACGATCACGCCGAAGCCGCCGACCCCGGCCGCGATCAGCACGATGTCCGACACCGTGCACACCGTGACCACCGCGGCCACATGCCTGCCGCTGATCCCCTGGCGCAGCACGAAGGCATTCTGCGCGCCGATCGCCACGATCAGGGAGAGGCCGAAGCCCAAACCGGATACGGCCGCCACCACCGCGGAAGAAACGTTCACGTCTGTCGACGCTAAACCCCGGCATCATAGCCAGACAAGCTAAAGATTCTTACCTATCATTATGATCTCTTAATATGGATCTCCAGCTCGATCAGCTTCGCGCACTCGACGCCGCAATCACCGAGGGAACGTTCGACGCGGCTGCGCGCCGACTGAGCGTCACACCGTCGGCGATCAGTCAGCGGATCAAGACGCTGGAGGACGCGGCGGGGCGGGTTCTCGTGCGGCGCACGAAACCGGTGCGTGCCACCGAATCCGGGCTCGCGGTGCTCCGGCTGGCCAGGCAGATCGAGTTGCTCGCCGGGGACACCGCGCGCGAACTCGGCGACGAGCCTGCCAAGGGTCCGCTCCGGGTGCCTATCGCAGTGAACGCCGATTCACTGGAGACCTGGGTGATCTCCGCGCTGGGGCGTGCGCCGTCCGGGGTGTGTTTCGAGATTCACCGCGAGGACGAGGAGCACACCACAGGGCTGCTCCGCGACGGTACCGTGATGGCCGCGATCACGGCCACCGCGCAACCGGTGCAGGGCTGCAAGGTCGATCGACTCGGTGCGATGCGGTACCGGCCGGTGGCCAGTCCGGAGTTCGCCAGGACCTGGTTCGGTGACGGCGCCACCGCGGGGGCCTACGCGGCGGCCCCGGTGGTGCTCTTCGACCGCAAAGACGACCTGCAGGACAGGCTCCTGCGTCGCCGCAGCCGCAAGCCACTCGATCCGCCGCGCCACTACGTCCCGTCGTCCACCGGATTCGCCGCGGCCGTTCGTCTCGGGCTCGGTTGGGGCATGCTGCCCGAGCTGCAAACCAAGGACGATCTCGCTGCCGGTCGGCTGGTCCCGATCGACCCCGGCGTCGTCATCGATGTCCCCTTGTACTGGCAGCAGTGGCGCGTGCACTCCCCCGCCCTCAGCGCCGTCGCCGCCACCATCACCGCCGCGGCAGCTGACGCGTTACGCTGATAACCCTGTCCGACAACACATTCGGTGCCCGTGACGCCGACGGTCCAGAGGTGCGGACACCCAGGCCCGGCGACGCCGCATCCGAGAAGGCGCGGCCGTGGGCACTGTAGCACCGCAAGGTATCGGAGTCGCGGACCGATCGGGTGGGGACCATTTTGCGCACCGGTCGAATTGCGCCGAACAGCGCCAACGCGGCATGAGACGACGCTTGCCGTAGGATTTTGCCCAGCGCACAAATCAACCGATCGGTCTGCTGAGGAGTTGAGGACATGCTTGCTGGACGACTGTATCCGCGTGCCGACCAGCGGCACCGGTTCCGCATGGACGACATTCCCGTCCCGACGCCCGGCCCGGGCCAGGTTCTGATCAAAGTCGCGGCCGCGGGTGTCTGCCTCTCGGATGTCCACCTCATCGAAGGGGTGCTCGCCCCGATGTATCTGGAGAACGAATCCGTCACCCTCGGGCACGAGGTCGCCGGGACCGTGCACGCGCTGGGGCCCGACGTCTCGGGAGCCGTGCTGGGTGACCGAGTGCTGCTGCAGGCAGGCGAGATTCGCGATGGAAAGACCTACACCCGCGGTGTGGACTACGACGGCGGCTGGGCGGAGTACGCGCTCGCGTCCGTGGACACCGTGGTGCCGATTCCCGACGATCTGCCGTTCGAGCAAGCCTGTTTCATCCCCGACGCAGTCTCCACGCCATGGGCCGCCATCACCCGCACCGGCCGAGTCGCGCCCGCCGAATCGGCCGGCGTCTGGGGTGTGGGCGGCCTCGGCGCACACGGTGTTCAGCTGCTCCGGCTGATCGGCGCCGCACCTGTCGTCGCCGTCGATCCGCTCCCCGCTGCGCGGCAGCGTGCACTGGACTTCGGCGCAGACATCGCACTCGATCCGTCCGACGGCGAGCTGCCGAAGAAGCTCTACGTGGCCACCGACGGAAAGGGGCTCGACGTCGCCTTCGACTTCGCGGGGGCCGCACCCGTCCGCGAACAGGCAGTCCAATGCCTGGCCGACGAAGGGCGACTGGTGCTGGTCGGGCTTACCGACAAGCCGATCACCATCGCGAACGGCACCATCTTCAGCTTCCGTCAACAACAGCTGCGCGGGCACTACGGCTCCGAACCGGACCATGTACTCGAACTCGTGAAGCTGCGTCGAAACCATCGCATCGATTTCGCCAGATCCGTCAGTGCCGTCGTCCCACTGTCCGACGCCGAAAAGGCTGTGCACGAATTGGAAAACAAGGAAGGCAATCCGATCCGGATCGTCCTCATGCCGTAAGACTCGCTGGTCGCACCCTTCGGCCCCGCCGGTGGCCCCAACTCGCATCGGGGCCGCCGTGGCCGAACCAGCCAGTGCCCGAGTCTATCCTCAGACCCCGACCTCGAAGAGAAATACTGCCACATCCGTCCAACCGCGTCGCATCGGCGAACTCTCTCATCCATCGGTACATGTGCTCGTCCGTGGAACCGCTACCACCGAATCGAGGTTGTTCGGCATCGCACCGAGAAGGGCACCGTGCGGTGCCATGCGGCAGACCACACCTCAGGCAATCCCCTCGCCCGAGCGCATCTGCGAAAGCAGGTCTTTGAGGAATTGCAGGCTCCCCGGCGGTGACAACGCTTCCACGCTGAGCCGGTTCATGACCGACATGTACAGCTCGACGTCGCGCCGTTTGTCCAGGTAGAGCGAGCTGGCAAGTTGCTCGGTGTAGACGATGTCGAGCAGTTCGGTCTCTGGAAAGCGCAGGATGCTGAACGGCCCGCCCGCGGCGGAATGCCCTCCGGCCGAATACGGCAGCACCTGGATTCTGATGTTGGGACGCTCGGCCATCTCGACCAGGTGCTCGATCTGCTCCCGGAGCACCTGTATCCCGCCTACCGGTCTGCGTAGCGCGTTCTCGTCGATGACCGCCCACAGGGTCGGGGCGACGACCCGAAAGAGAATGTGCTGACGACGCACGCGAATGGCGACCCGCCGCTCCGTTTCGTCGGTGTTGCCGAGCTGGATCACCGCACGCGCGTAGTCGGCCGTCTGCAGCAGGCCAGGAACGAATTGCGCCTCGTAGGTGCGGATCGTAGTCGCGGCTTGTTCGAGGCCGATGTAGGTCTCGAACCAGGCGGGGAGCAGGTCGCTGTAGTGCTGCCACCAGCCCGGGTTGTTGGCCCGGCGGGCCGATTCCAGGTATGTTTCGCGTTCAGCGGGGTCGACAACACCGTAGAGGGTCAGCAGATCCCTCAGGTCACGCTCCTTGAACCCGGTCCGCCCCAACTCCAGACGACTGATCTTGGCGTGCGATCCGCGGATGGAATCGCCCGCCGCCTCCCTGCTGATCCCGCACCCTTCGCGCAGCTGCCGCAGCCGACTCCCGAGCGCGATCCGCAGCACCGTCGGACCACGTTCTGCCGCAGGAGATTCCGCATCTCCACTGCTGTCTTCGTCATTCGTCATAGATGCCTCCGGCCGAGAGGGGGTAGACCGCGGGGCGCACTGCCTCCACCATTACAGATCATCTGATGTCGGCTGCCGATCCTACTCGGCTCGAACAAAGCCGGACAACGATGCGAGCACCGGTTGAATCCACGCGGTGCGGAGGCATGGATTCACGAGAGCGACAACGCAACAAGTTCAAGGCAATCCCTGGCAGCCGGGCTGCCAGGTACGTAGAGTCGCCCACGACGGTGCCTGACCTGTTCCACGACCACGGAGCCCGGCATGACATCGAACGATCCGCAGATCACCGGCCGAGACGTCCGGGCGAAGCCGACGGAGCCGAGCGTCAGCGACGCGCAGTCGTGAGCTTCCACCACGGTTTCACTCGGCGGTACCGTACAGTATCCGTCGCTCGGCTGTGGTCGAAACGATCGTTCTCGATGAGATGAAATCATCACTGGCCGAACGCATCCGATGTTTATTGCCGTGATAATCGGTGGACTCTAGGCTGGTGAACCAGACCGCGGCAATGCATTAGAGAGGTCTCCATGTCCGATCCCACTCCCAAGACCGGTGTCCGTGCGCCGGTCGGCGTGGACACGACACGGGCGAGCATCGCCCGCGTCTACGACGCCACCCTCGGTGGCAAAGACAATTACGAGGTCGACCGCTACGTCCGCGACAAGGTCGCCGAGGTCGCACCACGCCAGAGCGACGTGGCCCGAATGAACCGCCGCTGGCTGCACCGCGTGGTCAGGTATCTTGCCGGGACCGTGGGCATCGACCAATTCCTCGATATCGGGGCGGGTCTGCCCACTGTGGGCAACACACATGAGATCGCCCAGCAGCAGAACCCCGAAGCGCGCGTGGTGTACGTCGACAACGATCCGGTCTGCAATATCCACGGCCGAGTGTTGCTGGAACGCAACGAATTCACCCACTTCGTGCCTGCCGATCTGACCGAGCCGAAAACCCTGCTTGCGCACTCTGAGGTCACCCCGCATCTCGACCTCACCCGCCCGTTGGCGCTGATCCTGTGCGGAATCCTGCACCACGTCGACGACGCGCTGGATCCTGCCGGAATCATGCGCCAGTACATCGACGCGCTCCCCGCCGGTTCGTACGTGGGGATCACGCATTTCCACGACCCCGCCGACGGTTCCGAGGCCCACGACATGGCCATCGAGCTGCAACGGCGTTTCACCGAAATGGGTTTGGGCTCCGGCTGGTACCGGACTCGCGAGGAGATCGCCTCGTACTTCGGTGATCTGGAGTTGGTCGAGCCCGGCCTGGTCGAACTCGACGACTGGTGGCCGATGGGCCCGGCGGTGCGCCCGCGGCTGACCGAAGAGCGGCTGCTACTGGGCGGACTGGGTTACAAATCCGGATCACTGGACACCGTCGTGACCTCCCTGCATCGGAGGGCGGCAAGGAAAAACTATCGACTTGGTTCCGCCAATGGCGGCTCGGCGGAAAGGTAATGCGGCAATGACCTACGACGACCTGAACGGACCAGACCTCCGAGACGACCGGTGGCGCTTTCTGGAAGTTCCGCTGGGGGAAGGCCAGGCCTGGAGCTACGCCGACCCCTCGGCCCGGACCGACATCGAAGACGGCACCGTGTCGATCCATATCGACGCCTTCACCCGGTCGCACTCGGACGTCCAGATCCTCGACAACCCGAAGCATCTGCTGGTGTCGGTCCAGGAATTCGACCTCGACGGCGGACCTCGGACCTTCGCGGTGGAGATGGCCGCCGAGAACATCGGCGCCACCGGCGAGGACTACCGGGACGGGTTCGCCGCCTTCAATGTCCTCGACATGGGCAGCGCCCAAGTGTTCGATCTGATCGCGACCAGCAAGCACGCCTATGCGATTCACGAACGGCTGTTCGTGCCCGGTGTCGTACCCAAGGAACAAGCGTTCACGCATATCGTGCACGCTCCGCTGGCGGGCATCGACATCAAACCCGCCGAATTCCACCATTACGCGGTCACCATCGACCGAGGTGCCGGTACCGTCGGCTGGTCCGTCGACGCCGCCCCCGTTTACACCGCACACGTACCGAACCTGCCGGAGACGGTTCAGATCGGATTCGGCATCATCACCCTACATCCGATTCGTGACGGGCAAAGCACCTCGGTGCGCGGACAGGGTCTGCATGGTCTGTGGCGAAAATTCACCGTGGACTGAGCACACTCGCTGACAGGGTCCGGGACGCCTGGACCCCGACAGGACGTCAGCCGCAGATACCGGTGGATCATCCACAGGTTCTGCAGGCCGTTCAGGTAACCGCGAAAGAAGTCGTCGAGCACCACCTGCTCGCATGTCTTGCGCCAATTTCCAGCGGCACCATGGACAACTGACCAGCCGCGGCCTTGCCACGGGGTGCCCGGACTTGTGATGCTCTGGCCGATGAGCACGATGACCTCGGCGGAGTCGGCGCCCAGCCGAGTACGACTGGGCGCCATGATGTTCGGGCGGGCGTACGTCCAGCGCGGAATTGCGTTGTACGAGCCCACCGCCGTCGAGTGGTACCAACCCCGATCGTCGGCACCCGGAGCAGATGTTCGACGCCACCAAGCATCATGATCCGTGACGCCGAACTATCTTGCACCGTGCGGCGGCGCCGATGCCGCCACCGTTCAGACCGTTTCCTTCCGCGGCCACTCACGGCGGCGAGCTGGGGCGTAATCCCCTGCCATAGCGTCACTCTCGGCCAGATCCCGCTCGAACTCGTCCAAACTGTCGTCCCGGCGGCGCGGATCCCACACCATGGCCGCGGCCGAACCGACCAACAACGTAACGACAATGGCCGCTACGACTGCGTACAGCACGTCTTCCACCCTCCTGAGAATCCGAATCGATGGCGCGGACCATGGCGGATACTCAACGCGCACAGCCTTTTTCACGCCGACCGCATAGTAGACCGCGATCCTCCGAATGGCATGCGCAGGACCCTTCACGCCCCGGGCGGCGGGAGAGATTCGCATCGAAAGCGCGAGCGTACGGATTCGCGGAAACGCCACCGCGAACCATCAGCGTCGCCTACGCTCATCCCTGTCCCGGTGGCCCCGGGACGTGCAACGCGGAGCCGGTACGCCCAAGCCGACCGCGATCGCTGGTGGTAGCGGTGAGGTTCGACCGTTCGATGAACCTCACCGTCACACCTATTCCTCGGCAAATCCAGCGGACATTCGCTCGGAATAACGCACATCCGGCATCCCCCGGGCTACCGTCTTCGGTCATGGACGACATCGAACTGCAGCCTCCGACCGTCGCCTCCGCGAAGCAGACCGGACTGGTCTTGGACATCGCCGCCCTCGACATCCACAACCCCCTCGCCGTGGCCGGCGAAACCACCTACCCCTACATCCGCTGCACCGACCACCGAGTTCTGCGCCTACCCCGGCCACTGCACCGCTGGGCGACCGACACCATCGCGCTCAATTACGCCCAGCACGCCAGTGGTGCGGTGCCGCTGTTCCCCGGACAAGTCGAATTCGGCATCCTGGACGGCACCATGTACGCCGAACTCCTCTGACCAGCGTCCCGCACGGCGAGGGCCCGACCGATACGGCCGGACCCTCGCCGTCGCCATTTGCGAACCCGGTACCGCCCTGGAGGGTGCGTGGGCAAACCACCCTGCCGATACCACACGGCTTCCGCATCGCAGGCGGTCGGGTGGTGAACCGCAGGTCGTCCACCACATGGATGATCGCGGCGGCAGGTGGGCGCAGCTCAGGGCCACGCTTGGTGCTGCGGGCTATCGACCACGCCGAACCCGCCGACATCACCGGCGAATTCGATGCCATCCTCGATTCGCGGCGCCGCGCTCGGCCGCCACCGGTCGCTGCTGCGACCCGGCCGCCGGACCATGACGCCCGCCACTGCGGGCGCCGGCGACGCCATGCGCAGCGTCATCCCGCCGGGCGGGATGCCGCTCAGGCACTCTCGCCCTCCGTGGCCGGGGCCGACATCGGCCCGGGTCATCTGTTGGGGCGATGACACACAGGGGTCCGACGGACCGAGCAGCAGCTGGAGCGTGGGCGGCTTCGACCGGGCTCGGTAGCGAACATGCTGAAGGCACGACACACTAGAGGCCGTGAATCGCATGTCATTCGGACGGCGCGCCTGCGCACTGGACGGCCCACCGTGACCGATCTCGCCCGCGGCGAGAACCGCCCTGCTCCCGGCGATCGGCTGACGGTCACCGTTATGTGTTCGGCCCCCGTCGACGTTTCGGCGTTACTGCTGAGCCCCGAAGGGCGAGTACGGTCCGACGCCGACTTCGTGTTCTTCAACCAGCCGGTGGCCCCCGGCGTCATCTATCGGCACGGCCGCGGTACCGGTGACGTAGTGGAGATCCAGACCTCTGCGTTGCGCGCCGACATCGACCGGGTGGTCGTCACCGCCAGCCTGGACGGCAGCGGGCCCGCCACCTTCGCGAGCGTCGGCTCGCTGCGCGCGACCATCGCGGCCGATGCGGGCCAGCTGGCCTTCCCGATGACCGGACTCAGCACCGAGACCGCCGTGGTCTGCGTGGAGATCTACCGCCGCGGCGGCAGCTGGAAGGTCCGCGCGGTCGGTCAGGGCTACGACAACGGCCTGGCCGGGATCGCGACGGCGTTCGGCGTGAACATCGACGACGAGCCCGCGCCTCCGACTCCGCCACCCGCCCCGGCTCCCCCGCCCATATACTCACCGACCAATCCGGTGGCACAGCCGTATCAGCCCGCGCCACCGACTATTTCACCGCCACCGGCCTATCCCTCGCCACCCGCCCCGATGCCGCCACCACCGATGCCCTCACCTCAGCAAGGAGCGCTGCCGATGCAGAGCGAACTGTTCGCCCCGAGCCATGCCGAAGTCACCGGCGCCGGCATTCAGAAGCAGGGCGGCAAGATGATCAAGGTCGCCGTCAACGGCGAGGTCATGGCGCGCGCCGGGTCGATGGTCGCCTACCAGGGCGACCTACAGTTCCAGGCGCTCGGCTCGGGCGGCATCGGACGAGCGATCCAGCAGCGGCTCACCGGCGAGGGTGTTCCGCTGATGAAGGTTTCCGGGCGCGGCGATCTGTTCGTCGCCAACGGCGCCGCCGACGTGCACACCATCGATCTCGACGGCACCGACGGCCTCACCATCAACGGCGCCAACGTGCTCGCATTCGATTCCACACTGACATACAACGTCCGCATGGTGCAGGGCGCCGCCGGGTTCGCCAGCAACGCGGGGCTGTTCAACTGTGTCTTCACCGGCCGGGGCCGCATCGCGATCACCACACACGGCACGCCGGTCGTGCTCAACGTCGACCAGCCGACCTACGCCGACCCGCAGGCGGCAGTGGCTTGGTCGTCGAGCCTGCAGACCGGGATCAAACGCAACGATTCGTTCGGCCTCGGCAGGCTCATGGGTCGCAGCACCGGCGAGGGCATGACGCTGTCGTTCTCCGGCCGCGGTTTCGTCATCGTGCAGCCCTCGGAGCTGCCGCCTGGCGGCTTCATCGGCGGCACCGGCGGCGGCCAGGAAGCGGGCCAGAGCGGCGGAGTCCTCGGCGGGCTGTTCGGATAGCGCGAGCGTTCGCGGTCACGCCTGCCGTGACACGAGCTCCACGACGGTGATGTCCGACGGTGCGCCCACACGCACCGGCGGACCCCACGCCCCGGCACCCCGGGTGACGTACAACTGGGTGTCGCCGTACCTCTCCAATCCGGCGACCGTGGGATTCACCAGTCCCGCAAGGTAATTGCCCGGCCAGATCTGGCCCCCGTGGGTATGGCCGGACAGCTGCAGATCGACACCGTGCGCTACCGCGTCGTCGATGAGCACAGGCTGGTGTGCCAGCAGGACGGCGGTTCGGGAGCGGTCCCGGTCGCCGAGTGCCTTGCCGAAGTCGGGGCCGTGCCCGGTACGTTCGCCCTGCAGGTCGTTCACGCCCGCCAGATCGAATCCGGGCAACTCCGTGCGGGCGTTCGCGAGCAGGTGCATCCCGAGCTCCTGAACGTGGTCGATCCACTGTTCGGCGCCGGAGAAGTATTCGTGGTTGCCGGTAACGAAGAACGCGCCGTGCCGCGCGTGTAGGTCGGCCAGCGGCTCGACGGCGGACCGCAGGTGCTCGACACTGCCGTCCACCAGGTCACCGACGACGGCGATGAGGTCCGGCTGAGTGCCGTTGACGGTGCGGACCACCCGCTCGGCGAAACCGCGGCCCAGGATCGGGCCGAGATGGACATCGCTGACCACGGCGATGCGGAACCCGTCCGCTCGCCGCGGCAGTTTCGCCAGCGGCACGGCGACGTGCTTGACACTCGGTCCGTTGAGAACGCCGTAGGTCCCCGAGCCGACTGTCGTCGCCGCGGCCGCCACGGCCACACCGCCCACGACGCGGGAGACGAAGACCCGGCGCGGCACCCGATCGACCGGCGCCTCAGGCTGCGACTGAACAGCGGTGTCCAGCAATGCATTCGGATCGGATGCGGAGTACACGGATTCGACGGCGACCGGTTCGGTCACCGATTTCTCGCCGAACCGCCGCAGCACGAGCCGCACGGGCTCGCCGACGAGCAGCGCGAATAGCAGGTAGACGAACAGCGCGCCCCACAGGTAGCCGGGCCAGGCGATGATCCGGACGAACGGCAATGGCGCCGAGGCCAATTCGGCCACCGCCGCGCCGACCAGCAGCACTGGGCCCGCCACCACGACGGCGGTGCCGAGGGGCCGCGCGCGGGACCCGGCGGTGGTCGTATCCCGCACGAGACGCCGCCATACATACCAGTGCAGCGCGCCGAACAACGCCACGAAGACGATGACCAACGCCAGGACGACGATCCCGACGAGAACAATCACACCGACCACGGCTGCACTTCCTGTGAACAATCCGGTTCCGCGGCACCAACTTACGCCACCGCATCGACAGTGCGTGCCGCGTCCGGTTCACGTCCGGGTCATGTCGTCCGCTCGACGACGCCGCGCACGAAGGCGGCCTGACCCGCGTGCTGCAGATCGTCGGAGATCACGCTGACCAGCCGCACGCCGAGCGTCACCGGCGGATCCCACCGGATGTCCACGATCCGTTCGAGGTCACTGTCGCCCAGTTTCCGGACGAAGCGCAGCGTCTGCGCGTGCACGGCGTCGTAGTAGCCGGTGAGCAGCTCGGCCGGGGCGCGAATCACGGCGACGTCGACGGGACGGTCACCGTATCCGGTCGCCCTCGCCTCGATCGGCAGGCCGAATCGGTCGTACCAGCCCCGCGCCGTCCACACCTGCTCGACGTCGGCGACTTCGGAGACGTGGTCGTCCTGCACCCGGGTCAGATGCCAGACGAGCCACGCGATCGAGTTGGCGCCCTGGTCGATCCGGTGGGCCAGCTCGTCTTCGCCGAGCCCGTCCACCGCTTCGTGCACCACCTCCCGAATCCGTTCGAAAGCATCGGTCAGCACATCGGCACTTGTCATCGTTGTCGGCTCCTACATCGATGTCTGGTGCCGTCGACCGTACCCACCCACACGCCGGCGCACCGGAACATTCAGCCGATGCGGGACTCGATTCCATTCGCTCCGACTCGGTTCGACGGTCAGAGGGTTGAATTCCCGTACGACCGCGCCACATTGAACGTCCCGTTAATTAACGGTACGATATAAATCGGCGAGGTTGGTTCTCTTGCCTCCTGAGGGAATTGATGTCGACCAGATCAGCCAGTTGATCACCGACTGGACAATATGTACCGAAGTGAGGAAGTACCGATGATCCAAGACGTCGACGCCGGACGCGCCCGGCGAGTGGTCGCCCGGGTGGCGCTGGCTTCCGCGATCGCGCTGACACCCATCGCCGTCACGGCGGCACCCGCGCTGGCGCAGGAACCCGCGGTCGCGGTCGCGCAGACGAATCAGGGCGAGGAGATCCACGGCGGGTGGGGCCACGGCGGCTGGGGCCACGGCGGCTGGGGTCGCGGGGGCTGGGGCGGTTACGGGGGCTGGGGCGGTTATGGCGGCTGGGGCAACCCCTTCGGCTACTGGGGCAGCCCGTTCGGCATCTGGCCGGGCTTCGGGTTTTTCCTGCCCGGCACCGGAAGCGCGTTCTGATCACGACGCCGCCCACCACAGTCGGCAGGTGATTTCCGGCTCCACGCCCGGAAATCACCTGCCGCCCAACAGATCAGTTTTCGGCAGCGCCGACGGACTCGCGTGCGGGCCGCATCGGTGAATCCGGCAGCGGGACCGGTCGCAACACTCCGCGTAGCACGACTCTGATCGGATGCATGCCCGGCCCAGAACGATCCTCGTCAGGGTCCGGCTCACTCCGCCGACCGAGGAGCGCCACTCCCGCACCTACCAGCACCGCCGCATAGGCGACGACGTAACCGTTCAGCAGAATCGGTGCGATCGGCCACCACGGCGGATACAGGAACAGTCCGACACTCACGTAGGTCTGGCTCCACTGATAGGTCCACGCACCGATCGAGACGTAGAGAGCAGCCGCGCCGATCCACCACCCTGGACGAGTCAGCGCCTTATGTATGACGTGGACCAGCAACGGGACGAACCACACCCAGTGATGCCCCCAGGAGAACGGCGAGATCGCACACGCGGTGAGGCCGGCGAGCACGATCGCGAGCAGCCGTTCGCCGCATGCGTGCAGCCGCGCCGTCACTACCAGACTGGTAGCGGCCACGGCCCCCGCCAGCGGCAGCCACAGCCACATCGGTGCGGGATGACCGGTCAGATGCGCGATGGCGCCCCGGAGGGATTGGTTGGCGGGGTGGGTGTCCAACGCGATGCGATCGGACTGGAGGAACGTCGAACTCCAGTACTGCCATGAGTCGGCAGGCAGGACCGCCCACGCGAGGCCGACCGACGCCACGAAGGTCGCCGACGCCGTAAGCGCCGCACGCCACTGTCGCAACGCAATGAAATGCGCGACGAAATACAGCGGAACAAGCTTGATACCCGCGGCGACGCCGACACCGAGACCGCGGAGCCCGCCGCGATCACCGCGCGCGCAGTCCCACAGCACCAGCAGCATGAGGACCAGGTTGATCTGCCCGTAGTACAGCGTGGTGCGGACCGGCTCCATGAACGCACAGGTGATCGCCAGCAGCACGCAGGCGAAGGTCGATCGCGCGTCTAGCCGGTATCCGAGAATTCGCCAGCTCAGCCGGATACAGCCGAACAAGACGACCAGGTTCACCGCCAGCCAGGTGTTGGTGACCCACCCCCACGGCAGCAGATCTATGGGGATGAAGGCGAGGGTGGAGAACGGCGTATAGGTGTAGAGCAACCCGTGCACGCTGGGTTCGGTGTAGAGCGGATGCCCGTGCAGGACCCGCCACGCCCCGTCGCGGTAGACGTGCACGTCGAGACCGCCGGCCAGAATGCCCGCCCTGTCGAGCCACGGATCGACCGTGGTGAAGACCAGAACCAGCGCGACAAGAGCGCTGCCCACCAGGACGAAAAGCGCTGGGCCCGTGCGCGGAACCTCCAGCGACCGCGAATTGCGCACCCAAGCCTCATCGTTGATCGAGCTGTGTCTTCGATATCACATCTGTTGCCGTGCAGCGGTTTTGCCGACGCTCAACCTACCCAACCACGTCAGGGCAAGCATGCCCCGAAGATTTGGGTCGTTTCGTCGGGTTTCGCCCGCTCCTCCCGTGGTTATTCCCGGCCGCTCGGATATCGAAACCCAGTGCGATCACGATGCACCGGGTGCCGACCGCCACGACAGGGCACATGACCGGTACCAGCATGTGCGACTAGCGCGTCATGGTCCGAATGCTGACGGCATGTCGTCCCGGATGGGGCCGAACGTCGGCCGGGAATCAGCAACGCGCTGGCGTTCTCGAATTGCGATGCCGCACAAGGAAAGGACACCGGGCAAATAGAACGTCGCGGCGCCAGGTCATCAGGACGGCGCACCGCAATACGGCCTTCCAGCTTCGACACAGCACCTTGCCGTCGAACTTTCCCTCGGTACACCGTCGATCCCATTTTCCAGTAGTTTCATTGGGATACGCACCGAATAGGTTGAGAAGCTGGACAAATCAGCACACCATCCGCTACCCCGTGAACTCATCGGATGAGTCCGCAGAAGTCCACATGGAATTCGCACATGGTCGGTGACCACGTTCGCTTCCATCGACGACGCACTGGAAATCGACGCGAAAATAATTCCATGTGGGAATAGCTGTGGTGCGGTGTCCAGGGTGGGGGCCAGATCTATCGCAGGTCCGCTGCTGGGCGGCGCTGGCCCTTCGCAGGCGGCATCGGACTGTTCGGACCGGTGGAGCGCCGCACGGACAACCCGATCCTTCCGCTGTGCGTGTTCACCCGCCGCGAGGAGTCTGGTTGCCGTGCTTGTCGGCGCCGTCCCGCTCGGATCGACCTTTTACGTCTGGATGTTCACGCAGGGCGTGCTCGGCACCGGTGCGCTGGTCGCGCCGGACCCACAGTGGCCGCGCTGACCCTCGGCCGGCTGCTGGACGCCTCCCAAGCCGGTGACACGGGCTCCGGACGATAGCGGGTTTACAGAAGCGGCGGGACCCGAGTACGACGCATGCTGAGCTCTTGACCGAATCGCGACTTGGAGGAAAACAGTGGCTCTGGCCGTTTGCGCGATCATCGGGGTGTTCTTTCTGGGGATGGGCAGCTATGCGCTGGCCGCGCCTGCCGCGCTGATCCGGCCGTTCGGCATCATGCTCACCGAACCGCGCGCACGCTACGAAGTACGCGCAGTCTATGGGGGCTTCGGCCTGGCGATGGCAGCCGTGCTCAGCGTGGCGGCGCTGGGCCCCGGATCGCTGCGCGCCGGGATCATGGTCGCTGTCGGCGCGGCGCTGGCAGGAATGGCACTGGGGCGGATACTGGCCGCGGCGCTCGATGAACGAACGGCCTTCTACCCCAATTGGTTCTACTGCGTTGTGGAGGCGATCGCGTCCACCGCGCTGTTTCTCACCGCGTAGCAGCGCGGGCGCCGAGCGCCCCGGCCGTAGGCTGGCGCAGTGGCTCGTCTGCTGGCGCCGAGAGAAGGCCGCCCACTTGAACCCTCTGGCTAGCTTTTCACGGAATCGGTTGCCGCGCTGGACTTTCCGAGCTTGTTCAGGGCCAAGTAACCGGCGGACACCAGCACCGCCCACACCACGCCGACCACGATCGCCGTGCGCCCGCTGTCGGTGAAGAACAGCAGCACGACCACCAGACCGAGGAAGGCCAACGCCAGCACGGTGGTGTAGGGCGCGGCGGGCAGCCGGTAGTCGCTCGCGGGGAGCTCACCGCGCGCGACCTTGACCCGATAGAGCAGGTGGCAGACCAGGATGACGCCCCAGACGAAGATGATGCCGATCGTCGACACCGAGGTGATGTAGGCGAACGCCTTGTCCGGGGAGATGATGTTGACGATCACGCCGATCACCATCGCAGCCGCCGACGCGGTGATCCCGGCGTAAGGCACCGCGTTCACGCTCAGCTTGTTCAGCAGGGCAGGCGCCTCGCCGTGCAGCGACAGGGTCCGCAGCATGCGGCCGGTCGAGTAGATCCCCGAGTTGCAGGACGACAACGCCGCGGTGAGCAGCACGAAGTTGATGATGCCCGCCGCGCCGGGAATGCCGATCTGCTCGAACACCTCCACGAAGGGACTCTTGCCCGCGTGGAAATTGCGCCAGCCGGACACCGACATGATCACCACGAGCGCGCCGATGTAGAACAGGCCGATGCGCATCGGCAGCGTATTGATCGCCTTGCGCAAGGTCTTACGTGGTTCCCGGGCCTCCCCGGCCGTGACGCCGACCAACTCGACACCGACATAGGCGAACAGCACGATCTGCAGCACCAGCAGCGACTGCCCGATGCCGTTGGGGAACACGCCGCCGTCGGCCCACAGGTTCGTGACGGTCGGGTCGGCGGCATGGCCGAAACCGAACAGCAGCACGCCGATGCCGAGCAGGATCATGCCGACGATCGCGGTGACCTTGATGGTGGAGAACCAGAACTCGCCCTCGCCGAACAGCCGCACCGAGATCAGGTTCGCCCCGAACATCACCGCGAGCACGACCAGCGCGGTGATCCATGGTTCGATGTCGAACCAGTACTGCACATATTTGCCCGCAACGGTGATCTCGGCCATGCAGGTGGCGACCCATACGGCCCAATACGACCAGCCGGTCACAAAGCCGGCGAAGCGGCCGAGGAATTCGTGCGCGTACTCGGCAAAGCTGCCCGAGACGGGGCGGTAGGTCAGCAGCTCTCCTAGCGCCCGCATGATCACGAAAATGGCGACGCCCGCGGCCAGATAGGCCAGGATCAGGCCGGGTCCGGCCTGCTCGATCGCGCCGCCCGCACCGTAGAACAGGCCGGTGCCGATCGCGCCACCGATGGCGATCATCTGGATGGTGCGCGGACTCAGCCCCCGCGCGTAGCCTTCCGAGTCACCGGCATCCGTTGGGCTCAGCGACCCCGTGTCCTCGAGTTGACGGTCGGAGGCTGTCATCGTGCGGTCCTTCCCCTCTTACAGCAGAGACGCCGGGATCGTCGTTCGGTGTGGTGACCACATGGCGTCGGATCAACGCCTGTTCGACATCGATCAGATCGCCACGCTACCGGCCCGCGCCGCCGAGTGCCCGCCGCACTGCCCGATGCTCCCGCCCGGACACCGGCCTCCGAAACCTTCCGGGCCAAGCGTCCACCATGCCATCATCGGTGTCGTCACTGATGGCGTCGGCGAGGATGGGCTACGGCGAATGATCGACAGACCGGCGCGAGCCATGCGAGTCGAGCTCCGCCCGTGACGGAACAGTCCACCCAGCGACCGCGACGACGCCACTACGCACTTCGCACGGCGATCGCCCTCGCTGCGGTTGTCGCCGTCTTGATCGGCGCGGCATTCGCGGCGACAACGGTGCTGCACATCCCGTCGCCGCCGACGCTGCTGCGGCTCATGGCGACTCCGCCTTCCACCCAGGGCGAACTGTTCACGAGCCGGACCGTGGCCGCCTCCCCTACCCCGCGCCCGCTGCCCGTCGGGACCGAGCAGCTGCCGGACACGGTTCCGTGGCGCGGTTCGCGGATTTCAGTCGCACAATTCCTCGACACCACGCACACCAACTCGTTCCTGGTTCTGCGCGGCGGCGCGCTGACCCACGAGTGGTACCGCGACGGCGTGGAGGCGACGACGCGCCAGCCCTCATGGTCGGTGGCGAAGTCGGTCGTGTCGCTGCTGACCGGCCGGGCCATCGACGCGGGGAAGCTGCACGAGGACGACCGGCTGGTGAATATCCTGCCCGAGCTGGCCACCGGGGGCGAATACGACACCGTCACCATCCGAGACCTGCTGGACATGACCTCGGGCGTCGACGTCTCGGAGAACTACAACAAGTACATGCCGCTCACCGGGACCGCCCGGATGTATCTCACCGAGGATCTGGCCGGCTTCGTCCACGCGCACCGCGGCCTGCGGTTCATCCCCGGGAGCGCGGGCGAGTATCGCAGCGTCGACACCCAGCTGCTCGGCATGGCGCTGGCGAAGGTCGAGGGGATACCGCTGGCCGAACTGTTGCAGCGCGACATCTGGGGTCCGATCGGCGCGCAGGACGACGCGCTGTGGAACCTCGACCGCGCGGGCGGACAGGAGAAGGCGTTCTGCTGCCTCAACGCCACCGCCCGCGACTTCGCCAAGATCGGCAGGCTGGTGCTGGACGGTGGACGGGCCGGCGACGCGCAGATCGTGCCGACGGCATGGCTCGAGCGCATCCGCATTCCGGCGCCGCATCAGGTCGGCAACTGGCGCTATGGGGCGCAGTGGTGGCACCCCACCGGCGGAAACGGCAAGGACATCTCGGCAGTCGGGGTGTATGGGCAGTACATCTACGTCGACCCGCCCAGCGGCACGGTCATCGTGAAACTCAGCGATCACGGGACCACCCAGGACGAGAAGGAGACCATCGACGTGTTCCGTGCGATCGCACGGCGCTGAGGCGTCGCGCGAAATACGCCGGGCTCGCCGAGCGTTGGGATTGGCGATCACACCTTGGAGGAGACCCATGACCGACGTCCCGCTGTCCGTACTGGATCTCGCGCCGGTGCAATCCGGCCGCACCGTCGGCGAGGGGCTCGACGTGACCACCGAGCTGGCGCGGCGTACCGAGGCGTTGGGGTATCACCGCTTCTGGGTTGCCGAACACCACAACATGCCGGGCATCGCCAGCTCGGCGCCGAGCGTGCTGCTCGCCCACCTGGCGGCCGCCACCTCGACCATCCGGGTGGGTTCCGGCGGAGTAATGCTGCCCAACCACGCGCCGCTGGTGGTCGCCGAACAGTTCGGCACCCTGCACGCGCTGCATCCCGGACGGGTCGACCTGGGCATCGGCCGGGCGCCCGGCACCGACCAGGCGACCGCCCGCGCCCTGCGCCGGACCGAGGACGGACTGTCGGCGGAGTCGTTCCCCCAGGAACTGGCGGCGTTACTCGGCTACTTCCGCGGCTCCGATTCCGGTGGCATCACCGCGACGCCGGGCCGCGGCGAGGAGCCGGAGGTCTGGCTGCTCGGCTCCAGCGGCTACAGCGCCCAGGTCGCCGCGGTGCTCGGCCTGCCGTTCGCCTTCGCCCACCACATCAGCCCGGCCAACACCGAGTCGGCGCTGGCGCTCTACCGCGCCTATTTCCGGCCGTCGGCACAGCTGGAGCGCCCGCACGCGATGGTCGCGGTGGCAGCGATCTGCGCCGACACCGACGAGCGCGCCGAAACCCTCGCCGTGCCCCGCGACCTCGCCTTCCTGAACCTGGTGACCGGCAGGCCGCAGGCGCTGGCGAGCCCCGAGCAGGCGGCCGCGTTCCAGCCTTCCGAGCACGAGCGCGCGTTCATCGAGCAGCGCAGAGCCGGACAATTGCTCGGCTCGCCGGAGACCGTGCGAGCTCAGCTCGATGACCTGCTGCGGCGCACCGAGGCCGACGAGCTGATGATCAACACGCTGGTCTACGACATCGACGACCGCGTCCGGTCGTTCGAATTGATCAAGGAGAAGGTCGCGGCCTGACCCGCCTCAGCGCAGTCGGAAGCCGTGGTTGGTCAGCGACTCGCGCAGCCGGTACCTCCCGTTCACGTTGGCCGCCGAGGCAAGCCTGGTCAGCGCGCGCTCGGTCCAGGAATGCGAGGAGGTCGGCGCGGACTGCGTCCCGGAGATCAGCAGCCGGAGCGTGGCGTCGGGCACCGGTTCGGCCAGATAGCGGAGCACCGAGCGATGCTCGTGCAGCACCTGCAAGACCGGGTTCCACTGGGCGGGTTCGACCGGTTCGGGGTCGCGGTAGCGCTGCTGCACGGCGCGCGTCGGGGTCGGCACGGTCTGCGTCATGGTCGTCATCCTCACCGCCGCCCGGCTCGCCGTCACCAGTTGTCGGCAACCTGAGTCGAAACGCAGGTAGCCTGAGTAAGGCAATCCTAATAATAAGAACTGTCGGAGGTTCCCTATGGCACGACCCCGCACCACCCTCACGGTGCAACGCACCGAATGGCTGACTCCGCACCTGATCCGCGTCCACCTCGGCGGCCCCGGTTTCGCAACGTTCCAGCCCGGCGAGTTCACAGACTCCTATGTGAAGTTCATCTTCCCGCATGACGGGGGCGAGGTGGTGCGCACCTACACCGTCCGCTCGGTGGACCAGGCCGCCGGAGAGATCGCCGCGGATTTCGTCTTCCACGGCGCGGAGGGGATCGCGGGACCGTGGGCGGCCTCGGTACAGCCGGGCGAAACGATCGACCTCTATGGCCCCGGTGGGGCCTACTCCCCACGCTCGGACGCCGACTGGCATCTGTTAGCCGGTGACGAGGCGGCGCTGCCCGCCCTCGCGACCGCGCTGGAGACGATGGACGCCGACGCGACCGGGCTCGCGTTCGTCGAGGTCGCGGGCCCTGACGACGAGCTGCCGCTGACGAAGCCGGACGGCGTCGAACTCACCTGGCTGCACCGTGGCAGCCGCCCGCCGGGCGAACTGCTCGCGGAGACCGTCCGCCAGGCGCCGTGGGCGCCGGGGCAGGTCCAGGTCTTCATCCACGGCGAGGCGCAGACCGTCATGCACGATCTGCGCCGCTACGTGCGCAGGGAACGCGGTGTGCCCGCCGAATGGGCCGCATCGATTTCCGGCTACTGGCGCGTCGGTCGCACCGAGGAGGGCTTCCGGCAGTGGAAGGCCGAACTCAACACGACGGAGTCCGCGGCGGCCGCCTCGGCCAACACCTGAGCCACGCGACGCGGGACAGCCGTGAAGGCCGTACACACACCGAAGGCGTTGCCGCCCAGCGTTATTCACCGGTCAATCGCGCCATCCGCTCGACGCCAAGATGGCGTCCCAGGTGAGCGAGGGCAGCTCGGGGTGGCGTTGGCGCAGGATCTCACCGGCCAGGCTCCCGGGTGGCGCCTTGCGCCGATCGGCCAGCGCCTGAGCTTCGATGACGTCGGCTAGGGCACGGCTGCCACCGAGTCGCGGATAGGCGGCGTGCACCAGATCGGCGTATCCGGGCGGCAGGTCGGTCGGTGTGCCTCCGACATCGATGCCGATACCGTCCACGGCGATCCAGGTTTCCGGCGGTCGGCGCCTGCGGTATACCGGAGAGTCGGTGGCACCCGACGTGTGGGCGGCGATCGCGTCCCAGATCGTGTCTACTCTCTCGTCTGTGACACCGTTGTCCTCGAGGAACCGTGCGGCGAAGTCAGCGCCGTCGAACTCGAATCTCTGGCCGCCGCCCGCGATATCGGCCAGGCCGATGTCGTGCAGTGCGCAGATGAGATACATGGTCTCCTCGTCGTAGTCGGCGCCGGGCCGCATGCCGTGTTGTTCGGCGACGGCTCGTCCGAAGAGGAAGCCGCGCACGCTGTGATGTCGCAGATGCGATGGGAGGTTCGCTTCGATCAACGCGGTTGCCTTGCCCGTCAATCCGGTAAGCGGAAGTGCGAGCGATAGCTGCCGCGCGGGTTTTTCCGACGCAGCACGGCGTGACAGCGACATAGTCGACTCCTGTGTTGTGGTTCATGCGACGTCAGCGCGCTGGCGTGCGGAATCGCCGGCGATAGTCGCTCGGCGTCGTGCCAAGCAATTCGACGAATGTGCGGCGCATCGTCTCCTCGGAGCCGAACCCGCTGTGGCGGGCGACGGCCGCCATCGGCTCGTCGCCGGATTCGAGCAGCGCCTGCGCGGCCGAGCCGCACCTGTTTGACGTACTGGCCCGGCGTCATGCCGATCTCCTGCCGAAACAGCCTGCTCAGGTGGCGCTCGCTGAGCGCGGCGCGGGCGGCCATCGCGGCAAGGCTGTGATCCGCGGACAGGTTCGCGACCACCGCGTCGACCACGCAGCGCAGCCCGTCGGTGCGCGGTGTCGCGATGCTCGTGCGCACGCTGAACTGCGACTGCCCGCCGGGCCGGTGCAGGAACACGACAAGGTGCTTGGCCAGCGTGCGGGCGAGCTCGGCGCCGTGCTCCTCCTGCACGAGCGCCAGCGCCATGTCGATGCCCGCGGTGACGCCCGCGGAGGTGATGATCGGCCCATCCCGCAGGTAGATGGCATCGGCGTCGACTCGAACGCGCGGAAACCGCTGTGCCAGTTCGGCACATGCCAGCCAGTGTGTGGTGGCACGCCGTCCGTCGAGCAGACCCGCTTCGGCAAGCACGAACGCGCCGGTGCACACCGACGCCACCCGGCGGGCCGCGCCGCCGACCGTCCGCACCGCGTCCACGAGCGCGGCCGAAACGCGGTCCTGTGGCGAATATCCCGGCACCACCAATGTTCCGACCGATCCACCCAGGCCGCCGAGCGTGCCGTCGACGCCGAGCGGCACCCCCACGTCGGTGCGCACCGGTGCACCGTCCGGCGAGGCGAATCGGATCCGGTGCCCGGCCCAGTGCAGCACCTGGACGGGTCCGGCGACGTCGAGCATCAGCACACCGTCCGATACCGCCACCACGACGTCATCGCTTGTCTCCATGAACCCAGTCTCGAGCCCACGTGGGATGTCGGCAAGGACGCATAACCCACAGATCCGGACAGGTCGAATGCCGGCTCGACCCTCGGGCGGCGGATCAGGGTGGGCATATCGGGCAGCGCGGAGTCGGCAAGCGTTCGACGGCGCGCCGATCGCGCCGCGGCCCGGGTACCGGCTCCGACCGCGGCGAGCCGCCTGAGGGCCGCAGTGGCCCTCAGCCGGCTCGCCGGATAGGGATAGCCGAGACGACGAGGCTACTGCTGCGGCGCGCGCAACGCGTCCTCCACGAACTTCATGGTGTAGGTCTCGGACAGGTCGATGCGATCGCGCACGGGTCGCACATTCTTCGAGTATTTCCCGAGAATGTCCAGAACATTTTGCGCGCCTTCGGGTTTCATCAACCCATCGCCGTTGAACATCCCGATCGAGTCCCGGATCGACTGGACGTAGAGGTCCTTGCCCGCGCTGGCGTACTGCGACGGCATCTTCGCCGCGATCTCCTCCGGCGTGTGCGCCTTGATCCACTGCAATGTCTGCACGAACGCCGCGGCGAGCTTGCGCACGATGTCCGGATGGGCATCGATCGTCGCGCAGCTCATGTACAGCGAGGACGCCGGATACAGCCCGCCGAGCGCCGCCCTGGTGCCCTCTTCGGTGCGCATGTCGACCAGGATTCGCGCCTCGCCGGAGTTCACCATCTGCGCGACGGTCGGGTCGGTGGTCATGCCCGCGTCGATGCCGTCGTGGTTCATGCCCGCGATGAAGGTCTGTCCCGCACCGACTTTCACGCGCGTGTAGTCGGCGGTGGACATGCCCTCCTGGCCGGTGAGCGCCTGGGTGAGGAAGTCGGTCGACGAACCGAGCGAGGTCACACCCAGCTTCCTGCCGCGCAGATCGGCCGGCGAGGTGATGGACGCCGCGTCCGCCGCCGACACCAATTCGACCTCGCCTGGTACGTCGGACAGCTGCACCACCGAGCGGATGCACTGGTCCTTGGCCTGCAGATCGATGGTGTGGTCGTAGAACCCGACCACACCCTGCACGTCGCCGGTGAGCAGCGCGGTTTCGGCGGTGGCGCCGGACTGCTCGCCGAGCAGCTTCACGTCGACGTCGTTGCGTTCGAAGAAGCCGAGCTGCTGGGTGAGCATGGCGGGCAGGTAGATCACCTTCTCCAACCCGCCGACCATGATGGTGATCTGCGGTCGGCCGTCGGACATCGGAATGCTGCGGGAGTCCCGGCATCCCGTGGTCAGCAGCAGTGCCGCGACCGCCACGACGACGAACGCCAGATGCTTGCGGTAGCTCATGGTCAGATCCCGTGGTTCGAGGTCGCCTGCGACGGACGCCACTTCAGCAGCCGGTTCTCCGCGATGCCGATCGCCCACTCGGCGATCAGCGCGATCACCGTGATGATGATCATGCCCGCATAGATCCCCGCCGAGTCGAAGGTGCCCTGGGCGTTGCTGATCAGCAGGCCGAGCCCTTTGCTGGCACCCGCGTATTCGCCAACGACCGCGCCGATCAGGGCGAAGCCGAAGGCGGTGTGCAGGCTGGACAGAATCCAAGTGGTAGCACTCGGCAACACAATGGACATCAACACCTGCCTGCGGCTCGCGCCGAGAATGCGGGCGTTGTTTATGACATTGCCGTCCACCTCGCGCGCCCCGGTGAACGCGTTGAAGAACACCGCGAAGAACACCAGAACCACGACGGTCGCGACCTTCGAGCTCAACCCGAGACCGAACCAGATGATGAACAGCGACGCGAGCACGATGCGCGGAACGGCATTGAGCGCCTTGATGAACGGTGCAAGCACGTCGGCCCAGTACCTGCTGCGGCCGAGCAGCACACCGAGCACGACGCCCGCCACCGTGCCGATCGCGAAGCCGAGCACCGCCTCCTGCACGGTGGTGTAGATCTGCAGCCAGATCGAGCCGAACTGGGTTCCCTCGGTGAACCATTCGACCAGACGTGCCCAGATCAGCGAGGGCTTGGAGTAGAAGAAGGGATCGATCCACACCGACGCGGTGAGCTCCCACGCCCCGAGCCACAGCGCCACGAGCACGGCGCGCAGGCCCCAGGTCCGAACGCGGGCACGCCGGGCACTGGTCCGCACCCTGGCGAGGATCTGCTCCTCGGTCTCGTTCTCCACCACTGGCGTGGCGGCGTTCTTATCCAGCACGTCATGCGACACGGGAGGCTCCCTTCGCTCGAGCCGCCTCGACCTGATCGCGCAGCGTTTCCCAGATTTCCTTGTAGATATCGCGGAACTCGGTGGTCATCCGCACGTCCTCGACGCTGCGCGGCCGCTCCAGCCCCACGGCGAAGTCGCCGCAGACGGTGGCCGGGCTCGCGGTCATGACAACCACCCGGTCGGCGAGCACGATCGCCTCCTCCAAGTCGTGGGTGACGAAGATGACGGCAGCACCGGTGCCCGCCCAGACCCGCAGGAGCTCGTCCTGCATGAGCTGGCGGGTCTGCACGTCCAGCGCGCTGAACGGCTCGTCCATCAGCAGGATTTCCGGCCCGTTGACCAGCGTCTGCGCCAACGCGACGCGCTTGCGCATGCCGCCGGACAGCTGGTGCGGGTAGTAGCCCTCGAACCCGGCCAAGCCCACCTTGCGCACCCACGCCGACGCCTTCGCCCGCGCCTCGGATTTCGATGCGCCACGCAGACGCGGGCCGAGCGCGACGTTGTCCAGCACGCTCTTCCACGGCAGCACCGCATCCTGCTGGAACATGTAGCCGATGCCGTCGGGGATGCCGCGCACGTCCTTGCCATGCACCAGCGTCTGTCCTGCCGAGGCCGGTTCCAGGCCGGACACCAGGGAGAGCGTGGTGGACTTGCCGCACCCGGTCGGGCCGACGACGGCGACGAATTCGCCGGGGCGTACCGCCAGGTTCAGGTTCCGCACGGCGGTGTGGATGCCGCCGGCGGTGCCGGGGAAGCGCTTCGTCGCGCTCCGCAGCTCGATGAGTGGTTCGGTCATTACTTCCTACTTCTGCGAGATCGAGATACGGCGAACGTACGTGTCTCGGGTCACACTCCGGAGCTTGTGCGCACAACCGCCACAAACACGGGATTCGCAGGTTTTGCGCATTCTGCTCACGCTGCGTTGAGTGGCCTGACGGGCTTCGTCCGCCCTCAGGCTGCGCCGGGTCGAGCGAAGGCGAGACAGCCGCCCAACAGGCGCAGCCGGACGGAGTCCGCCCTCAGACTGCGCCGGGTCGAGCGAAGGCGAGACAGCCGCCTATGCTGCGCCCATGGCCACTGAGCGCGTACGGGCCGTGCGGTTGCGAACCCAGGTTCTGCTTTTGCAGATCGTGGTCGTCGCGCTGACGCTCGGTGTCGCGTTCGCGGTGTTCGGCTATCTCACCGATCAGCGGCTGCGCGACGCCTACGGGCAGCGCGCGCTGGCCATCGCCCGCACCGTCGCGGCGGACCCGGTGGTGCGCGGTGAGGTGAGCAGGTACGCGCCTGGCGTGGTTACCGCCGACCCGGACCTGCGCAGAGAGCTCGCCGCGGGTCCGCTGGAGCGGATCGCGATCGACGCGACGCAGCGGAACGCGGCGCTGTTCGTGGTGATCACCGACGATGCGGGCATCCGCCTCGCTCATCCGGACCAGACCCGACTCACCGAGCACGTCAGCACCGACCCGTCCGAGGCCCTCGCGGGCCGGGAGGTGATAGACGAGGAACGAGGCACGCTCGGCGATTCTGTGCGGGCCAAAGTTCCTGTGCTGGAACCTGATTCGGAGCGTATCGTGGGCGCGGTGAGTGTCGGCATCGCTACCGACGCGGTGCACGAGCAGCTGCTGGACGATCTGCGCACCGCGGGCATGCTGGTCGGTGCCGCGCTACTGGTCGGCATTGCCGGTTCGATCCTGCTCGCCCGGCGCTGGCGCGGGCTGACGCTCGGGCTCGAGCCGGGCGAACTCGCCGAACTCGTGCGTGGCCAAGCCGCGGTGCTGCACGGCATCGGCCGCGGGGTGCTCGCCGTGGACTCGTCCTGGCGTACGACGTTCGTCAACGACGAGGCACGCAGGCTGCTCGGTATCGGACCGGACATCGGGCGACCGGTGGACGAGGTCGGCTTGACCCCTCGCGTCTTGGAAGTGTTTCGCGGACTGGACGAACAACCCGCCTCGGCGACGGTCGGTTCGCATATCGTCGTCGTCTCCGCGCGGCGGGTCAGCCGCGACGGGCGCGATCTCGGCGCGGTGCTCACCGTGCGCGACCGCACCGACGTCGAGTCGCTGACCAGGCAACTCGACGCCGTCCAGTCGATGAGCACGGTGCTGCGCGCGCAGCGGCACGAGTTCTCCAACAAGATGCATCTGATCAGCGGCCTGCTGCACAGCGGACGCGTCGAGGAGGCGTCGAGATCGATCGACGAGCTGATCGGCGCGGGACCACTGGGCGCCGCGACACCGGGTATCGACGCCATTCACGACGCCTACCTTCAGGCGTTCCTGGCCGCCAAGGCCGCGCACGCCAGGGAGAGCGGCGTCGAACTCGTGCTCGGTCCGAACACCTGGGTGGAGGGCAGCCTCGCCGATCCGGTGGACGTGACGACGGTCCTGGGCAACCTACTCGACAACGCGATAGAGGCGGTCCGCGCCTCCGGCCGCCCGGTTCCGCAGGTGGAAGTCGAATTGGTACAGGAGGATTCGACATTGCACATCACCGTCGCGGACAGCGGTGACGGTGTCTTGCCCGAGCTGGTCGATTCGCTTTTCACCGAGGGGACCTCGACCAGGGAGGACCACGGCGTCCCCGGTGGACGCGGGGTCGGCCTGGCCCTGATCCGCCAGATCGCGCGTGCCCACGGCGGCGATGTGCGTCTGTCCAGCGCTGGTGGCGGCGAACCACCGCTCACCGGCGCCGAATTCATCGCGCGCATGCCCGGAGTGCTCGTCGACAGCGAGGTGCCATGGCCGCAGCAGATCTGAATGTTCTCGTCGTCGACGATGACTTCCGGGTGGCGAATCTGCATGCCGGAATCGTCGACTCCATCGCGGGTTTCACCATCGCGGGCACCGCCAACAGCCTCGCCACCGCGCGGGAACTCGTCGCGACAGAGCCGGTCGATCTCGCGCTGGTCGACGTCTACCTCCCCGACGGTTCCGGCATCGACTTCGTTCGCGAGATCTTGTGCGACGCCATGATTCTCACCGCGTCCACCGAAAGCGACACCGTGCGGGCGGCCATCGCGGCGGGCGCACTGGCCTACCTCGTGAAGCCGTTCCCACATACCGAGCTGGCCGCCCGGCTGGCCGCGTACGCCCGCTACCGCCGCATCCTTGCCATACCGCAGGTCGACAACGCCCGGGTGTCCGCCGCGCTCCATGCCCTGCGGCCCGCGGCCGCCGCCAGCACCCCGGCCGCGGTCGGCTCACCCACCAAAGACCTTGTCCTGCAATCTATTGTCGATGCGGGCGTACCGTTGTCCGCGGGCGAGGTGGCCACCGCGATCGGCATCTCGCGCGCCACCGCGCAGCGCTATCTGGCCACCCTCGTCACCAGCGGCGCCGTGCGCATGGGCCTGCGCTACGGCAGCACCGGACGCCCCGAACAGGAATACTCCGCGGCGCCCCGGCGGTGAGTCACCGTTCACGAGCGATCGGCGACCCGACGGGAACCGCCGCACCCGCGGTTCGTACGGGGTGCGCGCCGCGCTGATCAGGCCGCTGAGCAGCCGATACCAGCCCACGATGGTGACCGGTTCGACGATCTGGTCGCTCCGATAGCGCACGGTCCGATAGCGCACGGCGAGTTCCGGCCACAGGTCATCGGGAAGGCCCCCTTCGGTCAGCCGACAGGTTCGATCGCGCTCCGAGCAGTCGGCGGTCTGTGCCGTCGAACCGGCGTTGCGGGGGACGAAGACGCAGGCCATTTCCCCCTGGTGGGCGGCGAGCCCGCACGCGGTAGCGTCAGGGTATGCGCAGTCTAGAGGTCGCCGTTGTCGGGTATGGCTTGGCCGGGTCGGTCTTCCATGCTCCGTTCATCGCCGCCGAGCCCCGGATGCGGGTGGCCGCGGTGGTTACGTCGTCGGCGGAGCGCGCGGAACAGGCGCGGCGCGAACACCCGGATGTGCGCGTGGTGCCGCACGCCGACGATCTGTTCACCGAACCAGCGGGGCTCGATCTCGTCGTGGTTGCCACGCCCAACCGCTCGCACGCGCCGCTGGCCGCGCAGGCGCTCGACGCGGGACTGCCGGTGGTGGTCGACAAGCCGTTCGCGGTCTCGGTGGCCGACGCCGAGGCCCTGGTCGCGCAGGCCGAGCGGTCCGGCCTAGCGCTGTCGGTCTTCCAGAATCGGCGCTGGGATGGTGACTTCCAGACCGTGCGCGAGCTCATCGAGACCGGAAAGCTCGGCCGGGTACGACGTTTCGAGTCGCGGTTCGAACGCTGGCGGCCGGTGTCGAAGGGCGGCTGGCGGGAGACCGGCTCCGACGAAGACGGCGCGGGCATCCTCCTCGACCTCGGCAGTCATCTGGTCGACCAGGCCGTGACGCTGTTCGGCCCGGTGCACTCGGTGTACTGCGAGCTGGACCGGCGGCGCGAGGGCATGCACAGCGACGACGATGCCTTCGTCGCGCTCACCCATACTTCCGGCGTCCGCTCGCACCTGTGGATGAGTGCCGTGGCGCCCCAACTCGGCCCGCGTTTCCGGGTGCTCGGCTCCGAGTCCGGGTACGTCAGCTATGGACTCGACCCGCAGGAGGAGGCGCTGCGGTCCGGCCGCCGCCCCGGCGACGGCGCGCCATGGGGCACAGTCGAGCCTGAGCACTGGGGGCTGCTGGGCGCCGAACCGGACACCGTGCCGACACCGACCGCCCCGGGCGACTACCTCGCGTTCTACTCCGCGATGGCCGCAGCGCTTCTCGACGGCGCGCCCGTTCCGGTCGACCCGCGCGACGCCGTCACCACGCTGCGTCTGCTGACCAAGGCGCGGGAATCGGCGGACATGGGCGTGACCGTGACCGTCTGATCTGGCCACCTCCACTGCGACTCGATAACGTCGACACCTGGTGTCGACCGCATCGCGTCGACCACTCGGCGGAGAGGAGATCCGAATGGGTTCAACGATTTTCGCGGTACTTCTACCGCTCGCCCTCGCCTTGGTGATGTTCGGGCTCGGATTGATCCTGACACTGGACGATTTCGCGCGGGTGCTGCGGTTTCCGAAGGCCGCGGTGATCGCGCTGGTGTGTCAGATGGTCGTGTTGCCTGCGATCTGCCTCGGCTTGATCTACCTGTTCGGCCTGGACGGCGCGCTGGCCGTCGGCATGATGCTGCTCGCCGCGTCGCCGGGCGGACCATCGGCCAACCTGTTCAGCCACATCGCCGGCGGCAACGTGGCGCTGAACATCACACTCACCGCGATCAATTCGGTGCTCGCGGTGTTCAGCATGCCGCTGGTCGTCGCCCTGTCCTACACGTTGTTCCTGGACGGCGAGGGATCACTCGGGCTGCGACCGGACAAGTTCGCCCAGGTCTTCGCCATCGTGCTGGTGCCGGTCGCGATCGGGATGTGGGTGCACCGGCGGTTCACGTCGTGGTCGGAGCGGATGCGCGGCACCGTGAAGATCCTGTCCATCGTGGTGCTCGCACTGGTGGTCGCCGCCGCGGTGGGCAAGAACTTCGACACGCTCACCGAGAACATCGGCACGCTGGCCTCGATCTGTCTGCTGTTCGCGGTCGGGAGTCTGACCATCGGCTACTTCGTACCCCGGTTGCTCGAGGTGGACGCCGACCAGGCGATCGCCGCGGCGATGGAGATCGGCGTCCACAACGGGGCGATCGCGATCGCCGTCGCCGCATCGGTGCTCGGCAACGACACCATGGCGGTGCCGGGCGCGGTGTACGGCGTGCTGATGAACATCCCCGCGGCCATCGCGGCATATCTGCTGGCCAGGCGGGCGCGCAGGGGCCTGTCCACACCGGTGCCGAGCGTGGCGGGTTAGCGGCGACCACGGACGATTCGGACACGAACCGGCCCGATGAGTAGCCTTTCGGATGTTCGACGCCATTCGAAGGGAGCCAGCTGCGCGATGCAACCGCTCGGTGCGGACGATCCGACGCGGATCGGGGACTACCGGCTGCTCGGCGTGCTCGGCGCAGGCGGCATGGGCCGGGTGTACCTGGGACGGAACGCGGGCGGGCGTACGGTCGCGGTCAAGGTCATCCGTCCGGACATGATCGACGCCGAATTCCGCGAGCGCTTCCGGCGCGAGGTCACCGCGGCGCGCCGGGTCGGCGGGCGGTTCACCGCGCCGGTGCTCGACGCCGACATGAACGCCGATCCGCCGTGGCTCGCTACGGGTTACGTGGCCGGGTTCTCGCTGGCCGACGCGGTCGACAAATGCGGGCCGTTCACCGAGAACTCGATACTCGTGCTGGCGCACGGGCTGGTCGAGGCACTGATGGCGGTGCATGGGGCAGGCGTCGTGCACCGCGACCTCAAACCGTCGAATGTTCTCCTCGCCCTCGATGGTCCCAAGGTGATCGATTTCGGCATCGCCCGCGCTGTCGATGACAGCGCGCTCACCACCACCGGAAAGGTCATCGGCTCACCGGGATTCATGTGTCCGGAGCAGGTGACCGGCGATCCGGTGGGCCCGCCGGCAGATATCTTCGCGCTTGGCGGGGTGTTGGTGTTCGCGGCTACCGGCCACGGGCCGTTCGGCGTCGGCGAGACCGTCCAGCTGCTCTGGCGGGTGGTGTACGAGGAGCCACAGCTCGACGACGTACCGGAACGGCTGCGGCCGCTGGTGGCAGCCTGCCTGACCAAAGATGTCGCGGCACGCCCGACCTTGGACCGGCTGCTCGCCGAGCTGACCGCACTAGGCATTCCCGATCGCGGTGGCTGGCTTCCGGCCCCCGCGCTGGAGGAGGTCAGCAGGCGCGCGGTAGAGCTGCTCGACCTGGACTCCGGCCCGGTCGACCGGTTGGAGTCCCCGACACCCGGGCCGCCGGCCCCCGCACGAACCGCCGATACCGTGGTCCGCTCGACGCCACCAACGCACCAGCAGTATCCGCAGGGTGGCGACGCCGGACGGTCGGCGCCGACGCAGGGATGGCAGCCCGGGCCGCCGCCCGGGTTCGCTCACCAGCACGGCGGACAGCAGACTTATCAGCCCCCGCGACAAGTTTCGGTTCCATTCGGATCGTCTGCCGTACCGGCGTCCACACCACGCCGCCCCGCCCGCGTCGTGTTGATCGCGGGGGCGCTCGTAGTCGGCATCGCGGTCGCGGCTGCCGCGTTCGTGGTCGGTGCCCAGCTGCGGAACAAGGACTCGAACGGCTCCAACGCGGCGACCGATGGCCGCTCCCCGTCGGCCGTAACGGATGCTACGGGCACACGGACGGTCAGCGGCTCTCCCTCCTCGAAGGTGCCGAAAGCGTTTGTCGGCGAATGGAAAGGGGTTGCCAGCGACAGATTTGCGTCGTTCGACATCGTGCTGAGCATCCGGGACGGCAAAGTCGGCGACGAAGTCGCGTCGTCGTCGAACACCGGCAAGGTGTCCGGTAACCGCTGCGAACGCGCCGAAACCCTGACCAGTGCCACCAAGACCGAGATCGCCTTGGCCGCACGGCTTTCCGGCGGCGCCGCCGACTGCTTGGACAACGGGTCCGCCTCGACCGTCAAGCTGCTGCCGGACGGTTCGGTGTCCTACAGCACCTCCGGCCCCATCGGCAACATCGAAGGCGTGCTGCGCAAGGGCTAAGCCCGAGGCCCCCACCCCGACGTATCTCGCGCAGGCGGGTACCACCCGCGGCGCTCCGGCGCGAATAAGAACTCGAGCCGGGGCCGCATGGACGCTGGATGCCGGGCTGGTCTCCCCTCATCGAACGTGCCGCCGCTGCACATGGGCATCGACAGCTCGATTTATCGAGCTCAGGCGGATTACTCGGACCGATTCGTGCCGACGACGCTGTCTTGGCTGGTAGTCGCCGCCCGGAAGGCACACTGTGCGCGCGGTCATCCGATGGCGGTTAAGGTGCGGCGGTGGATAGAGCCGAATTTGTCGAGCGCGGTGTCTCCATCGCCGATCGTCTGACGACTACCCAAGCACAGCCGCCGTGGTGGCTGGTCGCCGCCGCCGCGGTGGCCGCGGTCGTGCTGGTGGGATACACCCCGATCTGGCGGTTGACCCGCAATATCGTCACCATCGCGCACGAAGGTGGTCACGCCCTGGTCGCGCTGCTGACCGGACGTAGGCTCAACAGCATCAGATTGCATTCGGACACTTCGGGTCTGACGGTGTCGAGTGGAAAACCGTACGGCCTCGGGATGATCCTTACCACGATGGCGGGCTACCCGGCACCGCCACTGCTCGGTTTGGGGTTCGCGGCGCTACTCGGCGCGAGCCGGATCACGCTGATGCTCTGGACGGCGATAGCGCTGCTCGCCGCGCTGCTGATCAAGATCAGGAACATCTACGGCGGCATTACCGTACTCGGTCTCGGAGCGGTCGTCTTCGTCGTGTCGTGGTTCGGAACCGACACGCTGCAAGCCGGTTTCGCGTATCTGGGCGCCTGGTTCCTGCTGTTCGCCGGGGCGCGACCAGTGGTCGAACTCCAGCGCGGGCGCTCCCGGCAGCAGCGATCGCGGCACCATGACGTCGACTCCGACGCCGACCAGCTCGCCCGGCTCACCCATCTGCCCGGCCTGCTGTGGGTGGTGGTGTTCGTTGCGATCGCGGTGGGCGCCCTGCTGCTCGGGGCGGGGCTACTCGTCTCCGACATCGCCGAACTCTGCCTTCCGCAGTTGTCCTCTGGCGCCTGCTCCGCGCGCTGACCGTCGCCGCTACCGGCGCACCGCTGCCGAGCGGACCTCACTTCGCACGCCGCGCGCGATGCGAAGTCCCGGTAAGTCGGCTGTGCTCCGCGGACCTCGATCCACGCCGTCGGGGTCGGATGCGCCCCATGGTGTCGCCATCCGTGCGATGGCGGCACATCGGCAAGCCCAGCTGGTCGTCCGGCAGAGCGCCATCGGCGACGAGTGGCACGTCACTGTGGCAAATACCCCGGGATACGCTTCGTGGTGTGCTGCTCGTCCACCCGCCCGATGCTAGGCGTGCGAGCTTGTGGTGGCTGTCAGGTTGCCTCGGCCAGCGTCACTAGGGTGTTCGTAACCAGGTCGTCAGGTGTGCGGGTTGCGTCGATCGTGATGCCGTTCTCGTCGGCGGCCAGCGGCTCGAGCGCCGCCAGCTGCGAATCGAGCAGGCTCGGCGGCATGAAGTGTCCGCGGCGCCCGGTCAGGCGGCGCGCGAGTTCAGTTTGCGGCGCGGCCAGATGCACGAAAAACGCGTCGGGAACCGCCGCGCGCAGCCTGTCTCGGTAGCTGCGTTTGAGTGCCGAGCAGCTGACCACGCCGCCTCGCTCGGTGTGGTCAGCCATCCAGACGGCCACCGCGTCCAGCCAGGGCGCCCGGTCCGCGTCGTCCAGCGGTGTCCCGGCTGCCATCTTCGCGACATTCGCGGCCGGGTGGAAGTCGTCTCCTTCGGCGTACTCGACGCCGAGCACGGCGGCCAGCCGGGTGCCTACCGTCGACTTCCCGGAACCCGACACTCCCATCACCACGATCACCGGTGCGCCTTCCCGTGTCGGCATGCGAACTCCTCCGCTGGTCTGTCGAACCGGACCGATCCAGTGATCGGCCTGGCATATCGGACACCGACACTATCGGCGAAGATCCAGACAACCGACGCGGCTCACGAGTGTGACGCACGGCGGCCGACTCGGGTTGCTCGGGTGGTCCAGGCCGCGGCGATTGTCGAAGTCGCAACGATCAGCGTTCGGTCGCCGTGACGAAGCATTTAGTGCGGTTCTCCCACGCGGGGCAGCCATGGGCTGGACGATAGATACGTGGCAGTCAGGTGGGGGGCCGCGTTCTTTTCTGTTGTGTTCAGCGATCCGCATCCACCAATCAGGAGGAAAAGATCCATGATGACTACTCGGAATTGTCAGCGCTCTGCCCGCACTGCGGCTGTTTTCGTCACGATGGGTGCCGCCCTGGTGCTGGCCGCCGCACCCGCTCTCGCCGACAACGCTATCGACATCGGTGGTGCCGCACCGAGCAACGTCGACGTCAACTACAGCTGCGATGCCTCCGCCGGGGTAACAAGCCTTCGGGCGATGGCGGGGGAACCCACGGCGGAACATCCTGCAGCCGTCGGCACCCAGAACGACCTCACCTGTGACGGCGCCCAACACGTCGCCACCGTTCCCTTGGCAGGAGCCACCGGCCAGGCGCCATTGCAGTCGGGCCAGGTTACGCAGGTGCGAGTTGCCCTGGTCGGTCAGAACGATGTCGTCGTATCCGGGCAGTCGAAGGTGCTCACCCTCGGGTGACCCCTCTCGTCAACTCGAAGGGCACGCACGGCACCGGCTAGCAGGACGTCCTGGCACCCGGTGGATGGCGTCGATGGCGCCATCCACCGGGCTGGTGCCCTGTGCCGATGACGATGCTCCTGACGCGCACTGATCGCGGGCCGTCTCCGCTGCGCGCCGCCGAAACGGCCTGCGCTGCAATCTATTACGCGACGAACCGCTTGTGCGCGCGGCTCGCCGCCAACGAACAGCCCTTGACCTGACCTCCTACCGGCTGAACGTCACGGACAATCCGGCCGAACTCCGCACGGTTCCGACGAACGGGCTACTCACCACCGGCACCTGACTTTCCGGCCGGTGAACCCGCCTCGGCACGACCGATCGGGCATAGGGTTGGGCACATGACGCCGCTGCAGCGCTATATCGCGGAAGAGATCGCCACCGACCACGCCGACGGCATCCTTCCCCGGCGGGAAGCGTTGCGCCGGTTGGCTCTGCTCGGCTTCGGAGCCACCGCCGCGGGCGCGCTGCTCGCCGCCTGTTCGGGCGGAGACAGCGGAATCACCGATTCAGCGACCCCTTCGGCGCCGCCCACATCCCCGTCGGCACCGCCGGGCTCGGCCACCGCGGTCCCCACGACGGCCATCACGTTCGGCGGACCCGACGGGAAGCAGCGGCAAGCCGCGTGGGCGGCGGCACCGCAGCCGCGCGGCGGGGTGCTGGTCATCCACGAGAACAAGGGCCTCACCGACCACATCCGCTCGGTGACCGGGCGATTCGCGGGTGCCGGATATTCCGCGCTCGCGGTCGACCTGCTTTCCGCACAGGGCGGCACCGCCGCGTTCACCGATCCGGCCGCGGCGACCGCCGAACTGAGCCGCATTCCGCAGGAACAATTCATGGCCGACCTGCGGGCCGGGCTCGATGAACTGCAGCGACGGGTCGAGGGAAAGAAACTCGGCACGACCGGTTTCTGCTTCGGCGGCGGCCTGGCGTGGTTGCTACTGGCCTCCGGGCCGTCGCCGCTCGCCGCGGCAACGCCCTTCTACGGACCGTTCCCGGACAACGGTGATCTGTCCGTGTCCGAGGCCGCCGTGCTCGCCGTCTACGCGGGGGCCGACACCCGCGTAGACGCCTCCCGCCCGGCCGCCGAGGCGGCGCTGGTTCGTGCGGGCAACCCGCACGAGATCTTCATCGCCCCGGACGCCGACCACGCGTTCTTCAACGACACCGGCCCGCGCTACAACGCCACGGCCGCCACCGAAGCCTGGCGCCGCGTACTGGACTGGTACGGCACCTACCTCGGCTGACCCGTTTCCGCCCACTGTGCAGGGGCGGCACAAGCGTCGCACCGCGGCGGGGCTGCGCGGTCCGTAATCCCGCGAACGGGCGAAGGTACGGCAATTGAACTGGATCCACGAAATGTAGCCGCGTTCGCGCGAACAGAACCCCGCCCGGACCGGAAGCCGAGGCAGATCGCAGTCGGCGGCGGCCGTGGCCGACGACAAGGGACGATTCGACGTCCACAGACCATCGAAGGTGGACAAGCATGAGACAGGTGACCGCCCGCAGCCCGCGCGCGGCGATCGCCGTTCTGGTGGTCGCATGCGGGATCGCGGCATGCGCCGACGACACCACACCCGCACCGCCCCATCTTCCCGGCTCGGCGGGCGTCGGCACCACGGCGCCGAGTACACCAGCGGGTCGACCGGATCTCGACGCCGCCGAGGAGGTGGCCAGCGACATCGACGTCCCGTGGGGGCTGGCGTTTCTGCCCGAGGGCGGCGCGCTGGTGGCCGAACGCGACACTGGACGGATCCTGCGGCTGGCACCCGGCCGGGCACCGGAGCAGGCATACCAGCTGCCCGGCGTCGCCGCACGCGGCGAGGGCGGGCTGCTCGGGCTCGCCGTCCCACCGGATTATGCCGAAAATCGTTATGTCTACGCCTATTTCACCGTCGACACGGACATCCGGATCGTGCGATTCCGGCTCGACGGGCCGCCGGAGGTGCTCGTCACCGGTATCGCGAAAGCAGGCAACCACGATGGCGGGCGAATCGCGTTCGGGCCGGACGGCATGCTCTACGCCGGAACCGGTGACGCCGGGCAGAGCGCCCGGTCGCAGGACCCGGCGAGCCTCAACGGCAAGATCCTGCGCATGACCCCCGAAGGCCGTGCCGCCCCGGGCAACCCGAACACCGGTTCGCCCGTATACAGTCTCGGCCACCGCAATGTGCAGGGGCTCGCGTGGGATCGCGCTGGCCGGTTGTTCGCGTCCGAGTTCGGCCAGGATCGGTTCGACGAGATCAACCTCATCGAACCGGGACGCAACTACGGCTGGCCCGCCGTCGAGGGCGCGGGCGGCGCCGAGCGCGGCTACACCGATCCGCTCGTCACCTGGACCACCGCGGAAGCCTCCCCCTCGGGCATCGCGATCGCCGGAGACACCCTGTACGTCGCCGCACTGCGCGGCCGGCGGCTCTGGACGGTGCCACTCCAGGGCGGTGGCCTCGGCGAGCCACGGGCCGAATTGCGCGATCGCTATGGTCGATTGCGCACCGTGGCCGTGGCACCGGACGGTGCGCTGTGGCTGACCACCTCCAACACCGACGGCCGCGGCGAAGTCGGCCGCGGCGACGACCGCGTGCTCCGGTTCCCGGCCCACTGAGCCGGACCCATGTCGTTGCTGTCCGCGGCAACCGCGCGATCGGCCTCGATGGCCGATCTGGTCAGCCGACGGTCGGCTGCGGCGGCACTCGCCTGCCGAGACGCCACACAGCCAGAGTCAGCGGCACTCCCGGGCGGTAGGCCAGATGGGCGACGGACGGGGCGTCCAGCACCTGCAGATCCGCGCGGGCGCCGATCCGGACCGAGCCGACATCGTCCCTGCGCAGCGCCGCCGCCCCGCCCGCGGTCGCGGCGTACACCGCCTCCGCCACCGACAGACCCATCTGCAGCACGGCTGTCGCCACGCAGAAGGCCATCGAGGTGGTGTACGAGCTGCCGGGATTGGCGTTGGTGGCCAAGGCGACTCTGGCGCCCGCGTCGAGCAGGGTGCGAGCGGGCGCAAGGGGCTGCCGGGTGGACAGGTCGCAGGCGGGCAGGAGGGTGGCGACGGTGTTCGACGCGGCCAACGCCTCGATGTCGTCGGTGGTGAGATAGCTGCAATGGTCCACACTCGCCGCGCCATGACGCACCGCCAGGCGAACGCCGGGGCCGTGGCCCAGCTGATTGCCGTGCACACGTAAGCCGAGTCCGCGCGCTGCGGCGGCGCGGAGCACCCGTTCGGCCTGGTCCTCGTCGAAAGCGCCTGTCTCGCAGAACACATCGGCCCAGCGCACATAAGGCACCACCGCATCGAGCATCGGACCGCACACCAGGTCCATGTACGACTCCGGGTCCGTGCCGGTCGGCACCAGATGCGCGCCGAGATAGGTCACCTCATCGGCGGCCGCCGCGGCGATGCGGGCGGAGCGCAGTTCGTCCTCGACACGGAGGCCGTAGCCGGTCTTGGTTTCCAGGCAGGTGGTGCCCTGGCGCCTTGCCTCGGCGAGATGGCGGGCGAGGTTGGCGATCAGATCGTCGTCGGTGGCCTTGCGGGTCGCCGCGACAGTGGTGGCGATGCCACCGGCCCGGTAGGGGCGCCCGGCCATCCTGGCTTCGAATTCGGCGGTCCGGTCTCCGGCGAAGACCAGGTGGGTGTGGCTGTCCACCCAGCCGGGCAGCGCGGCGCGGCCGCCGACATCCACCTTCTCGTCCGCGTCGGGGGCCGTGGCGGCGGACCCGACCCAGCCGAAACGCTGCCCCTCGAGCACGACCGCGGCGTTGCGCACCGGGCCGTCCTCGGTATTGGTCGTGAGCTCGCTAATGCCGGTGATCAGGGTCGCCATAGTGCCTCGATTTCCTCGCGCAGCAGACTTTCCGGGCGAGGCAACCGCAGGTGGTGGTAGTCGGATACGACGGGACGTCCGGCCACCAGCACCTCACGCACGTCGCTGGCGGTGGCGGCGAAGAGCGCGGCGGCCGGGGCGGTTCCCGCGGTGCGAATCGAGTCGAGGTCGACGGTGACCAGGTCGGCGGCGGCGCCCGGTGCGATCCGGCCGCACTCGGGCCAGCCGATTGCGGCGTGATCCGTTGCTGCGCAATATAACTGCGCGGTGGTGAACCGGCCGCGAGTGTGGCTCACCAGCCGCTCGTGAAGCTCGAGCGCCCGCCACTCCTCGAACGCGTCCACTATGGCGTGGCTGTCGCTGCCCAGGCACAGTCCCACGCCCGCGTCGAACAGCGCGCGGGCGGGGCCGATGCCGTCACCGAGGTCGCGCTCGGTGGTCGGGCAGAAGCACACGCGCGCACCGGCTTCGGCGAGCATGCCGATGTCCGCGGCGGAGACGTGGGTGGCGTGCACTGCGACCGCACGCGCACCGAGCACGCCGGTCTCGGCCAGCAGCTCTGTCGGGGTTCGACCGTAAAAGGCCAGACAGTAGCGGTTTTCGGCAGGCTGTTCGGACAGGTGCACGTGGACCGGGCGCCCGGCCGCGCGCTGCGCGACCACACCGAGTGCGGCACGCGGCACGGTGCGCACCGAATGCGCGGCTACGCCGGTCCGCACAAGGCCCGGTTCCGGCGTGAATGCGGCGGCCCGCTCGGCCCAGGCGCCCACGTCGCCGTCACCGAACCGGAGCTGATGCTCACCGAGCGGCATCCCGAATTCGCCGGCGAGATAACATGTGTCGAGCAGGGTGAGCCGGATGCCGGCATCGTCGGCCGCTGCGGCGAGCGCCGCGCCCATCGCGTTCGGGTCCTTATAGCGCCTGCCGCCGGGCGCATGGTGCAGGTAATGGAATTCACCGACGCTGGTATATCCGGCCAGCACCATCTCCGCGTACACCGCGCGGGCGAGCCGGTAGCAGGAGTCGGGATCGAGCGATGCGGAGATGGCATACATCCGGTTCCGCCAGGTCCAGAAGGAGCCGCGCTCGTGCTGCGTGCGACCGCGCAGAGCACGATGGAAGGCATGCGAATGCGCGTTGGCGAAGCCGGGAATCGTCAATCCGCGCAAGAATTTTCCGTGCCGCACTGTAGCACTGGCCACCGAACGGATCGTCGGTCCGTCGACCTCGATAGTGACATCCGCGGCGAGCCCGTCCGGGAGCCAGGCGTATTGGGCCCAGTACACGTTCATCGTGCCGCCCTTGGACAGGGCATCCACACCGCTCGCGTCCTTGCCGGTCACGCGTTCTCCCGCATCGGAATTCGTACACCGCGCTGTGCGGCGATGTCGCTCGCACGCACGTAGCCGGCGTCCACGTGGCGGACTACTCCGGTGCCCGGATCGTTGGTCAGGACCCGCTCGAGCTTCTGCGCCGCCAGCGGCGTCCCGTCGGCCACACATACCTGTCCCGCGTGCAGCGAGCGACCGATGCCGACTCCGCCGCCGTGGTGAATGGACACCCAGCTCGCGCCGGAAGCCGTGTTGAGCAGCGCGTTCAACAGGGGCCAGTCGGCAATCGGGTCGGAGCCGTCGGCCATCGACTCGGTCTCGCGGTAGGGCGACGCGACGCTCCCGGAGTCCAGGTGGTCGCGCCCGATCACGACCGGCGCCCGGAGTTCACCCGAGGCCACCATCTCGTTGAAGCGCAGTCCGGCCAGGTGCCGCTCGCCGTAACCGAGCCAGCAGATTCGCGCGGGCAGCCCTTGGAAGGCCACGCGCGCGGCGGCCATCTCGATCCAGCGGCGCAGCGAATCGTTCTCCGGGAATAGTTCCAGAACGGCACGGTCGGTGGCCGCGATGTCGGCCGGGTCTCCGGACAACGCGACCCAGCGGAACGGTCCCTTGCCCGCGCAGAACAGCGGACGGATGTACGCGGGGACGAACCCCGGATAGTCGAACGCCCGGGCGCACCCGCCGAGCGCGGCCTCGCCACGCAGCGAGTTGCCGTAGTCGAACACCTCTGCGCCCGCGTCGAAGAAGCCGAGCATAGCGCCGACGTGGTCGGCCATGGATTCCCGTGCGCGGTCGGTGAATTCGTCGGGCTTGTTCGCCGCGTAGTCCGACCAGTCTCGCACCGCGACACCACGCGGGAGATAGGACAGCGGGTCGTGCGCCGAGGTCTGGTCGGTGACGATGTCCGGGTCGAACCCACGGCGAAGTAGCTGCGGCACAATGTCGGCCGCATTGCCGATCAGACCGACAGACAGCGCTTTTCGCTGGCCGCGAGCCGCGGAAACCCTGGCCACCGCATCGTCGACGTCGGTGGCGATCTCGTCCAGGTAGCGGTCCCGCAGGCGTCGTCCCGCGCGTGCCGGGTCGCATTCGACGACCAGCGCCACACCGCCGTTCATGGTGACTGCCAGCGGTTGCGCGCCGCCCATGCCGCCGAGTCCCGCGGTCAGGGTCAGCGTTCCCGAGAGGCTCCCGCCGAAGCGCTTGTCGGCGATTGCGGCGAAGGTCTCGTAGGTGCCCTGCAGGATGCCCTGGGTGCCGATGTAGATCCATGAGCCCGCCGTCATCTGACCGTACATGGTCAGCCCGAGCGCCTCGAGTCTGCGGAACTCCGGCCAGTTCGCCCAGTCCCCGACGAGGTTCGAGTTGGCGATCAGTACGCGCGGCGCCCATTCGTGCGTGCGGAACACGCCGACCGGCTTGCCCGACTGCACCAGCAGCGTTTCGTCGCCCGCCAGAGTGGCGAGACAGCGCGTGATCGCGTCGAAACTGGCCCAATCCCGCGCGGCCTTCCCGGTTCCGCCGTACACGACCAGGTCCTGCGGACGCTCCGCGACCTCGGGATCGAGATTGTTGTGCAACATCCGCAGCGCGGCCTCGGTCTGCCAGTTTCTGGCCGTGAGTCCCGTGCCCCGAGCCGCCCGCACCACCCTGGGTGCCGACCGCGGCGGGGACCCTCCCGGCGAGCTGTCGCGTGCGAAGGTCTCGCTCGGCGGTATCCGGGGCGGCGTGGTCATGGCGGGCCTCCACATCAGGTGAGGTTGGGCGCGACGGTTCGGGTGAAAGCGCCGGTGCGCAACAGGGATTCGGCTGCGGCGATTTCGGGAGCGAGATGGCGGTCGGGGCCGAGGCCGTCGACTCGGGTGCGCAGCAGAGCCACGGCCGCGGCGGTGGCAGCAGCCGGACGCAGCGGAGCACGGAAGTCGATGGCCCGCGCAGCGGTGAGGTATTCGATCGCGAGCACAGTGGTCAGCCCATCGATCGCCGTGCGTAGCTTGCGGGCCGCCGACCACCCCATCGAAACGTGGTCCTCCTGCATCGCACTGCTCGGGATCGAGTCCACGGACGCGGGCACGGCGAGGCGTTTGAGCTCGGAAACCATGGCGGCCTGGGTGTACTGGGCGATCATGTGGCCCGAGTCGACGCCGGGGTCGGCGGCGAGGAAGGCCGGAAGGCCGTGCGAGCGCGCGACATCCAGCATGCGGTCGGTACGGCGCTCGGCCATGCTCGCCACGTCGGCGACCGGGATCGCGAGGAAGTCGAGCACATAGGCCAGGGGCGCGCCGTGGAAGTTGCCGTTGGACTCCAGCCGTCCGTCGCCGAACACCACCGGATTGTCGATGGCCGAGGCCAGCTCACGATCGGCGACCGTTTCGGCGTGGGCCACCGTGTCGCGCGCGGCGCCGTGCACCTGTGGGGCGCAGCGCAGCGAATAGGCGTCCTGCACCCGGTGACAGTCGGGGCCGCGATGGCTCGCGACGATCTCCGATCCGGCCAGGGCGGCACGCATCCGCGCCGCCGAGTGAGCCTGGCCGGGATGTGGGCGCAGCGCCTGCAGGTCCGCCGCGAAGACGCGATCGGTGCCGAGCAGGGCCTCGACGCTCATCGCGGCGGTGATGTCCGCGACGTCCAGCAGAATGCGCAGGTCGGCCAGGGCGAGCACCAGCATGCCGAGCATGCCGTCGGTGCCGTTGGTCAGCGCCAGGCCTTCCTTCTCAGCCAGCGTGACCGGCTCGATTCCATTGGTGCGCAACGCATTCCCAGCGTGCGATAGCACGCCGTTGTCGTCGGCCACGGTGCCCTCGCCCATGAGCGTCAACGCCACCGCGGCCAGCGGCGCGAGATCGCCGGAGCATCCGAGCGAGCCGTACTCGTGCACCACCGGCGTGAGGCCCGCGTTGATCATGGCGGCCAGCGTCTGCGCCGTCGCGGGCCGCGCACCGGTGTGGCCGGTCGCGAGCGTGCGCAGGCGCAGCACCATCAGCGCGCGCACCACCTCGCGCTCCACGGCCGCGCCCGCCCCCGCCGCGTGCGAGCGGATCAGCGACCGCTGCAACGCGGTGCGCCGCTCCGGCGGGATGTAGCGAATCGCCAACGCACCGAATCCGGTGGAGACCCCATAGGTCGGGACGTCGGCCGCCGCGAGCGCATCGACATGGTCGCGCGCGGCGGCCAGCCGCCGCAGCGCCGCCCCGCTCAGCCTGAGCTTTGCACCATGCCGCGCGACCGCGACGACCCCATCCCGGGTGAGCGGACCGTCGAGGTCGACGATAGGTAGCTGCGCAGTGTCCGGCATGAGTCCATTCCACCGCCGCGACAGTCGGTGCAGAATGAGGCTGAGGCCGATTTCGTCTGAGATCCCAGACATACAGAGGAGAGAGGTGTGGGAAAGAGCAGCGACGTCCCGGCGTTGCGCCGCGGGCTCGCCGTGCTGCAACTACTCGCCGGCCGAGCCGGGCCGATTTCCGCCACGGCCATCGCCCGCGAAGTCGGCCTCCCGCGCTCCACCACCTATCACCTGCTGGCCGAGTTGGAAACGGCCCGGTTCGTCACCCGACTGCCCACCGAGCGCCGCTACGGCCTCGGCATCGCCGCCTTCGAACTCGGTTCCGCCTATCTGCGCCATGATCCGTTGGAGCGCCTTGCCCACCCACTGCTGCGCAGTCTGGTGGAACGCGTCGGCCACACCGCTCACCTCGGCGTCCTGCACGGCAACGAGTTGCTCTATCTGATCAAAGAGCAGCCTGCGCGTCCGGAAACTTTGGTCACCGGCGTCGGCGTCGGACTGCCCGCGCACCTCACCGCCTCCGGCCGCGCGATCCTCGCCCATTTGCCTGCCGCCCAGGTCCGCGCTCTGTTCCCGTCCGCGGCGGCGTTCGTCCACCGGACCGACCGTGGTCCGATCACCCTCGCCGCATTGCGCACGACGCTCGCCACCGACCGCCGTCGCGGCTGGGCCTGCGAAGACGGCCATGTCACCCCCGGCTTCGCGTCCGTCGCCTATCCCGTTTTCGACCACAATCACCGCCCGATCGCCGCGATCAGTGTCACCTTCCGCCACCACTGCGCATCCACGAGTTGCTCCGCCGACTGGATCTCGCTCGCCACCCAGGTCCGGGCCACCGCGATCACCCTCACCCACCGCATCGGCGGGTTGCCGGACGCGAACTGACGCCAACGGTGCGCGCTCTGTGACCAGCGCCACAGACAAAGTGGATTGTGCACAATATAGTTGTCCACTACTTTTAATACATGGCCGATCACCTCACCCTCGACGAGCAACTCTGCTTCCCGCTCTACGCGGCGTCCCGGGCGATGACCGCGGTCTACCGCCCGAAGCTGGAACGGCTCGGGCTCACCTACCCGCAGTACCTGGTGATGCTGGCCCTGTGGGAACGCGATGGACGCAGTGTCGGCGACGTCTGCCATGCACTCGCCCTGGATTCCGGCACGCTCTCCCCGCTGCTCAAGCGGCTGGAGACGGCGGGACTGGTCGAGCGGCATCGGTCGGCGGCCGACGAACGTCGCGTGGATATCCGGCTCACCGAACGCGGGCGCGCGCTGCGGGCCGAGGCGGGCAACATCCCGGCCGAGATGGCCGAGATCGTCGGCCTGTCCCCGGACGAGTTCCTCGCGCTGCGCGAAACCTTGCGACGACTGACGCATTCGCTGATGTCCCAGCTGAACGAAAGAGAGTAGACATGCAGATCCTGTACACCGCCGAGGCCCTTGCGACCGGCGACGGCCGCAACGGACACGCCCGCACCACCGACGGCAAGGTCGACGTGGACCTGTCTGCGCCGAAGGAGCTGGGCGGCAACGGCGAAGGCACCAACCCCGAGCAGCTGTTCGCGGCAGGCTACGCGGCCTGCTTCCATTCGGCGCTGCGCCTGGTCGGCCAGCAGGCCAAGGCGAATATCGATGACTCCGCGGTCGGGGCCAAGGTCGGCATCGGCACCGACGGTGCGGGCGGATTCGGGCTCACGGTCACCCTCGAGGTCTCACTCCCCCATCTGTCCAGGCAGGACGCGCAGACACTCGCAGACAAGGCACACCAGGTGTGCCCGTATTCGAACGCGACCCGTGGAAACATCGACGTCGAAGTCCTCGTCGCCGAGGACTGATCGGGAAGGCTATTGATCGGGAAGGGAGCGAACATGCGTGCCGTAGTCATCGAACGATTCGGCGAACCGAAGGACGTGCTCACCACCACCGAGCGGCCGGTGCCCGAACCGGGTCCCGGCGAGGTCCGACTCCAGTTGATCCTCGCGCCGATCCACAACCACGACCTGGCCATCGTGCGCGGCGTGTACGGCTACCGGCCGCCGCTGCCCGCGATTCCGGGCACCGAGGCCGTCGGGCGCGTCGACGCGGTGGGACCGGACGTCACTCGTCTCACCGTCGGACAACGCGTCACGGTGTCCGGGGCACAGAACGTGTGGGCGGAGTACTTCGTCGTTCCGGCCGGGCAGGTGGTTCCGGTGCCGGACGCGGTGTCCGACGAAACCGCGGCCCAGCTGCTCGCCATGCCGCTGAGCGCGCTGATGCTGGTGGAAGACCTTGCACTGCAGCCGGGCGAATGGCTGGCGATCAACGCCGCCAACGGCGCGGTCGGCAGACTGGTCAACGTCTTCGGCCGGCAACGCGGTCTGCACGTGCTCAACTTGGTGCGCGGCCCCGCTTCGGTCGCGGCACTGCGTGAGCTCGGCTACGAACCGGTGCTCGACACCGAAAGCGACGGCTGGCGCGCGCAGGTCGAGACCGTTACCTCGGGCGCGCCCATCGCGCGTGCCGTCGACCAGGTAGGCGGTCGCGCCGCCGCCGACGAGCTGGCGCTACTCGCGCCGAACGGGCACCTGATCTCCTTCGGCGCTCTGTCGGGCAAGCCGCTGTCGCTTGACGCCGGCAGCCTCATCTTCAAACAGGCTGTGGTCAAAGGCTTCTGGGGCGCCAAGCGGATCGAGGAGATCGGCGCCCAGCATCGAGGGCGGCTGATCGGCGAGCTGATCGACGTCGCGGCCCGTGGCGAGCTGCGGTTGAACATCGAGACCGCCTACCCGTTGGAGTCCGCGGCCGACGCCGCGGTCGCCACCGAAACGCCGGGGCGCAGCGCCAAGATCGCGCTCTCGACTCAGCGGCTCTGATCGACGTCGAGCACGACCATCGCGGCGTTGTGCCCGGGGATGCCGCTGACCCCGCCGCCGCGGATCGCCCCGGCACCGCAGAGGAATACGTTGCGATGGCCGGTCGACACACCCCACCGGGCGGCGGGGTCAGCCGGATCGGCCTCCTCCGGTAGGTAGGGGAAGGCCAGATCTCGGTGGAAGATGTGACCGCCGGGCAGGCCGACCTCACGCTCCAGCTCGAGCGGGGTCTTCGCCTCCAGACACGGCGCGCCGTGCTCGTCCATCGCCAAACAGTCGGCGATCGGTTCGGCCAGCACCGAATCCAGTTGCACAAGTGCAGCTTTCACCACCTCCGCTTTCGCACCCTCCGGGTCGGCGGCGAACAGCTTTGCCGGTGTGTGCAGACCGAACAGCGTGAGGGTGTGCGCGCCTTGCGCGGTCAGGTCCGGCGACAGGATCGACGGGTCGGTCAATGTGTGACAGTAGATCTCCGCGGGCGGCGCAGACGGTATGCGGCCGGTGGCCGCCTCGCCGTACGCCTGGTCGAGTTGCGCGTACGACTCGCCGATATGAAAGGTTCCCGCGAACGCCTCGCGCGGATCGGTTTCGGTGTCACGCAGTCGTGGCAACCGACGCAGCAGCATGTTCATCTTGAGCTGCGCGCCTTGTGGTTTCGGCGGTAGCGGCGTGCCGAGCAATCCCGCGAGCGTGTACGGTGCAGCGTTCACGAGCACGTGACGCGCGCCAACCGCCCCGGCCTGGTAGCCGACTTCGGCTGTGCTGCCATCGGTTTCGAGGCCAGTTACCTCGCATTCGGTGACGATCTCGGCGCCCGCCGAGCGCGCCGCCTCGGCCAGCGCGTCGGTGAGCGCGCCCATACCCCCGACAGGCACGTCCCAGTCGCCGGTGCCGCCGCCGATCACGTGGTAGAGAAAGCAGCGGTTCTGCCGCAGCGACGGATCGTGCGCATGGGTGAACGTACCGATCAGCGCGTCGGTCAGCACCACGCCGCGCACGAGATCGTCGCGGAACGCCGACTCGATCGCCTCCCCCAGCGGGCGCTCGAACAGCGCCTCCCACATCGCAGCGTCGTCGACGGCAGTCCGCAGCGCGGCCTTGGACGGCAGCGGCTGTGTCAACGTCGGGAATATGCGTTGCGCCAGCCGCCCGGTGGCGCCGTAGAAGCGCTGCCACGCAAGGAAATCCCGATCCGACCCGGTGAGCCGCGTGAAGCTCGCCCTGGTCCGCTCCGGCGACCCGGAAACAAGCAGGCCGCTGTCGCCGACCGGCGTATACGACGAGATCTGCCTGCGGCGTGTCGTGAAGCGCAGCCCCAGCTCGTCCACGATCTGTCGCGGCAGCAGGCTCACCAGATACGAGTACCGCGACAGCCGCGCGTCGACGCCTGCGAACACCCGCTCCGACACCGCGGCGCCACCCGTGTGCGGTAGGCGCTCGAGCAGTAGCACCGACTTTCCGGCCCGCGCCAGGTACGCGGCGGCCACCAGCCCGTTATGGCCGCCGCCGACAGTCACGACATCGTAGAACGACCGTGTCGGCTTCATCCGTCCTCGATAGCACGGATCGCCCTCGGCTGACAGCGACTCGGCCGACAACGGCCAAGACAACCGACTTACTACCAGCGACCGGTACTCAGCTGCGCTGCCACGGAGGCGACCAGCGCCCGGACCGGTTCGGGCAGCGCCCGCAAGGCGAGCGCGCAGGCCGCCGCAGCGGCAGCCGGTGCGGCGAACACGGCCCGCCAGTGGATCAGTTCGGCGGCGAACCCGGCCAGTCCGGTCGCCAGCGCGGTGCCGACGGCGGTGGCGGCCATGACATCCGACAGCGCGCGCTGCCGGTACCCGGAATCCACGGTGTCGCCGACGTAGGTCAGCGACGTCGGCAGGACCGCACCGAAACAGGCGCCCGCGATCACCCGTACCGCTACCAGCACGGCCAGATTCGGGGCGAGCACGGAGGCGATGCCCGCGATCGCCGCTCCCAGCAGCGTCGCCCGCATCGCCGTCAGCCGTCCGAACCGATCCGACAGCAGCCCCCACACCGGCTGCGACAACCCGTAGGCGAGAAAGTAGCCGCCTGCCAGCGCAGCCACCCAGGCCAACGGCGAGTGCAGCGCGGCCGCGATCAGAACCAGCATCGGGCTGATCGCGAACCGATCGAAACTGCTCACGAACACCGCCGCCAACAATCGCGTCGACGGTCGAGTCGTCCTCCGCAACGCGTCGACCTTCGCAGCGCTCACCCTCGTTCTCCCGTCCACGCGGTTGCCTCGTACTGGCTCCCCGCGATTCTCGGCGTCCGCGGGTTGTCGAGTCCAAGATGGTCGATCTGCGGTTGATGCGTTACGTCATCGCCATCGCCGAAGAAGGCAGCTTCCAGAAAGCCGCCGAACGACTGCACATCGCCCAACCGCCGCTGAGCCGCCAGATCCGCGCCCTCGAAATCCGGCTCGGCGTCCCCCTGTTCGACCGGCGACCGACGCGGCCGACCGAAGCAGGCCGCGTCTTCCTCGACAGCGCGCGAGCGATCCTCGCCGACACCGACCGGCTCGTCGAACGCACCATCGAAGCCCACCACGGCCGGACCGGTACCGTCCGCATCGGCTACGTCCTCTCCGCTGCCTACGAGACCCTGCCAAGATTGATCACAGCAGTCAGCACCCAGCATCCCGGCATCCGCGTCGAAGCACACGAAGGATGGTCACGCGACCTCGACACCGACCTGCAGAGCGGGGCCTGGATCCGGTGCTGTCGCACGTGCTGCCCGACCGGCCCGACTACTCCCGGCAGCCACTGCGGCGGGAACCGTTCGTCGCCGTCGTGAACACCCATCACCGCCTCGCCGAGCGGATCGCGGTGGCGCTGCGGGAGTTAGCCGGACAGACCTTCTGCTTCTACTCCCGCGACCTCGCCGCGGCCCACTACGACAAACTCACCGCCCTGCTCGAACTGACCGGAAAAACATTCCCCCGCAAGGAAGAACCGGCTCGGCCTGCGTCATCTCAGTCTCGATCACACTAGTTTCACCCTCGTGCCCCGGTCGATGGCCGACAGGCTCGGACCCGACAACGTCGCCGTCGTCCTCACCGACGAACTCCCCACACTCGACATCGACATCGTCTGGCGCACCGACCACCTCCCACCCGCCGCCGCGACTGTCCTGACCACAGCCGCCACGCTCACCCGAACGAACCACTGGTCGCCGGAGTCACCCGAGCAGAGCACAAACTGAGCGGTCACGGGCCTGCTGTCATTCGCCGGGGCAGTGCTCGGTGCAATCGCTATCACCTGCGGTTTCCCGCCGCCAAAGTCCTGGCGCGAGTTACCGACCGCGACGAACGGCGCCCGTGTCCGGGCACAGACCACCTTGTCGTCGAGTTCGCGTAGTTCGACGCAGGTCGACTCCGTGCACGGCGGGCACGGCGACCAAACAGATCCGGTCAGGCAGGCGGGCCCGACGGGCGGGAGTGCGGGCGCCGCTGGAGCGCGAGCTGGATCTCGAGCAACAGGCGGTCTGCGTGGTCGCCGAGATCCATGCCGAGGATGTCCTCGACGCGGCGGATGCGGTAGCGCAGCGTGTTCGGATGCACTTGCAGGGCGGCCGCGGCGTTACGCACGTCGCCGTGTTCCCGCAGATACGTCTCCACGCTGTCGCGCAGGCTCGCGGAATGTTTGCGGTCGTAGTCGAACAGGGCGCGCAGCCGGGGATCGTGCAATTCGGCACGCGAGCCGACGAGATCGAGCACCTCGCCGAGCAGCACGGCGGTGCGGGATTCGGACAGCGTGGTCACCCGGCTCTTCAGGTAGGTGGCGACGGTGCTGTCCAGGACACGATCGACCTCGGCCCGCGCCGCACCCACCGCGCCGAGATCGGCGACGGGACAGGCGATCGCCGCCCGCAACACCAGCGACCGCTTCGCCTCGAGCTGTTCGACCAGTTGCCGCGTCCACGCCGTCACCGCGTGCGCGGACCGGTAGCCAGGCAATAACACGTAGACGCGGTCGCCGAGCACGGTGGTCACCGAGTCGCCCCGAAAGGAGCTGGCGCGCAAGCGCAGGATGCTGCCGAGCGCGGCGGGCTCGGTGGCAGTGGCCTGCTCGGTTCCGGTGAACGCGAACGCCACCACCGCGGCTGGACCGGTCTGCGGCAGGTTGAGCGCGGTCGCCACCGCGTCTACATCGACCGCGGTCCCTCCCGCGCCGAACAACCGCTGGATCAGCAGCGCCTCGGTGGACGGTGCGTCGAGACTGCGGGAGATCAGACGGCCCGCGATGGCCGAGGCGCCACGCAGGACCTCCGCGGCGTCCGACTTCAACGGCTGATCACCCTGCTGCAGCCAGATCGCACCGAGTACCCGGGGCGCTCGCGCGGTCGCGTCCGCGGGATGGCGGATACCGACCACCAGCCTGCGCTTGATGTTCAGTTCCTCATGCGCGGGCACGTCGATGACCTCGTCCGTGTTGCGCAAGCGATCGAACACACCCCACTTCCGCAGCACGGTCAGGTAGTCGCGTGGGCCTTCCCGGCCCAGGATGGACAGGACCCGCAACTGGTCGGCGGTCTGGTCCGACGCCGAGTACGCCAGCACGTGGGAGTGCGAGTCCTCGATGGACACCATCCCGCCCGCGTTGTGGGCGACCATCTGCGCCAGGCCGAACAGATCCATGTCCGCGGCGGCGAACTCGCTCTCCCCGGCCACGTTCCCGTCCTTCGGCCAACTCGACAACGCACTCATCCCATCTTTGTCCGACTGGCTCATTCTCCGGGCAGTTTTCCGGTGTTGACTTCGGCTTACCGCAAAATCACCTACCCAGCAGGAGGAACCATGGACGCCATCGTGTCCACACCCCAGCCGGTCAACGAGCCGGTCGGCACATTCGCCCCGGGCAGTGCGGAACGCGAACGGTTGCAGGCGAAGCTCACCGAGCTCAGCGCGTCGCCGACCGGGGTCCATCATGTCATCGGCGGCGAACACCGGCGCGGATCCGGCGAGCAGATCCGCGTGGTGCAGCCGCACCGGCACGCCGCCGTACTCGGCACGCTCACCACCGCCGAGCCGCGCGACGTGGCGGATGCCATCACGGCCGCCACCGCCGCGGCGCCGGGCTGGCAGGCACTTCCGTTCGAGGACCGTGCCGCGGTCTTCCTCCGCGCCGCGGACCTGCTGGCCGGACCGTGGCGCGAAACCATCGCCGCCGCGACGATGTTGGGCCAGTCCAAGACGGCCTACCAGGCCGAGATCGACACCCCGTGCGAGCTGGTCGACTTCTGGCGCTTCAACGTCCACTTCGCTCGCCGAATCCTGCAGGACCAGCCGATTTCGACACCTGGCGTGTGGAACAAGGTGGAGTACCGGCCGCTCGAGGGTTTCGTCTACGCGATCACCCCGTTCAACTTCTCCGCGATCGCGGGCAATCTCCCCACCGCGCCCGCGCTGATGGGCAACACCGTCGTATGGAAGCCCGCCGTGACCCAATCGGTCGCGGCGTACTGGACGATGAAGCTGCTGGAGGCGGCGGGGCTGCCGCCCGGTGTGATCAACATGGTGCACGGCGCCGGTCCCTCGGTGTCCGACGTGGCACTCACCGATCGCCGCCTCGCCGGTATCCACTTCACCGGATCGACCGCGACATTTCAGCATCTGTGGCGCACGGTAGCGGCGAGTATCGCCGACTACGACAGCTATCCGCGCCTGGTCGGCGAGACCGGCGGCAAGGACTTCGTCGTGGCGCACAGCTCCGCCGATCCCGACGTGCTGACCACGGCACTGATCCGCGGCGCCTTCGACTACCAGGGCCAGAAGTGCTCAGCCGCCTCCCGCACGTTCATCCCGAGGTCGATGTGGGCAAGGATGGGCCGCGAGTTCGTCGACAAGGTCGCCGCCCTCAGCTATGGCGACGTCACCGACTTCACCCACTTCGGCGGTGCGCTCATCGACAAGCGCGCCTTCGACAAGAACGCCGACGCCCTGGCACGCGCCAAGGCGACTCCGAGCCTGACGATCGCTGCGGGCGGCCACGCCGACGACAGCGTCGGCTACTTCGTCGAGCCCACCATCCTGCTCGGTGACGACCCTGCCGACGAGGCATTCCGCACCGAGTACTTCGGCCCGATCCTAGCCGTGCACGTCTACGACGACTCCGTCCCCGGATCGTTCGAGTCCACACTCGACCTGATCGACAAGGGCTCGCGCTACGGCCTGACCGGCGCGATCATCGCCGACGACCGCACGGCCATCGCCACCGCCACCGACCGGCTGCGGTTCGCGGCCGGCAACTTCTACGTCAACGACAAACCCACCGGCGCGGTCGTCGGGCAACAGCCCTTCGGCGGGTCGCGCGCTTCCGGCACCAACGACAAGGCGGGGTCGGCACAGAACCTGCTGCGCTGGACCTCCGCTCGCACGATCAAGGAAACGTTCGTCCCCGCGACCGACCACCACTACCCGCACCAGGAGCTCTGATGGCATTCTCCGGACTGCTCCGTCCCGCCGTGCTGGCGGCCGCACGCTCCCCACGCATGGAGCGCACGATCAGCCGCATGCCGACCACCAAGAAGCTGGTGGACCGCTTCGTCGCGGGCGAGACCGAGGATCAGGCGGTGGCCGCGACCGCCGCGCTCCTCGGATCCGACCGCTGCGTGACCATCGACTATCTCGGCGAGGACACCACCGACCTCGACCAAGCCCGCGTCACCGTCGCGCACTATCTGCGGCTCTTGTCCGCGTTGGCCGAACTGCCCGCCGCGGCGGCAGGGACCGCGCGACCGCTGGAGGTGTCCCTCAAACTGTCCGCGCTGGGCCAGGCACTCCCCCACGACGGGCACGCCATAGCTCGTGAGCACGCCCATCAGATCTGCACCGCCGCGACAGTCGCGGGGGTTTGGGTCACCATCGACGCGGAGGACCACACCACCACCGACTCGACGCTGTCGATCGTGCGCGAGCTGCGCACGGATTTCCCATGGTTGGGCACGGTGTTGCAGGCCTACTTGAAACGCACCGAGGACGACTGCCGGGAATTCGCCGGCCCCGGCTCGCGAATCCGGTTGTGCAAGGGCGCCTATCGCGAACCCGCCGCGGTGGCCTATCAGGGCCGTTCCGCAATCGACGACTCGTATCTACGCTGTCTGCGCATCCTGATGGACGGCGACGGCTATCCGATGGTCGCCACGCACGACCCGGCGCTCATCGATGCTGCGCTGCGCTGCGTCCGCGAAACCGGGCGCACGCATGACGCTTTCGAGTTCCAGATGCTGCACGGCATCCGCGACGCCGAACAGCGGCGCCTGGTCGGTGCGGGACACATGCTGCGCGTCTACGTCCCCTACGGCGACCAGTGGTACGGCTACTTCATGCGGAGGTTGGCCGAGCGTCCGGCCAATGTCGCGTTCTTCCTGCGCTCCTTCGGTCGCGACCGCTGAGCCGGGCGCATCCGAGCCGCGCCGTCCGGGTGGACAAGGCCGCTGAAATTTATTTGTCCGACTAACCGATCACAGCGCGGCTGTGATCGTATTTAGCTAGTCACAGCTCGAAATGTGATCTGCGTTACGGCACCGCCGGGTACCGCAGAGGACGAAAGGATACACATGTCCATCGCGGAGTTGCGCACCCAAATGTTGCGCCGCAAACCCCTCGGCGAGGTCGAGGACGAATCCGGCCCTGCCGATGAGCAGCTGTCCCGATCGCTCGGCCTGTGGCAGCTCACCGCGATCGGCGTCGGCGGGATCATCGGCGCGGGCATCTTCACGCTGGCCGGTTCGGTCGCGCACTCCGTGACCGGCCCCTCCGTGCTCATCTCGTTCCTCATCGCGGGCGTCGCCAGCGCCGCGGCGGCACTGTGTTACGCCGAGTTCGCCGGGATGGTCCCCAAGGCCGGGTCCGCGTACACCTACGGTTACGTGTCGCTCGGCGAGATCGCGGGCTGGTTCATCGGCTGGGATCTGCTGCTGGAGTACATCGCGGTCGCCGCGGTGGTCGCCATCGGCGTGTCCGGGTACTTCCGGTTCCTGCTCGGCCAGGTCGACATCACCCTGCCGGACTGGATGATGGGCGCCTCCGGCACGGGCGACGGCCACGTGGTCGACGTGTTCGCCATGCTGTTCTGTCTCGGCACGGCGTGGTTGCTGTCGCGGGGCATCAGGAGCGTCGGCCGGTTCGAGACCGTCGCGGTCGGCATCAAGGTCGCCTTGGTCGTGCTCATCATCGTGTTGGGCGTCTTCCACATCGACAGCTCCAACTACACGCCGTACTTCCCGTTCGGCGCCGGCGCGGTGTGGACCGGCGCGGCCACGGTCTTCTTCGCCGTTTTCGGCTACGACGCGATGAGCACCGCCGCCGAGGAATCCACCGACGGCAAGAAGCACCTGCCCAAGGCGATCATCTACTCGCTTGCCATCGCCATGGTGCTGTACGTGCTGGCCACCCTGGTGCTGACCGGCATGCAGAAGTACACCGAGATCAGCCCGACCAGCGGTTTCTCCACCGCGTTCGAGTCGGTCGGGCAGCCCGGCGTCGCGAACATCATCGCGATCGGCGCCATCGTCGGCATCGTCACCGTGGTGCTCACCTTCATGCTCGGCGTCACCCGCGTCTGGTTCGCCATGAGCCGCGACGGGCTGCTGCCGGAATGGTTCGCCAAGACCCATCCGGTCCGGAAGGTGCCCACCCGGGTGACCTGGATCGTCGGTATCGGAGCGGCGCTGATGGCCGGGTTGCTCGACATCACGGTCGTCGCCGAGCTGACCAACATCGGCATTTTGATGGCCTTCATCGTCGTGTCCGTCGCGGTGATGGTCCTGCGACGCACCCGGCCCGACGAGCCGCGCGAGTTCCGGCTGCCGTTCATGCCGGTCGTCCCGCTGGTCGGCATCGGGTTCTCGGTGTACCTGATCTGGTCGCTGCCGTGGCAGACCTGGGCGCGCTTCGTGGTCTGGCTGGTCGTCGGCCTGATCGTCTACTTCACCTACTCGCGCACCCACTCCAAGCTGGCAGGCACCGACTCCGCCGGGACGGCAAGCATGCCGAACCTCGAGCTGCCCTGACGACGCCACTACCGGATCGGTTGCGGATCGAAGCAATTTGCTTGCGGTTTGAACCACATGACCGATCGAAGAGTATCCATTGCACAACGGTCGCTCGACTACATACGGTCGAGGTGTGAGCATCGGCAGTGCGACGCCTCGGCCACGGCGGCCCGGAACGGGCCGAGAGGAGCGATAGCGCATGGATCTCCAGGAAGTCGTCGCATCGGGCGTACTCGAACAGCGTGAGCTGTTGGAGCAGGGGGTCGTCTCGGCACAGCAGCTCGTCGAGGCGACTCTCGACGGGATCGACGCCGCCGCGGAGCTCGGCGCGTTCACCCGAGTGCTCCGGGATGAAGCCAGGGCCGACGCGATCGAGCGTGACCGGGAGCGTGCGGCGGGCGGCGCGGTGGGTCCGCTACACGGAATCCCGATCGCGATCAAGGACGAGTTCGACGTGGCCGGCGTGGTGACCACGTACGGCACCAGGGCGAACTCGACCCCTGCCGCAGCGGATGCCGAGGTGGTCCGCAGGCTGCGCGCGGCGGGGGCGGTGATCGTCGGCAAGACCGCGATGCCGGAATTCGGGCAGTGGCCGTTCACCGAGTCCAGCACCTTCGGTGTGACCCGCAATCCGTGGGATACGACGCGCTCCACCGGCGGGTCCAGTGGCGGTTCCGCCGCGGCGGTGGCGGCCGGGCTCGTTCCCGCGGCGCTCGGCGGCGACGGCGGCGGCTCGATCCGCATCCCGGCCGCGTGCTGCGGGTTGTTCGGACTGAAACCGCAACGTGGGCGGGTGCCGAACGCGCCGAACGAGCACCTGTGGTGGGCGTTGGGTGTCGCGGGGCCGCTGACTCGCGGCGTGCTCGATGCCGCGATCGTCTACGACGTCATCCGCGGCAACGCGCCGAGCGACCGATTCCAGGCTTCCGAACCGGTGATGTCGTTCGAGGCGGCGGCCCGCAAGGCGGCGCAACCGCTGCGGATCGGCTACAGCATGAAAACGCCCATGCCGCCGCTGGTGAAAACGGATCCGCTGCAGGCCCGCGCGGTTCGCGACACCGCGAAGCTCCTTGCGGAACTGGGGCATACGGTGGTCGAGATCGACCCTGACTACCCGAATTCGACGGGCGCCTTCTTCCCCCAGTTCTTCGGCGGCGTACGAGCCGAGATAGCCGAAGTGGACCATCCGGAACGGCTCGAACGCCGGACCAAGCAAACGGTCGCGCTCGGCGCATGGGCTCGGCGGCCCGTCGTCGAATGGGCGATCCGGCAAGGAGAATCCTCGGCGCGCAAGGTCGATCGGATCTTCACCGAGTGCGATCTGCTGCTCACCCCGACCATCGCGATCCGCCCACCCAGACTCGGCGTCCTCGACGGAGCGAACACAGTGGGCGCCCAGCTCGCCTCCCTCCCGATGGTCGCTTACACCGCCCTGTGGAACGTCACCGGCAATCCTGCGGCCGCCCTGCCCGCGGGCGTCGGCGACGATGGGCTTCCCCTGTCGGTTCAACTGGTCGGGCCCGCGAACGGCGAGACGACAATCCTCACGGTGGCGGCGCAGGTGGAGCAGGCGCGTCCGCATCCGCGTCCGGGCAGCGCGACCCGCTTCCCGAGACACGAGCAACCCGGCCGCCGTTCATAGCCGAAGAATCTTCATCGAGACCGGCTGCATGGCGAACCAGATTCGGTACCGTCGGGTCATGCGCAAGACCGACTCAACACGCGGCCCGGTCGCGCCCGGCCACCCGCCGTCGGGCGCTCCGATCGACGACATCGACCGGATCCTGCTCGACCAGCTCGCGCGGGACGGGCGCATGACGAACAACGCGCTCGCCGCGGCCGCCGGCATCGCACCCTCCACCTGCCTCGGGCGGGTGCGAGCGCTGGTGGAGCGCGGCGTCATTCGCGGATTCCACGCCGACATCGACCCGGCTGCGCTCGGCCGCAACCTGCAAGCCATGGTCGCGGTGCGCCTGCACGCGAGCGCGCGCAGGCAGCTCGCCGAGTTCGGGCAGCGCATGTCGGCGCTCGATGAGGTGCTCAACGTGTATTTCATCGCGGGCGCCGACGACTACCTCATTCATGTCGCCACCGCCAACACCGACGAGCTGCGGGTATTCGTCCTGAATCACCTCAGCGCCCATCCGGCAGTCGCCTCGACCGAAACGATCCTTATCTTCGAGCACATGCGCCCGCGTTCGGGATCTACATAACGGACGCATCGCTGGCGAACCGTTACGCGGCCAGGCTTTCCGTCACGTAACCGTGCGCCTGCGCCACCGACTCCGACAACAGCGCTCCGCGATGGGTGCTCAGCCCTGCGGCGAGACCCGGATCGGCCGCCACCGCATCGCGCCAACCGCGTTCGGCGAGCGAGACCACGTACGGCAGCGTGGCATTGGTGAGCGCAACGGTCGAGGTGTTGGGGACCGCACCGGGCATATTGGCGACGCAGTAGAACACCGACTCGTGGACCCGGTAGGTCGGTTCCGCGTGCGTGGTCGGCCGTGAGTCCGCGAAGCACCCGCCCTGGTCGATCGCGATATCGACCAGCACGGAGCCCGGCTTCATCTGCCCGACGAGGTCGTGGGACACCAGGGTCGGCGCCTTGGCACCCGGCACCAGCACCGCGCCGATCACCAGGTCCGCCTCGCGAACCGCGGTATCCACCTCGAGCTTGTTCGACATGATGGTCCGCACCTGGCCGCGGTACTGCACGTCGATCTCGCGTAGGCGCGCGATGTTCAGATCCAGCACGGTGACATCGGCGCGCATGCCGTGCGCGACGGCGATCGCGTTCCCGCCCGCGACGCCCGCGCCGAGCACGGCGACCTTGGCGGGCCTGGTGCCGGGCACGCCGCCCATCAGCACGCCGCGCCCGCCGCCGCTGCGCATCAGGTGGTAGGCGCCGGCTTGTGCGGCCAACCGGCCCGCGACCTCGCTCATCGGCGCGAGCAGCGGCAGGGAGCCGTCGCGTCCGGTCACGGTTTCGTAGGCGATCGCGGTGCTGCCGGAGCTCAGCAATGCGTCGGTGCACTCCTTGGACGCGGCCAGGTGCAGGTAGGTGAACAGCACCTGGTTCTCGCGCAGCCGCCCGTACTCTTCGGCCACCGGCTCCTTCACCTTGAGCACCAGATCAGCGGTTCCCCAGACTTCGTCGGCGGTGTCCAGTACCCGCGCACCCGCGACGGTGTACGCCTCGTCCTCGAAGGCCGAGCCGCGCCCGGCGCCCGTCTCCAGGTACACCTCGTGCCCGCGCGACACGAGCTCGTGCACGCCGGCCGGCGTGCACGCCACGCGGTACTCGTGATTCTTGACCTCGGCGGGGATTCCGATTTTCACCTGCACTCCTGATCGTCGATGGACGGCTGCCGATGATCCGTACGAAAGGAATCACCGCTCGTCAGAAGTATGAATATTCTGCACCATCTCGACTAGTCTGATGAAAATAATTCTATTGGTGAGCGCCTTAGAATTCAAATTCACGGTCTACGCCCATTTTCGGCCCAATTGTCCGCAACATCTTCGGCATCCGCCGCGCAAGCGAGCTGACGACGGACGATCAGTAGCAACCCGCTCCCGTCCGGAACAGCGGCGCACCGCGCCGCGATCGGGTCGACATCGCCGAGATCATCGCGCGGTTCGCGGACCTGATCGAAACCGCCGACCTGGGCACCTGGCACCTGGCACCTGGCACCTGGCACCTGGCACCTGGCACCTGGCACCTGACACCTGGCACCTGGCACCTGGCACCGAATGCTCAGCGCGCCCGCCATCCAGACCATCGCGCGACATCGATGCTGATCACAGGCCCTGGCGGTGGCTGGGCGGTGTAGTCCGGATAGCGTGCGGCCAATCGCCGTTTCGCCGTCTCCGCCTCGGCCGGGTCCGCGATGCGGGCGGCGCCGTCGGCACGTGCCCACCACAGTTGATTCCAGTCGTCGCTGTAGAAGTCGACGAGCGCGGCGACCGCCGGGTTGGCCTCGATATTCGCGAGCCGTCGCAGCTGCATCGTCGTCTTCGGCTTGGCGTCGATGCTGGTGTAGATGATGTCGCCGACCACGACGAACACGATCGGAACCACATGCGGGCGCACCGAGGCCGAGACAGTTGCCAGCCGCGCGACGGGACTGTCCGCGAACCGCCCGCGCGCCTCCTCGGAACTCAGTCGCACTCGCACCTCCTCGAATTCGCTGGGTAGGCCCGCCGTGCCCCGGGTCGACGCTCGAACTCCGACCGACCCGGAATTCGCGACACGGACGGTGCTTCCACGCTAGTAGCTCAGTGCTCAGGCAATCAGAAAGGCCCCGATCCGTGTGCCGACACGCCGTTGCGCGACGGCATGTCGACCGCGGCGCCGCCGTCTCGTCACCGCCGCGGCCCGAAACATTTGACGCAGCCCATGATTTCGACTGCCACAATCCCGACAAAACCGGGGGTCGAGTACGTTCCGCCCCCTAGTTAACCGGACATTTGCCACGAAATCACGGCGACCGCAGTCTCCCACGCTACGGTCGAGTCAATGTTCGACCCGTCAACAGGCGATACCGCCAGAAGGTGAGGCGCTCGTGGACATCGATGTCACAACCCGATTGAATCTTGCATTCGAGATGTGGGAGCGTGCGCACGGGCGCCCGCTGGCCGACGAGACGGTCGCGGGATGGATGACCGCGGCCGGGTACAACATGTCCCCCGGCTATCTGGCGCGCCTTCGCCGCGGGCAGGCCACCACGCTCCCGGAGCGAACCCGCACCGGACTCGCCCATGTCTTCGGCCTCGATCCCGGCTATTTCGCCTGTGACCCCGGCCTCGACCAGGCCGAAGACGCAGAAGTGATCGCGCACCTGGACAATTCGTCCCTGCGCCGCCTCGGCCAAGCTGTGACAGGCACCTCCATGCGCACCCTGCTCTACTTGGAGTCTGTCGCCGACGTCCTACGCCGCGCCGACGGTCTACCTCCGTGCGAACACACCGCTCAACTCTGATCGAACAGCCGGTCGGGTCTCCTCCGGCCCGAGGACGGGCACCGACGTCCGAACAACCCCGAGACCAGGCGCGCACCGTGCCGAGACCGCCGGACAGCGGCGGCGGCGCCACGGAGGACATCACCGTGGCCGACGCAGATCGTGTCGACATCCAGCTCGGCGAACCGGAGCACAGCGCGCTCCACGGCGACGCTGTCGATGTTGAAGACTCCCGGCATGGTGGCACCGCGAGCGTTAGCCAGCATGTCGCCCGTGAACAGCACCCGGTGCCCCGGCAGATGCAGTGCGTTCCAGAACAGCAATCGGCAGCCGGCTGAAAACCGGTTGGCGCCCGGCTTCGACCGCTCAGTACAGTGAGCCGGTGATTCGCACCGCGGCGTTGGCCCACGTCCGGGATCGTCGCCTGCTGCAGGCGCGATCGGTCGGCAAGGACGTCTTCTACATGGCAGGCGGAAAGATCGACCCCGGCGAAACCCCCGTAGCGGCACTGCACCGGGAAGTGCGCGAAGAACTGGGTGTCGGCGTCGCGTCCTTCGATGAGCTGGGGGTGTTTCTCGCCGAAGCGTACGGCCATACCCCCGGCACCCGCCTGCACATGACCTGTTTCACCGCGGAACTCGACGGTGAACCTCAACCGACCAGCGAAATCGCCGAACTGCGCTACTTCACCGTCAGCGAATACGCCGCGATGGACCACGTCGCCCCCGGCTCGATGATGGTGTTCCGCAGGCTGCACGAACTCGGCTCGGTGGATTGGTAGTCGCGAGAAGGCTTCGGCTTGCCTTGACGTCGGCGAGAAGGTTTAGCGTTGCCGTGAGGTTCGGGTCGAGGAGGATGAATGCGGATCGGTGAACTGGCGCAGCGGACGGGCACCAGTACCCGCGCCTTGCGCTACTACGAGGAGCACGGCCTGGTGCAGCCGCAGCGCGCCGCCAACGGATACCGCTCCTACGACGAGGCGGAGCTGCTGGTCGTGCGGAAGATACGGGCACTGCTCGGCGAGGGCTTAGACCTCGACGACATCCGCCCGTTCGTCGCCTGCCTTCGGGCGGGCAATGGTTCCGGTGACATCTGCCCGGACTCGGTTTCCACCTTGCGGCGCAAACTGGCCGAGGTCGACTCCTACATCGAGCGGCTGGAGACCGTTCGACATCGGTTGCACGGCCGACTCGCCGCGGCGTGCGAATACGACAGGATCGAGGATCTGCAGTGAAGTTCGCGGTCAGCTACAGCACGCCGTTCTTCGGCGCCGATCCCGACCGGCTGATCGACTACGCCCAGCATGCCGAGCGCTGTGGCTTCGAGGCCCTCTACCTGCCGGAGCACATCGCGCTGTACCCCGGCGCGACGATCGGACCCATGGAAATCACGCCGTCGCTGCCCTATGCCGACCCGCTCGACGCACTGAGTTTCGTGGCCGCCGCGACGAACAGGATCCTGCTCGGAACGGCGGTGCTGCTGTTGCCCTATCACCACCCGGTAGTCCTGGCCAAGCGCCTGGCGACCATCGATGTGCTGTCCAAGGGACGGATGCGGTTGCTCACGGTGGGGCTAGGCACCCTGCCCGGCGAGGCTCGGGCGGCAGGCGTGGATTTCGGCACCCGCGGCCGTCGTGCCGACGAGGCCATCGACGTGCTGCGCCTGCTGTGGTCAGGCGGCGCTGACGGCGTGAGCTTCAATGGCGAGTTCTTCCACTTCGAGAACCTCTGCAGTTTCCCCAAACCCGCTGGGTGCGAGCAGTTGCCGATCCATGTGGGCGGATCGAGCCGGGCCGCCGCCCGGCGCGCCGGCTTCCGCGGCGACGGCTATTTTCCCGGCGGCATGCTCGGACCGGTGGAACGCGACAGCCAGCTGGAGATCGCCCGCTCCGCGGCCGCCGCGGCCGGCCGAAGCATCGAGACGTTCGAGTACACCCGCTGGGGATCGATCGATATGCCACTCGAACGCGTCGAAAGTCTTGCCGCGCAGGGCGTCACCCGAATCGTGGTGAGCGCCAGCACGGCTGATCCGGAAGTTGCTCGCGACGAGCTGTCGGCCTTCGCCGAACGCTTCGGACTCTCAACCGCGTCGGCCGGTCAGCAGCGATAGGCGGTCCGTCTCACACCGGGTGGCCCGCGCTCAAGCGGGCTACCGCGTGATAGCGCAGTGTCTCGGCCGGGTGTCGGGGCGCCGCGCCGTCCTCCGGCTCGAGCAGCACCCCGACGTGGTCGCCGAAGTCGTGTCGTTCGAGAATTCGGGCGCTGAACCAGCTGGGCACCGTGCCGAGCACCGGCACACCGCCGGGGCCGACGTGCCAGTCGCAGTGCACGAACTTGTCGATATCGTCACCGGTTTCCCCGCCGAAGAGCCGGGCCAGCGAGAGCTGCTCGCTGCCGAGCACATGCACGGCCAGCCGCTCGGCACGCTCCGCGACCCGGTAGGTGTGGTTGCGTTTGGACAGGCCGACCAGGAATCGGCGCGGCTCGATACTCACCTGCGTCGTGAAACCGACGAGACATCCGGCGCGCCGACCACCGGCCTGGACGGTGACCACCAGCATGGGATAGTCCGCCGCCGCGACTACCGCGTCGAACACGGCGGTCCGGTCTTCGGTAGCCATCGGTCCTCCCAGCATGATGCGACGTCTTCCCCGGATGCCCGCGCGATCGCCGGGCAAACGTGCCGGACCGAGCACTACTTACCCTACAGCCATGGCGGGAAATCGTCTGAGACGGCCACGCCGAGGAGGGAGTGAGGGGCCCGTGAGACGACTGGCGTAGATCAGGACGTTCGGATCTACTTCTGGTGGATCATAGTCGAGCACAACACATTCCGCGTGCACCTTCGCGACAATCTCCACGTTCGTCCAGCACTACTGTGTCGGTCCCGAAATTTTCGCCATATATTTCGCTAGGGAGTCGAGGATTTCCTCGGCTGTTTTGCGCCAGACGAAGGGTTTGGGGTTCTCGTTCCAGTTGGTGATCCAGGCGCGGACGTCTTTCTCCAGCGCGGCAACGCTTTTGTG